>OZ251459.1:0-312500 GCA_965242525.1 uncultured Binatia bacterium (SeqCode)
TGGGGAATCAGGACGTACCAGTCGCCGTTGGCGAAGTCTCCGACGATGAAGGCCTTGAGCCATTTTTCGTCTATGTTGACGGCGTAGCGGGGCATCCAGCCGTGGAATTTCCTGTCGCCCAGAGCAAAGGCGATAGTGGCTTCGTCGTGGAACCAAGTGCTGGATTTGGCCTTGTCCAGCTTGATCTTGACCGGGGCGGCTTCGTCCCGATCCGCGGGCCAGTCCCAACCGTTTGCCTGGTGCGCCATGGAATGCCTCCTGGAAATACCGTACTCCCTTGCCGAGCTATGGTCAAAGCCGATCTGCGCTCCGGCGTCGTCACCGCTTCTGCGCAATCCGCTGCACGTGCTCCTTTACCACTTCGGGCGGGCACAGCTTGACGAACCCCTTGAGTCCCAGGAAGAGCAGCAGCAGGTCGTCGACGTGTCCCAGGGCCGGGATCAGGTCGGGCATGAGGTCGGTGGGCAGGATCAGGTAGGCGAACACGCTCAACGCCAGCAGCTTGGCCTTGACCCCCACCCGCGGGTCCTTGAACAGGCGCCAGAACAACCGCGCGAAATCGGGCAGGTGCTGCACCACCCCCAGCAGCCGCCGGGGACCCAGGCGCAACAGGTAGGCGAGGGAGCCGAGCCGGATCATGCGCCCCAGACGGCGAGCAGTTCCCGCGAGTCCACCACGTCCGCGAAACGCTCCATGCGTTGGAGGGCCTCCCGGTGGGCGCTCTCGCGGTTGGTGCCCACGCAGTCGCGCGCCACGACCATGAACAGCCCCCGGTAATAGCCGTCCCGGACGCTGCCTTCGACGCCCGCGTCGGTGCGGCAACCCGCCACCACCACGGTGTCCCGGTTCCAGTTGCCCAGGAGCTGCTCGAACTCCGTTCCGACGAAGATGGTGGGGCGGCGCTTCTCGATCACCGTGTCGTCGTCCGCGGGCTCGAAGGGCTCCATGAGCCGCCAGCCGAAGCTCCCCCGGACACGGCGCGGTCCGAGTTGGTTCGGGTCGCTGACGCCCTGGTCCCTCATGGCGCGCCGGATCATGGCCGGCGCTTCGTCGCGCCACGCATGGGGAGTGGCCAGGGCGTACACCACCCGGACGCCGGCGCCCTTGGCCGCGGCGATGAGGGGAGGCGCGGCGCGCAGGAGTTCCGCCTTGTTGAACGAGCTGCCCGCCTGGTCGTTCTGCATGTCCCAGACCAGCAGCACGGTCCTCCGGGGGTCCGCGACCTCGGCGAGCGTAGTGGGGATGCTCCTGCCTTGGAACTCGATCATGGCCTCGGGCAAAACGGTTTCGAACGCGGTCCGACGGGGACCGCGGCAGAGGATAACCGCGGGCCGGTTCCGTGTCAACGGTTTCGGGACGAAGGCCGCCCCTCGTCCCCGGCGGGTTCCCCGCGGCGCGCGTTGCACCGCCGCCGGAAGGCGGCGGGGTCCCTCCGCGGGCCGTTTTTGACAACCACCGGGGTTCGCGCTACTTGTAGCCCTCTGTTGGTTTCCTTGTCTCTGTTCGGGCTTTCGAGGAGAACGCGGATGGAACCTCGCAGCGGCGTGCAGGCTTCGGTGCGTATCAGCGAAGACGAAGGCGCTCGGAGGGCGGACAGCTCGTTCCGCGCCAACGGCCCCCTGACCATGGTGATCTTCGGGGCCTCGGGCGACCTGAGCAAGCGCAAGCTGATCCCCGCGTTGTACCAGCTCGAGCGGGAAGGCTGCCTGCCGGAGCGTTACGCGGTGGTGGGCTTCTCGCGCACGGAGATGACCGACGAGGCGTACCGCGAGCGGATGGTCGGCGAGATGCGCCTGGACTTGCCGGAGGTGGACGCCGGGAGCCCCCTGTTCGAGGCGCTCCACTACCAGCCAGGCGACAACACCGACGCCGAGTCCTTCCGCAAGCTCAAGGCGAGGCTGGACGAGCTGGACGCCGAGCGGGAGCTTCCCGGCAACCGGCTGTTCTACCTCTCGGTGGCCCCCGAGTTCTTTTCGCCCATCATACGGAACCTCGACGCCGCGGGACTGATCCGGCGCCCGGACGAGGAGAAGTGGTCGCACGTCATCATCGAGAAGCCTTTCGGGCACGACCTCGAGAGCGCCCGGGAGATGAACCACGAGGTCACCGGCATACTCGACGAGAGCCAGATCTACCGTATCGACCACTACCTGGGGAAGGAGACGGTCCAGAACATCCTGAGCTTCCGTTTCGGCAACGCCATCTTCGAGCCGCTGTTCAACCAGAAGTACGTGGAGAACGTCCAGATCACCGTGGCCGAGACCCTGGGCATGGAGGGGCGCAGAGGGGCGTTCTACGACAAGGCCGGCGCCCTGCGGGACATCGTACAGAACCACATGCTGCAACTGTTGTGCCTCATCGCCATGGAACCGCCCGCGGCGGTGGAGCCCGTGTCCATCCGCGACGAGAAGGTCAAGCTGCTGCGGGCGCTGGTGCCCTACGGCTCGCCGGAGGAGGTGGCCGCGGCAACGGTGCGCGGGCAGTACGGGTTCGGCGAGCTCCGGGGGGAGGTGGTCAAGGGCTTCCGCCAGGAAGAGGGCGTGGACGAGATGTCCAACACCGAGAGCTACGTGGCGCTGCGGGCCAAGATCGACAACTGGCGCTGGGCCGGCATCCCCTTCCTGCTGCGCACGGGCAAGCGCCTGCGCAACCGGGTGTCCGAGATCGCGGTGCAGTTCCGCCACCCCCCGCTGCGCCTGTTCCGCAACCCGTCCAAGTCGGACCGGCTGGCCATGGCCGCGGCCAGCGCCAACGTGCTGATCCTCGGCATCCAGCCCCGGGAGGGCATCAGCCTCTCCTTCGCCTGCAAGCGCCCGGGGATGCAGATCGACCTGGCGGAAGTGCGCATGGACTTCGTTTACGAAGCCTTCGAGCAGCGTTCGCCGGAAGCCTACGAGCGGCTGCTGCTGGACGCCATGCGCGGCGACGCATCGTTGTTCACGCGCTCGGACGAGGTGGACTACGCGTGGCGCTTCACCGACTCGATCCTCGCCGGCTGGGACAAGCTGCCGGCTCCCCGTTTCCCCAACTACTATCCGTTCACCGACGGTCCCGACGAGGCGGACCGCCTGCTCGACGACGGCGGCGCCGGCTGGCGCCCGCTCAGCAAGATGGGGGTGGCGGAGGTCGGCCGGTAGGATGGCTTGGCGATGGGCGCGCGAGGGGTGATGGAGTTGCTGCCGCGGTTTCGTGAGGGGACCTTCGAGGTGGAGGGTTCCCGGGTCCACTACCTGGAGAGCGGGGACCCGGCCCGGGAGACCTTCGTCTTCGTCCACGGCAACCGGGACCACTGCCACAGTTGGGACTTCCTGCTGGAGTCCTTCCGCAAGGCCGGGTTCGAGCTGCCCCATGTGGTGGCCCTGGACCTGCGGGGCCACGGCGACAGCGGCTGGGTCGGTCAAGAACGCGGTTACCGGCACGAGGACTTCGTGCTGGACCTGGTGGGCCTGCTGCGCCACCTGGGGAAGGACTCGGTCACGCTGGTGGCCCACTCCCTCGGGGGCAGCATGGCGGTGGTGTTCGCCGGGGCCTTGCCGGAGAGGGTCAGGCGGCTGGTGCTCATCGAGGCGGTGGGTCCCTACGGCCGCGCGGAAGAGGAAGCCCCGGAGCTCTTCGGCCGCTGGACCCGGGACGACGGCTCGGACACCATCCTCACCTACTACGCCACCGTGGGACAGGCCGCGGACGCCATCTGCAGGCGTTTCCCGCTGGTCCCCAACCGGGCCGCCATGCACATGGCGCGCCACGGCACCCGGCCCACGCCCTACGGCCTGGTCTGGAAATACGACCCGCGCTCCCGCAACCCCTCGTACTCGTCGTTTTCCGAGACCCAGGTCCGGGCGTTCATCCACCGCATCGACTGTCCGACGCTGCTCGTCTTCGGGGCGGAGTCGGGCTACAGGGAATCGCCCCGCTACCGCCGGGTGGAACACTTCCGGAACCGGACGCTGGTGGAGATTCCCGGGACCGGGCACCACGTGCAGCAGGAAAGCCCCGACGAGCTGGCCGCGGCGATGATTCCGTTCCTGGGCGACCACGACTGAGTCCGGCGGACCGAACCGCCGAGTAGAGGAGGATACCAAACATGGATTTCGCATTGCCCGAGGAGTTGCAGTTGCTCCAGGACACGGTCCGGAAGTTCGTGGACCAGGAGCTCATCCCGGTGGAGATGGAGTGCCGGGACGGAGTGACCCTCAAGCCCGAGTACCGGGAACGGTTCGAGGCCAAGACCCGGGAGATGGGACTGTGGATGCTCGACGTGCCCGAGGAGTTCGGCGGCGCCGGCCTGAGCCTCATGGGACAGGTGGTGGTCTGGGCCGAGGTGGCCCGCTCGGTGGCGGTGCCGTCCCGGGGCCGCAGCATATTCGGCCCGGAAGTGCGGCCCGTGCTCTACGCCATGAACGACGGGCAGAAGGATCGCTACCTCTATCCCCTGCTCAAGGGCGAGAAGCGCGCCTGCTTCGCCCAGACCGAGCCCGACGCCGGTTCGGACCCGGGCTCCATGCGCACCCGGGCCGTGCGCGACGGCGACGAATACGTGATCAACGGGGTCAAGCGCTTCATCACCGAGGCGGACGAAGCCGACTTCGCCCAGGTGATGGTGGCCACCGACCCCGGCAAGGGCTCCCACGGGGGCATCTCGTGCATACTGGTGGACATGGACAACCCGGGGGTGAAGGTCACCGCCAGGTACAAGACCATGATGGGCTACGAGCCCTGCGAGATCGTCTTCGACGACTGCCGGGTGCCCGCGGCGAACATGATCGGCGCGGAAGGCGAGGGTTTCAAGCTCGGACAGAAATGGCTCGGCATCGGCCGGCTCAAGCACGGCGGGCGCGCCATCGGCGTGGCCCGGCGGGCCATCGAGATGGGCGCCCGGTACGCCAAGCAGAGGGTCACCTTCGGCAAGCCGCTGGCGGACAGGCAGGCCATCCAGTTCAAGCTGGCGGACTCCTACACCGAGCTCCACGCGGCGACCCTGATGGTCTATCACGCGGCCTGGAAATACGACCGGGGCGAGGACATGCGCAACGAGGGCTACATGGTCAAGGTCTTCGCCGACGAGATGTCCTTCCGGGTGGTGGACCGGGTGCTCCAGATCCACGGGGGCGTGGGCCTCACCACGGACCTGCCCATCGAGTTGTGGTTCCGCGATCAGCGGAGCCGGCTCATCACCGAGGGCGCGTCGGAAGTCATGCGCATGGTCATCGCGCGGCACGTGCTGCGGCAGTACGGCTGAGGGGAGGAGGCGCCCCGCGCCGGGTTTGGAGGAGCGCCGGTTTCGTGCTATGAAACGGTGGTTCGAGGTCAACCATGAAAGCCGAGATCCATCCTGAATACAAACTCGTGAACGTGGTCTGCGCCTGCGGCCATTCCTTCGAGGTGCGCTCCACCGCCAAGGCGATCCATACCGAGATCTGCGCCAACTGCCATCCGTTCTACACCGGCAAGCAGAAGCTCCTGGATACCGCGGGCCGAGTCGAGAAGTTCAAGAGGAGATACGGCATCAAGGACTGAGGGGACCGATCCTGACAGGCTCTCATCGGCAAAGGGGCAAAGGGTGGCGCGAATTCCCTTTGCCCCTTTGCTTTGGGGCGGGACCGTGGGAATGCTCGAAAAGATGGCCGAGGTGGAGGGCCGCTACGAGGAGTTGGAGGGGCTCCTGGCGGACCCCGCGCTGCCGGAGGACCGCAAGGAGTACTCCAGGGTCGCCAAGGAGCACGCGGACTTGGCGGAAGTGGTGACGTGCTACCGCGAGTGGCGGAAGCTCGCGCAGGAGGTCGAGGACGACCGCGAGTTGCTCCAGGAAGGAGACCCGGAGCTCCGGGACCTCGCCGCGGAGGAACTGGACGCCCTGAAGGAGAGGCAGGACGCCCTGGAGCAGCGGCTCAGGGTACTGCTCCTGCCCAGGGACCCCAACGACGGCAGGAACGTGCTGCTGGAGATCCGCGCCGGCACGGGCGGGGAGGAGGCGTCGCTGTTCGGCGCGGACCTGTTCCGCATGTACAGCCGCTACGCCGAGACCCGGGGCTGGAAGGTGGAGATCCTGAACTCGAACCCCACCGGGTTGGGCGGGTTCAAGGAGGTCATCGCCCTGGTCGAGGGGCAGGGGGCTTACAGCCAGCTCAAGTTCGAGGGGGGAGTCCACCGGGTGCAACGGGTCCCGGTCACCGAGACCTCGGGCCGGATCCACACTTCCGCGGTGACCGTGGCGGTGCTGCCGGAAGCCGACGAGGTGGACGTGGAGATCGACCCCCGGGAGTTGCGCATCGACGTGTTCCGCTCCTCGGGTCCCGGCGGCCAGAGCGTGAACACCACGGACTCCGCGGTGCGCATGACCCACGTGCCTACGGGCATCGTGGTCTCGTGCCAGGACGAGAAGTCCCAGCACAAGAACAAGGCCAAGGCGCTCAAGATCCTGCGCGCCCGGCTGCTGGAGAAGACCCAGGAGGCGCAACGCTCGGAGATCGCCGCTTCCCGGAAGCTCATGGTGGGCAGTGGCGACCGCAGCGAGCGCATCCGCACCTACAACTTCCCCCAGGGACGGGTGACGGACCACCGCATCAACCTGACGCTGTACAAGCTGGACCAGGTCATGGACGGCGGCGTCAAGGACCTGATCGACGGCCTGATCACCTCCCACCAGGCGGAAGCGCTCCAGGCCACGGCCTGACGGGCCGCACCATGACGCGCCACGCAGTCGGACCGTCGTTCCCGGCGCAGCCGGAACCCGGAGAGGGAGAGGCGGCGCAAGCCGCGGCGCGTGGCCCCGGCGGACTGGCCGCGGCGGGGCCGTCGCCCGCCGGCCGGACTCCCCGTGCGGCGTCCCGCCCCCCCGGCCCGCGGGCGGCGGGGGCCGCGTCCCTGTCCCCGGCAGGGTCCGGGTCATCCCGCCCCCCCGGTCCACGGGTCGCGGACGTCCTGCGGCGCGCCGCGGCCGGATTCTCCGAGGCGGGCATCGACACCGCCCGGCTCGACGCCGAAGTGCTGCTGATGGAGGCCTTGGGCTGGTCCAGGGAAGACCTGTACCGGAACCCCGAGGCGGAGTTGCAGGAGTTCCAGGCGGCCCGGTTCCGCGGACTGGCTGCCCGCCGCAGGCGCGGGGAGCCCGCGGCCTACATCACGGGGGCGCGGGAGTTCTGGTCGCTGGACTTCCGGGTGACGCAGGACGTGCTCATCCCCCGGCCGGAGACCGAGCATCTGGTGCAGACGGTCCTGGACCTCCTGGCCGAGCGCCCCGGCCCGCGCCGGGTCCTGGACCTGGGGACCGGCAGCGGCGCGGTGGCGGTGGCTCTGGCCGCGGAGCGTGCGGACCTGGAAGTGTGGGCCACCGACGTGTCCGCCGCGGCGTTGCGCGTGGCCCGGGCCAACGCGCAACGACACGGCGTGGCCGGGAGGGTCCACCTGGGCGAGGGCGACCTGTTCGCCCCGGTGCGCGGCCGGGAGGAGTTCTTCGACGTGCTGGCGTCGAACCCCCCCTACGTTCCCCGCGGCCGGATGGCCCGCCTGCAGCGCGAGGTGCGGGACTGGGAGCCCGCGGCGGCGTTGGACGGCGGGGCGGACGGCATGGACTGCTACCGGAGGATCGCCCGGGAGGGCGCCCGCTACCTTCGCCCGGGCGGATGGGCGGCGGTGGAGGTGGGAGCGGAACTGGCCCCCGGGGTCCGGGGCCTGTTCCGGGACGGCGCCGGCTTCGGGGAGTTGCGGACCGTCCGGGACTACGCCGGGCGCGAGCGGGTGGTGGCCGCGGAGCGCGCGTAAGGGGGGCCAGGGTCGGGGGGCCAAGGTAACGGAGGCCAAGGTCGAGGGGGTTCAGTCGAAGGGGTCAGGGTCGTTGGACAGCATCATCATCGAGGGAGGGGCGGCGCTGGAGGGCGCAGTGGCCCCGAGCGGGTCCAAGAACGCGGCCCTGCCCATCCTCATCTCGTCGCTCCTGACCGCGGACGAGTGCTCCTATGCGAGGGTGCCCACCCTCCGGGACGTGGACACCACCCTGCGGTTGCTGTCGCGCCTGGGGGTGACCATCGAGAAGCAGTTGATGGCCGACGGGCGCCTGGACCTCACCGCGGACAAGGTCTGCCGGACCGAGGCGCCGTATGACCTGGTGAAGACCATGCGCGCCTCGTTCCTGGTGCTGGGACCGCTGCTCGCTCGCTTCGGCCACGCCCGGGTATCGACCCCCGGAGGCTGCGCCATCGGTTCCCGGCCGGTGGACCTGCACGTGCGGGGACTGGAGCGCATGGGCGCCCGCATCCGCCAGGAGCACGGCTACGTGGACGCCCGGGCCGGGGAGCTCCGGGGGGCGGCCATCCGCCTCGACTTCCCTTCCGTGGGCGCCACCGAGAACCTGATGATGGCCGCGGCCCTGGCCCGGGGGACCACGGTGATCCACAACGCGGCCCGGGAGCCGGAGGTCACGGAGTTGGCCGGCGTGCTGGCGAAGATGGGCGCCCGGATAGCAGGGGCGGGCGCCGAGGCCATACGCATCGAAGGCGTGCGCGAGTTGCACGGCATGTCCCACGAGATGGGCCCGGACCGTATCGAGACCGGCACGTTCATGGTGGGGGCGGTGCTGACCCGCGGCGACGTGCTGGTGGAGGACGCCCGGGCCGGCGACCTCGACGCCTTCGTCCACAAGCTGCGGGAGACCGGCGCGCGGGTGTCCGCGGAGTCCGGGGGGGTGCGGGTGACGGGGAACGGACGGGCCCGGGGCGCGGACGTGGCCACCGGGCCGTACCCGGGCTTTCCCACCGACCTGCAGGCGCAGATGATGGTGTTGATGGCGGTCTCGGACGGGGCCAGCATGGTCACCGAGAACGTCTTCGAGAACCGCTTCATGCACGTGCAGGAGTTGAACCGCATGGGCGCGCGCATCGCCCTGGACGGCAACCGGGCCGCGGTCCGGGGGGTGGCGGAGTTGTCCGGGGCGCCGGTGATGGCCACGGACCTGCGGGCGAGCGCGTCGCTGGTGCTGGCGGGCCTGGTGGCCCGGGGCGCCACCGAGGTGGCCCGCGTCTATCACCTGGACCGGGGTTACGAGAACATCGAGGGGAAGCTCGCCGGTCTCGGCGCGGCCATACGAAGGGTGGACCGTGACGGTTGACGTCGTGAAGACCACGGACCCCGGTTTCCGGAAGACCCTGGACCGGATCCTGAAGCGCCGGGGCGAGACCGAGCGGGGCGTCGAGGCGCAGGTGGCGGAGATCATCGAGGAGGTGCGGCGCCGCGGCGACCGGGCGTTGGTGCGCTACGCCAAGGAGTTCGACGGAGTGGCGTTGACGCGGTCCCGCATCGAGGTGTCCGCGGAGGAGATGGACCGGGCCCTGGCCGAGGCGTCCCGGCAGGACCTTCGGTGGCTGCGGCTGGCCGCGGCGCGCATCAAGCGGTTCCACGGCCGTCAACGGGAGAAGGGCTGGCGCTTCCGGGACCCCCTGGGGTTGGACCTGGGCCAGCGCGTCCGCCCGGTGGAGCGGGCCGGCGCGTACGTGCCCGGGGGCAAGGCCGCGTATCCGTCCACCGTGCTGATGACCGTGATCCCCGCGGTGGCCGCAGGTGTGAAGGAGGTGGCGGTGGCCACCCCGGTCCGGCAGGAGGCCGGGCTGGTGCTGGCCGCGGCCCGCATCGCCGGCGCCCACAGGGTGTTCCGCATCGGCGGCGCCCAGGCGGTGGCCGCCTTGGCCTTCGGCACCGAGACCGTGCCCCGGGTGGACAAGATCGTGGGTCCCGGCAACGTTTACGTGGCCGCGGCCAAGCGGCTGGTCTTCGGCCACGTGGACATCGACTCCATCGCCGGTCCCAGCGAGGTGCTGCTGATCGTGGACGGGTCCGCGGACCCGCGTTACGTGGCCGCGGACATGCTTTCCCAGGCCGAGCACGACGAGTTCGCCGCGGCCGTGTGCGTCACCCCGTCCATGGCCGCGGCAAGGAAGGTCCAAGCGGCCATCGACGAGCAGTTGAAGGCCACCCGGCGGCGGGAGATCACGCTGGCCGCGCTGCGGCGCTACGGCGCCATCATGGTCACCCGATCCCTGAAGGAAGCGGTGGACATCGCCAACGACATCGCCCCCGAGCACGTACAGGTCATGGTGCGGAAGCCGGAGGAGTGCGTGGAGGCGGTGCGCAACGCCGGGGCCATATTCGTGGGGCCCTACGCCACGCCGCCCCTCGGCGACTACGTGGCGGGACCCAACCACGTGCTTCCCACGGGCGGCAGCGCGCGCTTCTTCTCGCCCTTGGGGGTTTATGACTTCGTCAAGCGCACGAGCATCGTCCGCGCCGGCCCCGAGGGGTTCGCCGCCCTGGCCCCGGCCGTGGTCCACCTGGCCCGCCGGGAGGGCCTGGACGAGCACGCCCGGGCCATGGAGGCGCGCCTGCCCGCGGCCGGTGACCCGCGCGACCCCCCCACCGGCTCGACCGCGGGCTGACGCCCTCGTCTCGCCGACTCCCCCTCGAGGGGGGAGTAATCGGAGGGCGCCGGGGGAGGGTCAGGGTGGGGGATACGGCGGGGAGGCGGGGCGCCGCCGTATCCCGCGTTTTGCAGGGAGAGTCCAATGGCAAGAACGGCAACGGTTCATCGCAAGACCAGGGAGACGGACATCACCGCGGTCATCGACATCGACGGCAAGGGGGAGGCCCACGTGGACACGGGCATCCCCTTCTTCGACCACATGCTGGAGATCTTCACGCGCCACGGCCTCTTCGACGTCACCGTGCAGGCCAAGGGCGACATCGAGGTGGACTACCACCATACGGTGGAGGACGTGGGCCTGACCCTGGGGCAGGCGTTCAAGGACGCCCTGGGCGACAAGCACGGCATCCGCAGGTTCGGCGAGGCCGCGGTGCCCCTGGACGAGGCACTGGCCCGGGTGGTGGTGGACCTGAGCGGCCGGCCCTACCTGGCGTACCGGGTCAAGGTCCGCGGCGGCCGGGTGGGCGCCTTCGACACCGACCTGCCCCACGAGTTCTACCAGGCGTTCGTCAACCAGTTGGGCATGAACCTGCACATGGACGTCCAGCACGGGGAGAACCCGCACCACGTCATCGAAGCTTGTTTCAAGGGGTTCGCCCGGGCCATGGACCGGGCCACGGGGTTGGACGAGAGGATCGAAGGCGTGCTCTCCACCAAGGGGAGCCTCTAGCCCTCGGGGAGCAGGACTTCCTTGCGGAAACCCTGCATAATCGTCCCCGTTCGTTCTGAGCATGGCAAAGCGAAGTCGAGCACGTGCTCCAGTTCGGCGGGACGGGGATAGTGTTCGTCCTGAGCATGGCAAAGCGAAGTCCCCCCGTTCGTCCTGAGCGTAGCGAAGCGGAGTCCTCCGTTCATCCTGAGCGTAGCGAAGCGGAGTCCTCCGTTCATCCTGAGCGTAGCGAAGCGAAGTCGAAGGACGCGCTTTCCCATGGGGAGGGACGCCTCGAGCCGGGGTCGAACGGAGGTTCCTTGCGGCTCGGGAAGCAGGAGGGTCGCCGGTGATCGCCGTCGTCGATTATGGAATGGGCAACCTGAGGAGCGTGCAGAAGGGACTGGAGCGGGCGGGCTTCCGGGCCGAGGTGACCCGGGACCCTGCGCGCATCGCGGACGCCCGGGGCGTGGTGCTGCCCGGGGTGGGCGCGTTCCATGCCTGCATGGGGAACCTGCGCCGGTTCGGGCTGGTGGAGGTCATCCGGGACGCGGTGCGCCGGAGACGGCCGTTCCTGGGCATCTGCCTGGGTCTGCAGCTCCTCTTCGAGGAAAGCGAGGAGTTCGGCAGCCCGGAGGGGTTGGGCCTGCTGCCGGGGACCGTCCGCGGCTTCGTCGCCGGGGAGGGTCTCAAGGTGCCGCACATGGGCTGGAACGCCGTCGAGGTCCGCAAGCCCACGCGCTTCCTCGAAGGCGTCCAGGACGCCGACCAGGTCTATTTCGTGCACTCGTTCCACGCGGTGCCCGCGGACGACTCGGTGGTGGCTACGGTGACCTCCCACGGCGCCCCCTTCGTTTCGAGCATCGCCACGGACCACCTGTTCGCCTGCCAGTTCCACCCCGAGAAGAGCCAGGCCGTGGGTCTCCGCATCCTCGGCAACTTCGGCAGGTTCGCCGAGGCCGGGGCTCCGGCCTGACGAAAGGGGGTCCGCGGACGTGCTGGTCATACCCGCCATCGACATCAAGGACGGCCGTTGCGTCCGCCTGTACCAGGGCGACATGGAGCGGGAGACGGTCTATTACGACCGGCCGCTGGACGCGGCGCGGCGCCTGGTGGACGAGGGCGCGCAGATGATCCACGTGGTGGATCTGAACGGCGCGGTGGCAGGGCGTCCGGTGCACTTGGCGGAGTTGGCCGCCGTCTGCGCCGAGTCCGGCGTTCCGGTGGAGGCGGGCGGGGGGCTGCGGACCCTGGAGGACATCGGGGAGGCCGTGGCCGCGGGCGCGGCCAGGGTGGTGCTGGGGACCCGGGCCTACGAGAGCCGGGATTTCGTGCGCCGGGCGTGCGAGCGTTTTCCGGGCCGGGTGGCGGTGGGCATCGACGCCCGGGCCGGGCGCGCGGCGGTGCGGGGCTGGCGCGAGGACACGGCCATGGACGCAGTGGATCTCGCCCGCCGGTGCGCGGAAGACGGCGCCTGCCGCATCATCTACACGGACATCAGCCGCGACGGCACCGGGTCCGGCGTGAACGCGGAGCAGACCGTGCGGGTGGCCCGGGCCGTGGAGGTCCCGGTGATCGCGTCGGGCGGGGTCGGCTCGGTGGAAGACATCCGCACGCTGGCGCGACTGGAAGGCGAAGGCATCGAGGGAGTGGTCGTGGGCCGCGCCCTCTACCGCGGCGCGTTCTCGTTGGCGGAGGCCATGGAGGCGGCCGGAGGCCCCCATGCTCACTAGGCGCATCATCCCCTGCCTCGACGTGGACGCCGGCCGGGTGGTGAAGGGCACCCGGTTCGTGGACCTGCGCGACGCCGGGGACCCGGTGGAAGTGGCCCGGGCCTACGACGCCGCGGGCGCCGACGAGCTCTGCTTCCTGGACATCACCGCGTCCCACGAGAAGCGCGGCATCATCCTGGACGTGGTGGGGCGGACCGCGGACGAGGTCTTCATGCCCCTGACCGTGGGCGGCGGGGTCCGGGAGAACGCGGACATCCGCAGCCTGCTCAGGGCCGGCGCGGACAAGGTCTCCGTCAACACCGCGGCGGTGGCGCGCCCGGAGTTCGTGCGGGAAGCCGCGGAGACCTTCGGGAGCCAGTGCATCGTGGTGGCCATCGACGCCAAGCGGGTGGGGGACCATTGGGAGGTCTTCACCCACGGCGGCCGCAACCCCACCGGCATCGACGCGTGCGCGTGGGCCGAGCGCATGGCCCGGTACGGTGCCGGCGAGATCCTGCTCACCAGCATGGACCGGGACGGCACCAAGGAAGGCTACGACCTGCCCCTCACCCGGGCCGTCGCGGACCGGGTCCCGGTCCCCCTCATCGCCTCGGGAGGCGTCGGCGGGCCGGAGCACCTCCGCGAGGGCTTCGTGGAAGGGCACGCGAGCGCGGCCCTGGCCGCGTCCATCTTCCACTACGGGGAGTTCAGCATCGGGGAGTGCAAGCGCTACCTGCGGGAACGGGGCGTTCCGGTGCGCTTTCCCCGGGAGTGACCCCGGGTCAGCCGCGGCTTTCCATGTGGGTCAGGAAACGCTCGGCGTCGATGGCGGCCATGCAGCCGCTGCCCGCCGCGGTGACCGCCTGGCGGTAGATGCGGTCCTGGACGTCGCCGCAGGCGAAGACCCCGTCCACCGTGGTCTTCGTGCCGTCGCGGGTCTCGATGTAGCCCAACTCGTCCATCTCCAGGACCCCCTCGAAGAGCCGGGAATTGGGTTGGTGGCCGATGGCGATGAACACGCCGTCGCAGGCGAACTCCTCTGCCTCGCCGGTCTTGCGGTTCCGCAGCGTCACGCCGGTGACTCCCCCGGACAGGGGGTCCCCGTGGATGTCTTCCACGGTGCTGTTCCAGAGGAAGCCGATCTTCGGGTTGGCCCGGGCCCGGTCCTGCATGATCTTCGAGGCCCGGAGCTCGTCCCGGCGGTGCACCACCGTGACCTTGCTGGCGAACTTGGTGAGGAACGCGGCTTCCTCCATGGCGGTGTCGCCGCCGCCCACCACCACGAGCTCCTTCTCCTTGAAGAAGAATCCGTCGCAGGTGGCGCACGCGGAGACCCCGTGCCCCATGAGCCTGGCCTCGGAGTCGATCCCCAGCAGCTTGGCGGTGGCGCCGGTGGCGATGATGAGGGCGTCGCAGGTGTAGAGGTCCTTGCCCGCCCGGACCTCCAGCGGACGGTTCCCCAGGTCCACCCCGGTGACGTCGCCGAACACGATCCTCGTGCCGAAGCGTTCCGCCTGCTTGCGGAACTGCTCCATCATGTCCGGCCCGAGTATGCCGTCGGGAAAACCGGGGTAGTTCTCCACGTCGGTGGTGATGGTCAACTGCCCGCCGGGCTGGGATCCCTCCACCACCAGCGGCTCCAGGTTCGCCCGGGCCGTGTACAGGGCCGCAGTCAGGCCCGCCGCGCCCGAGCCCAGTATGATCACGCGGTAATGGTTCCGGTCTGCCATGCCCTGGATCATACCACACGGGCGGGCCGTGCGACAGGCGCGCGCCTGCCTTGCGGAAGATGGTGTTTCAGGCTTTCGAGTGGGCAAGGCAAGAGGGAAAGGGGATCGGCAGGGGTCAGGCCGTCATTCCCTCGCTTCTGCGGCGCCTGCCTCGACAGGCATTAAGCCGGGGTCAGGCTCCGCGGACGCCCACGCCGTCATTCCGCGAAAGCGGGAATCCACCTTGCAGTTCTTCCGGCTTTTGCGTGACAGGATTTCACGGGTATAGCGTTCCGTCCACTCAAGAGAGGAGGGAATCGGAGTCTTCGCTACCCCGAACCGGGGCTGGCAAGGTGGGAGTCGGACCTCATCGCGGGATGGGGAGTGTCACAACCCACACGAATTCCTGAAGAGCCTGTCTACCATCCTGATTCCGTTCCAGTGTATGGGCTCTGCATGGCCCGCATCCCCGAACCCAGCTCCTGCTCCAGTCTGCGTTGTTCTTGCGCTGCGTCCGCTTCCGTCACGATCCCTACCCCTACGTACGCCCGTACCGCTTCGGCAACCGACTCGACCTGTACGACACGTCTCAGGTTGTCGTCCCGCCCCGATCGCCAGTAGATTTCCACCCCGGCGCCAAGTGCCAATTGCAGCTCCGGTTTGCCCAGTGGATCTTGCTCTTTCAGCGTTGTTAGCAGTGCGGTGGCTCCCCGCCACACCTCCATGAGCTGGCTGCGCTCCTCCCGGCTCGGCATCTTGCCTCTCGGCTCGCGCTGTATCTCAGCGTGTGCTCGATTCCCCGGCACAGGTCGATCCGTGACGCTCCAAAGCCTGTATCCTTCTGCATCCGTCAGCCTGCGGATGTCTCCTGCCTTGGCCTTGATAGTGCCCCGCATTCCTCGCCGGCCTACGATTCCTCCCTGCGTATATCGGCTTCTATCTACTGATGCTCCGCCTTCCTCCTCGGTCCACTGAAGATCTCTGCGCGAAAACGCAGTTTGGGAGATCGCATCGCTACCGATCTCCCGCTCTCTAGGGGGTAGTCTGCGTTCCAGATCTTCGTCGTCCTTGACGACCCCAGGCGATTGCACTCCGTGCATTCGTTCTTCCTCTGGAAACTTCTCCCCGCGCCTGGCCAACTCTCAGATCTCCTCGGGCACCTCGCCTAGCCATGACATGACCCGGCCGAGTTCTTCTCTGCTGTGCTCCTGGAAGTTTCCTTCCTTGCTCTCCTCGCTCAGGGTGCGGCTGACGTAGTACCCGATGCTGCCATCCTCCTCCGTGCCGACCTCGACCCTGCCATACCCACTGCGCCAGATGATGCAGATCTCCCATGACTCGTCGGCATAAACATCATCAGGCCGCTTCCACTCGTCGCACAGCCCGAGCAACGCTGCGATCCGATCCCTGTTTACTTCGATCTGTCGCTTTGTCCCTCCCTTGACTTGGGCTGCCCGCAAAGTGTCGGCGTCGATCGCGTCTAGGATCTCTCGCGTCGTCTTCGTTTCTCGTCCGCTTCCACTCGTGTCGATCCTCCATCCAAGACCTCTCTCATCGGCCTGCCATGCGGTTCCGTTCACGTGTTGTGGTTGCTGCTCGGTAACGTCTCCTTCCTCTTCCTTCCTCGGTGCTTCAATGGGCTGCAGCGGATAGCTCGGGTCTTGTGTAGGCTCGATGACTCCGAATCGGACCACTGGTGCTTCGATCGGGACACGCACTGTGCTTTCGGCTGTGTTCATGTCGGGTCCCCCAGTTGTTTCATTCCGACCTGACGGGCGGTCTCCTCTGTGATCAGGTTCCCGAACAGCGCGTGGGTTCGCCTGTGCAGTCCGTCACATATGACTCGGCCGTCGCTGTCGTTCCCATCGACCGAGTGGATGTTTCCGAACGCTCTATCGAGTTTCAGGCGAGCGCTTGTCTCTCCAAATCCCCAGATCGCGGTCGTCACCACCTGGATGATTGGGCGTATCCGGTTTCCTTCCCTGCGCAGTTCCGCCCCGATCTGAAACCGTTCCAAGATACGTTCCCCTTCGGGGTTCTCAACCCATCCCTCCCCTATGTGCCACTCCTTCGATCTTGTCGCTTGAGTGGGGATCCATTCCGTTCGGATCGCGAGCTTTGGATCGTAGGCGTCGTCGGCGCCGTGCCAGACAAGCAGGTCTTGGTAGGTCAGCTCCACACTGCGGATCTGTGCCAGCGCGTGGGCATCTCCAAGGGTCTTGCCCAAGCTGGCGAACAGCTCGTAGGCTTTCCTGCTTACGCTCTTCCACCCACCGTACTGTGCGCATCCGATCGTGATCGTCGGCCCGACTATCTCCATCCACCAAGCGGCCTTGCCCGTGCGCATGAATTCGATGTACTGCGTGGGTGCCAGCGGCTTCGGCCTTTCGTCCACCAGTGGCGTCGGACCCATAGCGATTTCCATCACAGGTGTCTGGTTCACCGTCGGCAATACAGCCTTCCAATACTTCTCGTACCCTCCGTCGAGGATCGCCCGCTCGTGCTCCGTCATCTCGCCACTCCCCGTGAGCCGGAGGATCATGGTCTCAATGGCGTGGTCCGGGTGCAGTGGCTTGAACATGCTGCTCCTGTTCTCCGAGTACTTGGCGTCTTGGCCCCGTTCGCGCGCTGCTCGGGGATTGGTGGCTCCCGCCCCATCTTCCGCCTTCTCGTCCGTCTGCCGTGAGGGTATTATGCCGGCTCGGTATTTTTACTGTCAAGGTCCTGGCTATTTCATGTTCCCGGGAAGACCTTGCTATGGTGGAGCCACCATTTCAGGCGAGCGCCCCTACTTCTCTTCTCATGCCCACCCCGCTCGCACTCGCGACCCTGAGTCTCTTCATAGACGACGTCGTCCTCCGCTGCAAGCTCGACCCGCCGCTTCAGCACCGGATCGGACTCTCCACCAAGTTTGAGGAAACGCTCCGCACCTGTGTCGGGCAGCAGCACCGGGCAACTGGCGATGTGGAGCACCGGAGAATTGCCCGTCAACCGTTCCCGCCGTTGGCTTTCACGGCTGTGGGCGATAGACTGGCCCGAACCGCAGGAAAGGAAGAAACATGGCGACGTTGTCCCATATGGACGAACGGGGGCGGGCGCGGATGGTGGACGTGACGGAGAAGGACGTGACCCGGCGGGTCGCGGTGGCCAGGGGCGTGGTGGCCATGCGGGCGGAGACCCTGGAGGCCATCAGCGAGGGACAGATCCCCAAGGGGGACGTCCTCGCGGTGGCGCGCATCGCCGGGATCATGGCCGCCAAGAAGACTTCCGACCTCGTTCCCATGTGCCACCCGCTCGACATCAGCGGGGTGGAGGTCGATCTCACCCCGAGGCGGAGCCCTCCGTCCGTGGAGATCGAGGCCACCGTCCGCACGACCGGCAGGACCGGCGTGGAGATGGAGGCGCTGACCGCGGTCTCGGTGGCGGGCCTCACCATCTACGACATGTGCAAGGCCGTGGACCGGGGGATGACCATCGGCGAGGTCCGGCTGGTCCACAAGAGCGGCGGCAAGAGCGGCGCGTTCGACCGGACCTGACCGGAGACGGTCGTTCAGGGTTTTCCTGAAGGAACCTCTGAACAATCGGGACAGGGGGCATGAGCGCGCCCTTCGACTTCGCTTCGCTACGCTCAGGACGAACGGGGCGATTGTTCAGGGTTTTCCTAAAGTCTTCCGGGAAAATGCCGAAGTAGATTCATAGGGTCCGGCGTCCACACGGGTCTCCGCGCCGTGTGGGGTCTCCGCGCCGCACGCGGCGTGGCCGGCCCGTTGCGCGCCTCCGACAGGTCATCATGACGCGAATCAGCCAATGGCCCATGGAAGACCGTCCGCGGGAGAAGCTCCTGGACAGGGGGGCGGAGGAGCTCACGGAGACCGAGCTGCTCGCCATCCTGCTGGGGACGGGCGGCGTGGGGGAGCACCAGAACGCGCTGGACCACGCCCGCGCGCTGTTGGTGAAGTTCGGCGGACTGAAGGGCATCGACGACGCGTCCGTGGCGGAGTTGACGGACCTCAAGGGCCTGGGGCAGGCCAAGGCGGCCCGCATCAAGGCGTGCATGGAGCTGGGGCGCCGCCGGGAGGACCTTCGGTGCGAGGTCGGCCACATGATGAGCTCGCCGGAGGAAGTCTTCCACCACTTCCGCACCCGGTGCGTCAACGCCAAGCACGAGTCGTTCTATGTGGTCATGCTCAACAACCGGAACCGCAAGATCCGCGACGTAAAGATCTCCGAAGGCTCCCTCACCGCATCCGTGGTGCATCCCCGGGAGGTCTTCAATCCGGTCATCCGGGAGTCCGCGGCCGGCGTCATCCTGGTCCACAACCATCCGAGCGGCGACCCTTCGCCGAGCCGGGAGGACATGGAGCTCACACACCGTCTCTCGCAGGTAGGCGAGGTCCTGGGCGTGCGCGTGCACGACCACGTGGTGGTGGGGCACGACGAGTTCTTCAGCTTCAACCGCGAAGGCCTCCTGTGAAGCCCCTGCGCCCCCTTGGAAATCGCCTGCGAGATACTGTATCAACGTCGGGTTGACGGAGCCCTTTTCGGGGGACTCGTCGGCAGGGTCCGCGGGCGGAACGGCGCCCGCGCGGGCAGGCGGCGGCGCGCCGGGGTCAAGGTCTTCCGGGGGGTTCGAAAGCATGTCTCAGGTCAGGAAGTTCGCCACGGATATCGCAATCATCGGCTCCGGCGGAGCCGGCATCGCCGCGGGCATCGAGGCCCGGGACGCCGGCGCCCGGGCCATCGCCTTCGAGAAGGCGCCGGACCCGGGAGGCGCGGCCATCATCTCCGGCGGCGGTTGCCTCATCGTGGGGTCGCCGATACAGCGGGCCAACGGGATTTACGACACGCCGGACTTGGCGTTCCATGACTGGATCAAGTGGGGCGGGCCTTCGGTGGACGAGGTGTGGGCCCGTTACTACATCGAGCATTCGCTCCACGACCTCTACTTCTGGGCCGAGGACCTCGGGGTCGAATGGGTGGACATGAAGCAGCAGGAAGGCAACACGGTCGTGCGCTGGACCCGGGCCCGGAACAACGGCCTCGGCCTCATGACGCGCCTCATGGACTCGTTTCGGGAACGCGGCGGCGAGGTCGTGGCCAACGTCGAGGCCACGGGGCTCCGGGAGGAGGACGGCCGCGTGGCCGGGTTCGTGGGCCGGGACGCCGCCACCGGCGACGCGGTGGAGGTGGAGAGCAGGGTGGTGGTGGTGGCCACCGGCGGGTTCAACTCCAACCTCGACATGGTGCTGGAGGCCAGGCCCGAGCTCAAGGGCGAACGGGTCATGGAGGGCTCCGGGCGGGGCTCCACCGGGTCGGGTCACCGGCTGGTGCGCCAGGTGGGCGGCTACCTCACCCACGTGGACCACATCTGGTTCTACGTTTACGCCACGCCGGACTACCGGGACCCGAACCAGCGCCGGGGCCTGGTCTTTCGCCAGGCGCCGGGCTACGTCTGGATCAACCAGCAGGGCCGGCGGTTCCACAACGAGGCCCTGTCGGGCGGCAACTCGGCCACGCCGGCGCTCATGGCCCAGAGTCCGCGCCACGCCTGGGCGGTGGTGGACACGCCCATGACCGCCAAGCTGGAGATCGCCGACCCCTACTACCGGGCCGGGGACAAGGTGGCCCGGGACAAGGTCCAGGAACTGCTGGACCATTCGCCCTGCATCCGGAAGGCCGGCTCCCTGGAGGAATTGGGCCAACGCATGGATGTGGACGTCCCGGCCTTCCTCGACACGATGGAACGCTACAACCGGGCGTGCGAGCAGGGTCTGGACAAGGAGCCCGAGTTCGGCAAGCCGCTGAAGCTCTCCAGGAAGTTCGACACCCCGCCCTATTACGCCATCCAGATCTTTCCCTTGGCGCGCAAGAACTTCGGCGGCGTCAAGACCGACATGCGCTGCCGTGTCCTGGACAAGCACTTCGAGCCCATTCCCGGCCTCTACGCGGCCGGCGAGGTGGCCGGCATGGCCGGCGGCCACATCAACGGCCAGGCGGGCCTCGAAGGCACCATGCTGGGGCCATCCATCTTCAGCGGCCGCGTGGCCGGGGGCTGGGCGGCCGAGGAAGCGGGTTGCGGCCGCGGCTTCGCGGGCAAGCCCAACCGCGAGGATTGACGTTCGGCGCCGCGGCCGCGCCTTGCGGGGGACGCGAACCCCCCGTCTTTGCCGGGCCTTTGGCCGAGGGTTTCCGTAGATGACGACGCATCCGCAGGTGGAAAAGGTCCGGGGCTATTGCGCGCTGTGCACCGCGCACTGCGCCACCGTCGCCACGGTAGAGGACGGACGGGTGACCCGGCTCGACGCCGACCACGACCATCCCAACGGCGGCGCCATCTGCGTCAAGGGCAAGGCCGCCCCGGAACTGGTGTACAACGCCCAGCGCCTGGACTACCCGTTGCGCCGCACCCGGCCCAAGGGAGCGGACGATCCGGGCTGGGAGCGGGTGGGCTGGGACGAGGCCCTGGACGACATCGCGGCCCGCCTGCTCGACATCAAGCGCCGCTACGGCCCCGAAGCCATCGCCATGGCCCGGGGCACCGCCAGCGGCACTTCCGTGGACGACGTGAACCAGTGGTCCACGCGCCTGCTCAACCTCATCGGGAGCCCCAACTCGGTCTCCACCACCCACGTGTGCAACTGGCATCGGGACACCGTGTTCGGCTACACCTTCGGCGTGCCCCAACCCGCGCCCGACGTGCCTCACAGCCGCGCCTTCCTGTTGTGGGGCCACAACCCGAGCTCCACCTCGCTGCTGCTGGCCCAGGACATCGTCGCCGCCCGCAAGCGGGGCATGAAGCTGGTGGCGGTGGACCCCCGAAGGGTCGGCGTGGGCGGCCAGGCCGACGTGCTGCTCCAGGTGCGACCGGGCAGCGACGGCGCGCTGGCCCTAGCCCTGGTCCACGTCCTGATGGACGAGGGGCTCCACGACGAAGCCTTCATGCGGGACTGGACCAACGGTCCGTTCCTGCTGCGCACGGACACCGGGGAGGCGCTGACCGAGGTCGACCTGGCGTCCGGGGGCAGCCCCCGCCGGTACGTGGTGTGGGACGAGGGCTCGGACCGGCCGGCGTCCTATGATCCCGAGACCCGGGGGTACGAACGGGACGGGGTCCGGCCCGCCCTCCGGGACACCGTGAGCCTGACCCTTGCGGACGGCGCCGCGGTCCGGTGCGAGCCGGCGTTGGCCGCTTTGGCGCGGCTCGCTGCCTCCTACGCCCCGGAACGCTCGGAGGCGGTCACCCGGGTTCCTCCGGACCGGGTCCGGGAAGCCGCGCGGGTCCTCGGCCGCAACCGGCCGGTGAGCATGTTCATGTGGAACGGCGTGGGCCAGCACACCAACGCCACCCAGACGAGCCGCGCCATCTCCGTCCTGTACGCGCTGCTGGGGGACATCGACGCGCCCGGAGGCAACCGGATCCTGCCCATGGTCCCCCTTCGGGGCGTGGAGGGTAAGGAGTTCCTTCCCGCGGACGCCGCCGCCAAGCGCATCGGCCGGGCCGAGAAGCCCCTGGGGCCGCCGGCGAGCCCCGGGGCGTGCGCCGCCCATGACATCTACACGGCCATACTCGACGGGCGGCCGTATCCGGTTCGCGCCCTCGTCAACCTGGGATCCAACACGGTGCTGTCCAACGGCGACACCCGGCGCGGCCGCGAGGCCCTCTGCGCACTGGACCTGGCGGTGGCCACGGAGCTCTTCCTGACCCCCACCGCCCGACTGTGCGACTACGTGCTGCCCGCCACCAGCTTCCTCGAGATGGAGCACTTGGTGGGCGGCTTCCGGCACCGGGTGGCCGCCCGGTCCCACCTCCAGTACCGGCCGCGGGTGGTGGAGCCGCTGGCGGAGCGGCGCTCGGACACGTGGGTCGTGTTCGAACTGGCCAAGCGCATGGGCATGGGGGGCGAGTTCTGGGACGGCGACGTGGCCGCGGCCTACTCCCATCAACTGGAGCCCACGGGCATGACCCTGGAGGAGCTCAAGGCCACGCCCGGGGGCGTGACCCTCGCCGCGGACCGGGTCCATCGGAAGTACGCGGAGCCCGACCAGCGGGGCCGACCGAGGGGCTTCGCCAATCCTTCCAGCAGGGTGGAGATCTACTCGCACCGGCTCGCCCGGCACGGGTTCCCGCCCCTGCCGGAGTACGAGGAGCCGGCGCTGAGCCCGTCGAGCCGGCCGGACGTGGCCGCGGCCTACCCGCTGGTCCTGACCAACGCCAAGTTCACGACTTTCATCCACAGCCAGCAGCGGGCCCTGCCCGGTCTCCGCAAGGCCGCGCCGGAGCCCACCGCGGAGCTCCACCCGGACACGGCCCGGGAGCACGGCATCGAGCAGGGGCGCTGGATGTGGGTGGAGAGCCCCAAGGGCGCGGTCAGGGTACGGAGCCATCTCACCGGACGCATACTGCCCGGGGTGGTGTGCGTGCAGCACGGCTGGTGGCAGCCGTGCCCGGAACTCGACCTGCCGGGCCACGATCCCTATTCGGAGACCGGCGCCAACCCCAACGGACTGGTGGACGCGGAGCACCGGGATCCCATCAGCGGTTCGCTGCCGCACCGGTCGTCCCTGTGCCGCGTGCGCCCCGCGGAAGGTTAGGAGGAACGGGAATGGTCCTGGTGCTCAAGAACGAACAGTTGGAGGGCCTGGTGCCCATGGCGGACGAGATCGACGCCATCGAGCAGGCGTATCGGGAAATGGGCGAGGGCAGCGCGGTCAATTCCCCGCGCGCCCGCATCCGCGTCCAGGCCCCGGGCAAGAAGCCGGGCTTCCAGTACTACTTCAACAACATCATGGGGCTGGTGCCGGGGATGAAGTCCATGGGCCTCCGCATCGACTCGACCTTCTCGGACGAAGTGGAGGTGGCAGGCGCCAGGAGGCGGATCTACCCCGGAGACTACGTGGGTCTCGTCTTCCTCTTCGACATGGAGGACTGCTCGCTGCTGTCCATCATGGACGACCATTACGTCTCGGTGTTGCGCGTGGGCGCCACCAGCGGCGTGGCGGCCCGTCACCTGGCCCGCGGGGACGCCCGGGTGATGGGGCTGGTGGGCAGCGGAGAGCAGGCCCGGACGCAGTTGCTCGCGGCGTGCGCGGTGCGGCCGCTCGAAAAGGTCAAGGTGTTCAGCCCCACCCGGGCCAACCGCGAGCGTTTCGCCGAGGAGATGACCGAGCAGGCCGGCGTGGAGATCGTCCCGGTGCGTTCCGCGGAGGAGGCGGTGCGCGGCAGCCACATGGTCACCGCGGCCACCAACACGGTGGACCCGGTCGTCCGCGGCGAGTGGCTGGAGGAGGGCGCCTTCGTCAACAGCATCGTGGGCGGGGACAGCTACCTGTCGCGTCACGAGCTGGACGACGCGGTGATCGAGCGCGCGGACCGGATCGTGGTGGGCTTCCGGCAGCAGATCTTCCTCGACCGCCAGGCGGAGATCTACCCCCGGATACAACGCGGACTCATCCGGGAAGAGGACCTGCACGAGCTGGGCGAGCTCCTGACCGGCCAATGCCCCGGCCGGGAGAGCGACCGGGAGATCATCGTGTTCAAGAACAACACGGGCATGGGCATCCAGTTCGCCGCCACCGCAAGGGTCCTGTACGAAGCGGCCCGGAAGAAAGGCGTCGGCACGGAGTTCCCCTCCGAACTCTTCGTCACCGACCGCAAGGGCAAGACCTACTCGCCGTAGCCGCGTCTTCCATGGGTAACCGCGCCCTGCACCGTCGGTTGACATTTGGGCCGCCGGTCCGTATTGTAACCGCAACTCGCCCCTTGGCAGTACGTTATGCTCCTCGCGATCCTGAGCATAGCCGACCCCTGGGGGCTTTTTCATTTCCGACCGCGTCTCCATGATGAAAATCGCGATCCTCATCGACGGAGGCTACCTGCTCAAGCGTCTTCCGACTGTCCGCTCGGACATTGATCTAGGCGACGCGCAAGCCGTCAGTTCAGCGATATGGCAATTGGTTACTTCGCATCTGGAACGCGAGAACAACAAGGCTGCCGGGGTCGTTCATGCGCGCTCGCTGCTTTATCGCGTGTTCTACTACGACGCCACTCCCTATCTCGGCAAAGAGCACAAGCCGGTGAGCAATCGCAGCATCGACTACGCAAAAACCACGGAAGCGAGGTTCAGGCTGGAGTTGTTCAAGCATCTGCGGCGTTCTCCCAACACCGCCGTGCGGCTCGGCGAGGTGCGGCGTGATCGCGGCTGGGTGCTGAAGGAAGACCCCCAGAAACGGCTTCTGAAAGGCGAGGTCGCCGCCGCGGACCTCACGGATGAGGACTTTGCTCCTGGCTTTCGCCAGAAAGCCGTGGATATGCGAATCGGGGTTGACATCGCTTCGATCACGCTGAAACGTCAGGCGGATACGATTATCCTCGTCGCGGGCGACGCCGACTTCGTTCCCGCAGCGAAACTTGCGCGGCGAGAGGGCGTGCGCGTTGTCCTCGACCCGCTCTGGCGTTCGGTGGCGCCTGAATTGTTCGAGCACATCGACGGCCTCGACAGCGGCTTTCCACGTCCTGGCGGGATGCAAGGCGGTTAGCACACCGCCCTTGCGGAGACGGTTCGCCGGATGCGCGGGCGCCATCACCTCTTTCGTTCCGGTGACGCCGCTCCCGCGACTTGCGCCGTGGCCACCGGAGCACGGGCGTGGAGACGGAGGCACGCGTTGGTAGGTGGCGGTTCCTGGCATGGAGCGGAGGAGGGAAAAAGATGACGAGCAGACGCAGTTTTCTCAAGAAGGCGGCGGCAGGCGCGGTGGGAGCGGCCGCGGCGGTTGCGCCCGCGGTCCATACGCAGGCGAAGACGAAGATCCGGTGGCGGCTCCAGACTTATGCGGGTCCCTCCCTCGCCGAGCACGTGATCCAGCCGTCCATCGAGTCGTTCAACAAGGCGGCCAACGGGGAGATGGAGATCGAGCTGTATTTCGCGGACCAGCTCGCGCCCACCCCCGAGTTGTTCCACGCCATGCAGCGCGGCGCGGTGGATGCGGTGCAGTCGGACGACGACTCCATCGCCGCGCCGGTGGACGTCGCCGTGTTCGGCGGCTACTTCCCGTTCGCCTGCCGCTACAGCCTGGACGTGCCGGTGCTGTTCCACCAATGGGGGCTCGACGAGATCTGGGCGGAAGCCTACGGCGAGGTGGAGGGCGTCACCTGGCTGAGCGCCGGGGCTTGGGACCCGTGCCACTTCAACACCGTCAACCCCATCCGCAGCCTCGACGACCTCGAGGGGCTGCGCGTGTTCACGTTCCCCACCGCGGGCCGCTTCCTGTCCCGCTTCGGAGTGGTGCCGGTGACCCTGCCCTGGGAGGAGGTCAAGGCCGCGGTGGAGGCCGGGAAGCTCGACGGCCTCGCCTGGTCCGGCATCACCGAGGACTACACGGTGGGCTGGGCGGACGTCACCCGCTACTTCCTCACCAACAACATCTCGGGTGCTTGGTGCGGTTCGTACTTCGCCAACTCCGAGAGGTGGGCCGCCCTGCCCGGGCACCTCAAGGAGCTGTTCCGTCTGTGCATGGACAGCTCGCACTACTACCGCCAGCACTGGTACTGGGGCGGCGAGGCCAAGTTGCGGGTGGAGGGGACGAAGCTGGAGCTCACCTCCATCCCGGACCGGGAGTGGGCGCGGGTGGAAGCCGAGGCGCGCGGCTTCTGGGACGAGGTGGCCGCGGAGAGTCCGCGCAACGCCCGGGTGGTGAAGATCCTGCGCGACTACAACGCGCACATGGAAAAGGCGGGCCGCCCCTACCGTTACACCTGAGGCCGTCCCACGGCCTGTCCCGCCCCGTGGCCTCCCCGCTTCACCGGACGCCGTATGAGCAGCGTCAGTCCCGCGCACAGGACCTGCACCGCGACGAAGAGGGTCAGGGACAGGTGGTAGCTGCCGGTGTAGTCGTAGAGGTAGCCGAAGAAGGGCGCGCCCGCGGCCGCGAAGAGCAGCAGTATGGGCAGGCTGAGGCCCCGGACCGTGCCGAGGGATATCCTGCCGAAGTAGTTGGCCCACATCACTTCCTGGAGCACCTGCGCGCCGCCGAGGCCGGCGCCGTAGAGGAAGAACGCCGCGTACAGCCACGTCAGGTCCGCGGTCTGCATGGCGGCGGCGAGTCCGGCGGCCTGGACCACGAACGTCAGCGCCGTGGCCTTGCGTACGCTCACCCGTTCGCTGACGAAGCCCAGCAACAGGCCCGAGCCGAGCTGGGTCCCGGCGAGGACCATGACCACGACCCCCGCTTGGTGCATGGAGTAGCCCATGTCGGAGATGAACGAGAACACGTGCAGGTTGAAGCCGGCGATGCCGAGATCGACGGTGCTGAATATGAGCGTGATGAGCCAGAAGGTGGAGGTGCGCGCCGCCTCCCCGCGGGTCCAGGTGGCGTCCGCGGCCGCGGGTCCGGCAGCGGACGGGTTGGGGCGCGTGCCGGACCCCGGTGCGGAGGGTCCGGGTCCGCCGTCGGGGTGGAGGCCCATGTCCTCGGGACTCCGGCGCATCCACACCGCCGCGGGGATCATGACCAGGAACACCACCAGCCCGCCGAACAGCATCCAGACCCGGCGCCAGCCGATGGCGGTGAGAAGGTAGGCCACCACCACCGATATGGTGGTCTTGGACAGCCCCTGGCCCACGTGGGCGATGGCCACGGCGCGCCCCCGCTTCTTCACGAACCACCGGGAGACGGTGACGTTGACCACGAAGTAGCACACCAGCGCGTGGCCGATGGACACCAGCCCCACCCGTATGGCGGTGAACTCCCAGAAGCTGCGGGCGTATCCCAGCAGGACGAAGCCCACCACCGAGAGCGCCGCTCCGATGACCATGAGCCTGCGGGCGCCGTAACGGTCCAGCAGGGAGCCCACCCACGGCGCCACGCCGGCGTAGGCCACGAGCTCCAGGGAACGCATCAGCGAGAAGACGCCCCGGGACACGCCCAGGTCCGCGGTGACGGACTTGAGCAGCACGCCGAGGGTGCTGGAAAGGTAGAAGGGGCACGCGAGCTGCACCAGGAAGCCGGTGGCCACGATGTACCAGCCGTAGAAGAAGGCCGGCCTCTTGGAGACGCGGGGCGTACTCATGTTCCGTGTGGATCGACCGGCGGCGCCGTCGTCACCCGCGGCTGCTCGCCGGCGCCCGGGGGCTCCGTATCGTCAGGGTCAGGGCGGCCGACGCCAGCAGCACCGCCATGAACAGCAGGAGGGATATCCGGTAGGCGCCCGTGTAGTCGAACAGGAAGCCGAAGAAAGGAGGGCCGCACAGTCCGAACAGCAGCACGAGCTGCAAGCCGGCGCCGCGGACGGCGCCCAGGGAGACCCGGCCGAAGTAGTTGGCCCACAGGATCTCCTGCAGGATCTGCACGCCTCCCAGCCCCGCGCCGTAGAGGAAGAACCCCAGGTAGATGGACCGCAGGTTTCCCGCGGTGACGGCCACCGCCAGCCCCGCGGCCTCGACCAGGAACAGCAGCGCGGTGGCGTTCCGGACGTTCACGCGCTCGCTGACGAAGCCCCAGAGCAGGCCCGAGGCCAGTTGGGTGCCCGCGATCACGGTCATCACCGAGGCCGCCAGGAACGTGGAGTAACCCAGGTCCGACACGTAGGAGACCACGTGGAGGTTGAGGCCGGTGATGCCCACGTCCACCATGCCGAAGATGAAGACGATGAGCCAGAAGGTGGAGGTGCGCATGGCTTCCCTGCGCGTCCAGCGGACGTCGGGTCCCGGCCCTTCCGCGGCCTGCGGGGACCGCGGCCCCTCGTCCCGCGCCGCGGGTCCCGCGGCGCCGTCGGGATGGAGCCCCAAGTCCTCGGGGCTCCGGCGCATGAAGACCGCCGCCGGGACCACCGCGAGCACGAACGTCAGCGCCCCGAACAGGGTCCATATCCGGCGCCATCCGATGAGCAGCAGCAGCCACGCCACCACCATGGAGATGACGACCTTGGCCAGCCCGTGCCCGATGTGGGCGACGGCCAGGGCGCGCCCCCTCTTCCGGACGAACCAGCGGGAGACCGTGACGTTGACCACGAAGTAGCAGACCAGCGCATGCCCCACGGCCGCGAAGGTCATGCGCACCGAGGCGAACTGCCAGAAGTTCTGCGCGTGTCCGAGGAGGAGGAAGCCCGCGACGGAGAGGGCGGCGCCGGTCACCATCATCCAGCGGGGTCCGTAACGGTCCAGCCGGGCTCCCACCCACGGGGCCATGAGCGCGTACAGGAAATGCTCGCCGGAGCGCATCAGCGAGAAGACTCCCCGGGACACCCCCAGGTCCGCGGTGACCGACTTGAGGAAGACGCTGAGGGTGCTGGAGAGGAAGAACGCGCAGGAGATGTTGGCCAGGAAGCCGGCGCCTACGATGTACCAGCCGTAGAACGGACGGGGTCTTCCCCCTGCGCCTGTGGCATCGCGGGCCAAGGCGGTGGGTCAGGCGGCAGCGCGCAAGGGGCGCCGCCGGCGCCCTGCCGGACGGGCGGCGGAGAGACGCGCGGGGTTACGGGTGAAGGTCGTCCCCTTCGCCGAGTCCTGGTCGTCGGCGTCGATGACAGGCGGTTGGCTCATGCTTCGTCCTCCGGCAACGGAACGGGATGCGGGTGAGCCTATGAGATCGACGCGGTAGAGTCAATCGTTGCCGCGGCCGCGGGCTTCGTCGGGGGGCTGCGCCTTGTGCGGGTGCCGGAGCAGCAGGATCAGGAAGGCCGAGACCAGGAGGGCGCCGACGAAGAAACTGAACGACAGGACGTAGCTTCCTGTGTAGTCGTGGAAGAAGCCGAAGAAGGGCGGGCCCATGGTGGTGAACACCCGGGTGATGAGGAACCCCATGCCGCGGACGCGGCCCAGGGACGTGCGGCCGAAACAGTTGGCCCAGAGGAGCTCGCGGATCACCAGGCTCCCCCCGAGGCCGAACCCGTAGATGAGGAACCCCAGGTACAGCGTGGTCACGCCGGCGGGGGCCAGGGCGAGGGTCAGGCCGAAGGCCTGCAGCAGGAACTGGGCCATGGCCGCCTTGCGCACGTCGATGCGGTCCGCGGCGACGCCCCAGAAGAGCGTTGCCGCCATCTGGGTCAGGGCGATCATCCCCATGACCGCGGCCGCGGTGTCGCGGGAATAGCCGATGTCGGTGATGTAGGGGTAGATGTGCAGGTTCAGGCCGATGATGCCCACGCTCACGATGCCGAAGGACACCACCAGCAGCCAGAAGGCGTTGGTGCGGACGGCCTCCCGCCGTGTCCACGGAATGTCGGCCTCGGGGGACGGGGCGCCCGGGCGGTTGCCGGAGGCCCCGGGATGAGGTTGGGGAGAGGTGAGCGCGCCGTCCGGCCGGAGGCCCATGTCCTCCGGGCTGCGTCGGACCAGCAGGAAGGCCGGCGCCACCACCATGGCGAAGGTCAGCAGGCCGAACACCGTCCAGGTGTTGCGCCATCCCACCAGTGCGAAGAGCCACGTGGCCAGCAGCGGCATGCTGACCTTGGCGATGCCGGTCCCGGTGTTGGCGATGGAGATGGCCCTGCCCCGCTTGCGGATGAACCAGCGCGAGATCATCACGTTGACCACCATGTAGCCGATGAGGGTGTCGCCAACGGTGACCGGGAGCCACCGGACCACCATGAACTGCCAGAACTCCCGGGCCTGGCTCAACAGGATGAACCCCGCGCCTCCGACCAGGGCCCCGCAGATGATGAGCCAGCGGGCGCCGTAGCGGTCGATCAGCGGTCCCACCGCCGCGGCCACCACCGAGGACAGCATGACCTCGCCGCTCCGGATGAACGAGAAGACCCCGCGGGAGATGCCGAACTCCGCGGTCAGGGGTTTCAGGAAGACGCTGAGGGTGCTGGACAGCGCGAAGGACGAGCTCAGGTAACAGATGAAGCCGACGCCGACGATGTACCAGCCATAGAAGATCTTTCGGGTCACGGTATCGAGCCGGTTTACTGGTGCGCCGCGGGAATGGCAACCGCGGCGGCCCAGGGTGGTGCGGGACCCTCTTCTCGCGCGCCCCGGGGACCGTCATACTTGACAGGGCAGGGTCGGGACCTTAGATTCGTCCCTGACGAAAAGGATCGATGGAAAGACGGTACGGGAACCTGTTTCGGTCTAATGGGAACGGACGGTACCAGCCATGAGGGAAGACACGAAAGTCACGCATTTCGCGTCCCGGACCGGGGAGACGGGCGACACCGGCCCGTCCGGGGACCGCGGAACGGTGGATGCCTTCGATGCCGTGACGTTGTTCGACGCCGACGGCGTGGACGTGTTCCAGTATTCGGACACGGTCCAGCGAAAGGCTCCCCTGGAGCCCGAAAAGCACCTGCTGCTCGCCATACTCGAGGACGCGCTCACCTGCTACCGGAAGAACGTTTACTCCCGGAACGCCAGGAAGCAGGGCACCTTCCGGGAAGCCGAGGAATGGATCTTCGCCAGGGACGACGAGCGCTTCCTCGGCTTCGAGTCCGTTTGTTCCGTGCTGGGAATCGAGCCCAGCTACCTGCGCCGGGGCCTTCTGGAGTGGAAGAGGCGAAAGGCCAAGGCCCGGGCCGACGCCGCGGCCGAAGCGGCCTGATCCGGTCCCGGGGGCCTTGCGGGGCCGGCTATCGCTCCGACCTCTTGAACTCGGTGCGGATCTCCGCGGCGAGCCGTCCCAGACGGTACGTATTCCAGTCGATGAACTTGGCGTAACCCGCCAACCTCGGATGCACCGAGGCGATCCGACGCCACATGTCCTGGACGATCCGGCGGTAGTCGGGATGCCCCTGGGGCATGGTCCTGAGCTCGCCGATGTGCACCGCCTCCCGCAGGTTCATCTTCATGTACCATCGCGTGCGATAGGCGAAGGGCGCCGCGTACTGGGCCTCCCGCGGGTGGTCCGCCCGGATGCGGTCGTGGACCTCCGCGGCCCGGTCCATGCAGCGTCGGAAGTCGTCCCCGAACCCGGCCTCGTCGATCTCGGGCGGCGTGTCGTAGCCGTGGTCGGTGGTGAAGTCCTGGCGTTCCTGGCTCAACAGGCGGTGCCGTTGGAGGTCCCGGTAAGCCCCCAGGTTGCCGATGACGTCGAAGGTGTAATCGACCTGCTCCAGGGCGCGGCCGGGCTTCTCGCGCCGGTGCCCGCGGGACTTCATGTAGGCGTCGAGAACGGCCTGCTTCCGTGCTTCCGGCATTTGCGCCGCCAGTTCCCGCAACTGTGACAGGGGATGCCTGGTGTGGGGGTAGAGGATGGCGGCGATGACCTTTTCCTCCGCTCGGTCGTCGTAGTCCAGCAGGGTGACGGCCGGGGCTTGCCGGTCCGGGTCCGCCGCCCGACCCTCGGCCATCCCGTCAACGACCTCCATGCCTGCGACTTGCCGGACCGGTTCGGTGACCAACTCTTCGGCCAGCGAGCGGGTTTGCCGGAAAGTGTCCGACAGGTAGGGGCTCGGCTTGGCGCGTTTCACGAACGAGGGGATCAGCGTGTCGAGCTCTCGGTGGATGGCGGACCCCAGGTTGCGGAGCTCTGCAAGGTCGCTGGAGTAGAACTTCGACAACAGGTGCTCGAACGCCTGTCCCACTCCGAACAGGCCCACGTTGGTCCGGGTCGCCGCGGGCAGGTAGCCTCGCAGGACGTCGCATGCGTGGGCCCGGACGGTGGCGCGATAGGCGGTCTCCGCCCACCGGGCAAGCTCCTCGTCCCGCCGGGCCTCGGCATACGTGACCGGGGCGCCGGTCCGGGGGTTGCGCAACTCGGTCTCCTCCAGCGGAAGCGACTTGCGCACGTGCTCGATCATCGGCTCCATCTGTTGCGCATAGGCGGTGAACAGGAGCTCCATGAGTTCGCGGTAGTCCTGCGCGTGCTTCGACTTGGCGATGGTCGGCTCCACGAAGTAGAGGTATCGGCCCGCGGCGTCCTTGCGGTCGAAGCGGACGTAACGGGTGGACTTCTCCAGCGGCGCGATGCCGATGCGCGCGTCTTCCAGGTGCTTGGCCGCGACGTTGGAGATCTCTTCGCAGGCCACGTGGGCGCCCCCCAGTTGCGCCACCGAATCGTCGCCGTACCCGATGAGCACCCGTTCGTAGAAGGCCCGCGCCCTGCGCACCGCGGGGTCGTCCCGGCTCGCCGGTCCGTGGGCGCCGAGCACCGGGGAGAGGTCCGCGTCGCCCAGGAACTCGTCCAGGAACGTGCGCCGGAGGTCCTTGGCGGAGCGGCTGTAGCGGGAGAAGAGCGCTCCGGCCACCTCCTGCGGCAGGTGCAGGCCGAAGACCGGCCGGTCCACGTTGCTGAAGAACGGGGCGAGCCGCTCGCGTTCGGCCGGAGTGAAGTCTGTCATGTGGATGGAACGGGGCCTGCGCGGGCCGGCCACGGAACCTGTGTTATGGAAACCCTGGACGATCGAGCGGTGGACGGGAGTATTCCCTCCGATCGAGCCGTGGACGAGGGCATTCCCTCACGGAACCTTCCCGTCTCCGTTCGCCCCGAGCGTAGCGAAGGGAAGACCTCCGTTCATCCTGAGCGTAGCGAAGCGAAGTCGAAGGACGCGCTCTTTCTCCGGGATCGTCCAGAGGTTCCTTATTACCAGAGGACGGTTCGACGGGACAAACCCGGCCCCCGGGATACGGGGTCGCGGGCAGGGCCGCGCGGCATGGGACGGTCCTCCTGCTGGATACCGGCTCGATCCTCTGGCAAACTCTGTCCGAGAAGGCCACGTCCCCAAGGAGCACATGATTTATGAGCGGCGCAAACCTGGACGAATTGTGCATCAACACCATCCGCACCCTCTCCATCGACGGGGTGCAGCAGGCCAACTCCGGCCACCCGGGCACGCCCATGGCCATGGCTCCGGTGGCCTACTGCCTGTGGCAGCGGTTCCTGCGCTTCGACCCGGACGCCCCCATCTGGCCCAACCGGGACCGCTTCGTGCTGTCCGCGGGCCATGCCTCCATGCTGCTCTACTCGCTGCTCCACCTGACCGGGGTCAAGGCCGTGGGCAAGGACTACGAGGCCCTGGGCGACCTCTCCGTCCCGCTGGAGGCGTTGAAACGGTTCCGCCAGCTCGACAGCCGCTGCCCCGGCCATCCGGAGTACCGCTGGACCTCGGGAGTGGAGACCACCACCGGCCCCCTGGGACAGGGCGTGGCCACCAGCGTGGGCATGGCCATCGCCGGGCGGTGGATGGCCAGCCGCTTCAACCGGCCCGGCTTCGAGGACCTCATCGACTTCGACGTGTACGCCCTGTGCGGCGACGGCTGCATGATGGAGGGGGTGAGCCACGAGGCGGCCTCGCTGGCCGGCCACCTGAAGCTGTCCAAGCTGTGCTGGATCTACGACAACAACCGCATCACCATCGAGGGCCACACCGCGCTTGCCTTCTCCGACGACGTGGCCACCCGTTTCCTGGGTCTCGGATGGAACGTGGTCCGGGTGGGCGACGCCAACGACCTGGAGATGCTCGAGCGGGCGTTCCGCACGTTCGGGGACACAGCCGACCGGCCCACGCTGCTGATGGTGGACAGCCACATCGGGTACGGCTCGCCCAACAAGCAGGACACCAGCGGCGCCCACGGCGAGCCGCTGGGCGCGGAGGAAGTCAGGCTCACCAAGAAGCGCTACGGTTGGCCCGAGGACGCCGCGTTCCACGTTCCCGACGGCGTGCGGGAGCGTTTCCGCGAAGGCATGGGACGCCGGGGCAAGTCCCTGCGGGACGCGTGGTTCGACCGCATCCGGGACTACCGGGAGCGGTATCCGGAACTCGCGGAGGAGCTCTACCGGATGCAGCACCGCCAGCTTCCCGACGGGTGGGACCGTGACCTGCCGGACTTTCCCCCGGACGCCAAGGGGGTGGCGGGACGGGACGCCTCCGGCAAGGTGCTGAACGCGCTGGCCCGGAACGTGCCGTGGCTCATGGGAGGCGCCGCGGACCTGGCCCCGTCCACCAAGACGCGCCTCGTCTTCGAGGGCGCGGGAGACTTCTCGGCCGAGGACTACGGCGGGCGCAACCTGCACTTCGGGGTGCGCGAGCACGCCATGGCGTCGGTGATGAACGGCATGGCGCTGGTGAAGGTGCGCGCCTTCGGGTCGGGGTTCCTGATCTTCAGCGACTACGCCCGCGGCGCCATCCGGCTGAGCGCGCTGATGGAGCTTCCGGTGGTCCACGTGTTCACCCACGACTCCATCGGCGTGGGGGAAGACGGGCCCACGCACCAGCCGGTGGAGCACCTGGCGTCCCTTCGAGCCGTGCCCGGGTTGCTGGTGCTCCGGCCCGCGGACGCCAACGAGGTGACCGCTGCCTGGAAGGTCGTCATGGAGCGGCGCCGGGAGCCTGCGGCGCTGGTGTTGACGCGCCAGGCGCTGCCTACGCTGGACCGCAGCCGCTACGCCCCGGCCGACGGCGTGGCCCGGGGCGCCTACGTGCTCGCCGACGCCCCGGACGGAAAGCCCGACGTGCTGCTGCTGGCCACGGGCAGCGAGGTCTCGGTCTGCGTGGAGGCATACGAGGCCCTGGCCGCGGAAGGGGTCAAGGCCCGCGTGGTCAGCATGCCCTGCTGGGAGCTGTTCGACGACCAGGACGAGGGCTACCGGAACGGCGTGATCCCGCCCGGGGTGACGGCCCGGGTCTCGGTGGAGCAGGCGTCGGTGTTCGGATGGACCAAGTACACGGGCGCGGCCGGACACCAGATCGGCATGCGGTCCTTCGGCGCGTCGGCGCCCCTGAAGGACCTGCAGGAGAAGTTCGGCTTTACCGCGGACGACGTGGTGGCCGCGGCCCGTGCGCAGTTGGCCCGCGCACGGTGAGCCGGCCGGGAGGCTCGGGCCGCGGGGGACGCGGCCCCGGAGGCGTTACGGTTGGTTGCGGCACCGGCCGCCGGGAAACGGCGTCGGCCTGGAGGGAAACATGAACCCGTTGCAAGCGTTGGGCGAGAGCGGACAGTCGGTCTGGCTGGACTACATACAGAGGAAGCTCCTCGCCACCGGCGAGCTCAGGCGTCTGGTGGAGGAGGACGGAGTCACGGGGGTCACCTCGAACCCCGCCATCTTCGAGAAGGCGGTGGCGGACAGCGACGACTACGACGACGTGACCGCGCGCATGGGCCGGGAGGGGTCCGCGGACCCAAAGGCAGTGTACGAGGCCATCGCCATGCGCGACATCCGGGAGGCCGCGGACGTGCTTCGGTCCGTTTACCGGGAGACCGGGGGGCGCGACGGCTACGTCAGCCTGGAGGTGTCGCCGCACTTGGCCCACGACACGGAGGGGACCGTGGCCGAGGCGCGGCGGTTGTGGGACAGCGTGTCCCGGGACAACCTCCTCATCAAGGTGCCGGGCACCCCGGAGGGGGTCCCGGCCATCGAGCGGTTGATCGGGGAGGGCATCAGCGTGAACGTGACCCTGCTGTTCGCCCGGGAAGCCTACGAGCAGGTGGCCCAGGCATACCTGCGCGGCTTGGCGAAAGCGGCCGCGGACGGACGGGACCTGGGCCGGATCGCCAGCGTGGCGAGCTTCTTCATCTCCCGCATCGACACGCTGGCGGACCAGAGGATCGAGGCGAGGATCGAGGCCGCGGACGAAGCCGGCAGGGAGCGCCTGCGGGAGCTGATGGGCAAGACCGCTATCGCCAACGCCAAGCTCACCTACAGGCGTTACAGGGAGATCATGCAGGGCGAGGGCTGGCAGGCGTTGGCCGGCAGGGGCGCCCGTCCCCAGCGGCTGCTGTGGGCCAGCACCAGCACCAAGAACCCGGACTACCGGGACGTGCTCTACGTGGAGGAACTCGTCGGCGAGGACACGGTGAACACGGTTCCGCCGGCCACGCTGGACGCGTTCCGGGACCACGGCAAGGTGCGCAAGAGCCTGGAAGATGACGTGGAAGGCGCGTCCGAGACCCTGGCGGCGCTGGAGCGGGCGGGGGTGTCCATGCGAGAGGTGACCGACCGGTTGCTGGAGGACGGGGTGCGGCTCTTTTCCGAGGCCTTCGACAAGCTCCTGGCGACCATCGAGGAAGAGTGCCGGAAGGCCGCGGACACGGGACCCTCGGCGTGAGTCCCGCGCCCGTCGAGATCCTCCCGTCCATCCTCTCAGCGGACTTCTGCGTCCTCGGACGGCAGATCGCCGAAGTGGAGGAAGCCGGCGCGGACCGCATCCACGTGGACGTGATGGACGGTCGTTTCGTGCCGAACATCACCATCGGCCCGCCGGTGGTCGAAGCCGTCCGGCGCAGCACCCGGCTGCCGCTGGACGTGCACCTGATGATCGTCGAGCCGGAGCGCTACCTCGCGGACTTCGCCAGGGCCGGCGCCGACGTCATCCTGGTCCACCAGGAGGCCTGCCCGCACCTGCACGGCGCGGTCCGGCAGATCAAGGCGCTGGGAAAGCGGGCAGGGGTGGTGCTCAATCCCGCCACTCCGCTGGCGACCCTGGAAGAGATCCTCCCGGAGCTCGACCAAGTGCTCGTCATGAGCGTGAACCCCGGCTTCGGCGGCCAGAGCTTCATCGAGGCCAGCGTGGAGAAGGTCCGCCGCCTCAAGCGGATGCTGGAAGAGCGCGGACTGGACGCCGCCATCGAGATCGACGGCGGCATCGGCCCCGGCAACGCGGCCCAAGTGGTGGCCGCGGGCGCCACCCTGCTGGTGGCGGGCTCGTCGGTGTACAACGCGCCGGGAGGCCCCGCGCAAGGAGTCCGCCGGTTGCGGGCCAGCATCAACGGCGAACCGGCCTGACCTCCGCCCGCGCACGTCCGCACCCCGTCATTCCCACGAAAGCAGGAATCCGGCCTGACCTCCGTCCGCGCGCGTCCGCACCCCGTCATTCCCGCGAAAGCGGGAATCCGGCCTGACCTCCGCCCGCGCACGTCCGCACCCCGTCATTCCCGCGAAAGCGGGAATCCGGCCTGACCTCCGCCCGCACACGTCCGCACCTCGTCATCCCCGCAAAAGCGGGAATCCAGACCTGACCTCCACCCGCACACATCCGCACTCCGTCATTCCCGCGAAAGCGGGAATCCATGCCTGCCCTTCGTCCGCCTGCGCGCGTCCGCGGTCTGGGTCACGGGTCGGGGAAGGTCACTTCCAGGTCGCGAGTCCTCCCCGGCGTGACCGTCACCCGCCGCCGCGTCTCACCCAGTCTCTCGTGCCAGAAGCGCGCCTCGTAGTCTCCCGGAGGAATCCCCCGCACCGCGAAGCCGCCGGTTGCATCGGTCACCGCGAAGAAGCGGTTGGGCGCCACCACGATGTACGCGCTCATCCACGCGTGGTGGAGCTCGCAGACCACCTTCACCACCCCGGGACGGCGGAGCGTCCTGGTCACCCGGCGCCATCGAGGCAACCCCTCGTTGAACAGGGTCTCGGGGCCCATGCGGGCATGGGCGTCGTGGAGTATGGGGTCGCTGTTCAGGAGGAGCACGGCGCTGCCCACAGGCGCCGCCTGGACGTGCGGCGCGAACCGGCAGCCCACGTTGTCCAGCGCGATGGCTTGGGGCCGCACCGGGGTTCGGCGGAGGCCGGCCCCGTGCAAGGTGACCACCACGTTCCGCAAGCCCCGGTCCGCGTCCACGAGCAGGCTCTCGTCGGGGACCGCGGAGCCGCAGAAAGCCCGTTCCTTGTAAACCCGCAACGCTTTCGGGGGCGGAGGCCTGCCGCGGAACCGCACCGTCCCGGCGATGGCGCCGGTGCCCGCGCGAACGAGTCCCGGCCTTGGCGCAAGGCCGTCAGCGCGCGCCGGACCGTGGTTCGCGCCGACCCAGAGGACCAGGCTCGCGGCGATGGCGAGAGGCGGCGCGAGGACCGTCCGCAAGCGCGCCGGCCGCGGCCGGAGTCCCGGCCCGGCTTCCGGCGGGTCCCGGTGGAGCCGGAAGCCGCGGGCACGCCAACGGTGGAAGAACGACGAGGACCCCTCGGCGCACGTTCGACGACGCGGCAAAGGGGTCCTCGTCCGAGTGCTCGGGGAAGCGGTCCGTTGGGACCCGGACCGCCCCCTGGCGGGTTTGATTAGTGGGCGGTTGACTGGACGTCCAGGTTGACCAGATCCACCGGCCTTTCGGTCTCGGCCAGCATCCCCCAGCTCTTGATCCAGGCGGCGGTGCGCTCCAACTCGTCCGCGGGGATGGGCGCCGGGTCCACCACCACGATGCGGCTGTCGCGGAGCTCGTCCGCCCTGATGGCGGCGATCTCCGGGTCGTCCTTGTGGTAGTCGATGAAGTACTGCATGTACTTCTTCTTGTCGGCGTTGATGCGGCGCACGGCCTCGCGCACCGCGCGGTTGAACTTCTCGTAGGTCTCCGAGTCCACCTTGTCGGACGCCACCTCGGTGCCGTGGAGGGAAGCCGAAACCACGATACGGCAGCCTTTCTTCTCCGCCAGCGTGAGGTAGGGCTCGGTCAGCGGCGTGGCTTCGATCTCCCCCTTCATGACCGATTCCAGCCGGTAGCGGGAGCCGCGCGGGGCCTGGCAGAGCCGGATCTCGTCACGGGTGAGGAAACCCTCCAGCATGTGCAGCGTCAGGTAGTGGGTGCCGAAGAAGAACGGCACGCCCACCAATCGGTGGGCGAGTTGCTGGGCGGTGTAAACCGGCGAGTCGGGCCGCACCACGAGGCCGGCATAGGCGATGATGGAGCGCCTGCCGACCTGCCGGCCGGTGTCCACGTCGGAGTCCTGCACCCGGCAGTAGTTGCCCCACTCGCAGGCGTTGTACATGTCCGCCTGGCCCTGCTCGAACAGCATGCCGTGGCTCGCGTGCGGGTTGGCGTCCTTGGGGTCGGTGACGTCGGTGTGGGTCTGCTTGTCGCCCGGTCCGCGGTCGGCCCACTCGATCTCCAGACCCTCCTTCTCGAACAGGCCTTCGGCGTCGGCCACCAACTCGCACAGACCCTGGAACGGCGCAGTGCTCTCGAGAACCAGCTTCTTCATGGCTTTCTCTCCTTTGTGTCGTTTTTTCCTTGCTGTTTCCTCGACCGGAGTCGAGCAGGAGTCCCACACGTCGCGAACGGAAAAGCCGCCCGCCCACGGATGGATCCTGCAACCTCAAGCTCCCTATACTACAGGTCGCCGCCCAAGCGCAAGAGTGCCATAAGGAACGACTGACCTCGGAAGAGGCGACCTTGTTTCGGGCGGGGCTTCGTGCCACACTGCCCGCCGATCTGGGACGATGGCTTGGGGAGTCGGGCCTCGTCCAGCGTCCGGGTGGTTCCGTGCCGCAAGCTCCATCTTCACACGCGCCTGCCGGGGGCTCCGGGGAGGGGCGGTCGCTGAAGGACGTGGCCCAGTCCGGGGTGTCCTTCGGAGCGCTCCGACAGAGCCACTTCCGCGCCTATTTCTTCTACACCATGTTGGCCATGATGGCCGACAACATCGAGCACGTGATCAGCTACTGGGTCATCTACGAGATGTTCCGGTGGCCCGAGTTGCAGGGGTTCGCGGTCATCAGCCACTGGTCGCCGTTCCTGCTCCTCTCCTGGTACGTGGGCCTGCTCTCGGACCGCTTCGATTGCCGCCGGGTGATCCAGGCGGCCATGATCCTCTACTTCGTCCTCACCATCGCATGGGCGTTCTTCATCGTCACCGGGACCCTGCGGGTCTGGCACGCGTGCGCGTTGCTGGTGGTGCACGGGGTCGCGGGGGTGTTGTGGAGCCCGGGAAGCCAGCTCATCCTGCACGACATGGTGGGGCCGGAACACCTCCAGAGCGCCGTCCGTCTCAGCGCCACCAGCCGGCAGTTGGGGATCCTCATGGGGCCGGCGGTGGGCGGCTACATGATGCTCCGGTTGGGAGCGGCGTGGGGCCTGGTGGTGAACGCGCTGTTCTACGTTCCCCTGACCCTGTGGCTCGCCCGGGTCCCCTATACCGGCCACGGGGCCAACGCGGTGAAAGCGCGGCGGGTCACCTGGGCCCGGGCCCTGGAAGCGTTGCGGGAGGCGCGGAGCAACCACGTCATCGTCTCCATGGTCTGCCTGGTGGGGTTTTCCTCGCTGCTGGTGGGCAACGCCTTCCAGGCGCAGATGCCGGGTTTCGCCGCCAGCCTGGGCAAGGGCGAGGCGGGTTACAGCTTCCTGCTCGCGGCCAACGGCGCCGGCGCGTTCCTGAGCGGCGTCCTGTTGGAGACCCGGGGGTTCCTCCAGGCCCGGGCGCGGACGGCCATCGTCCTGGCGCTCCTGTGGTGCGCCGCCCTGGGGATATTCGCCTTCACGTCCCTCTATTACGTGGCGCTGGCGCTCCTGTTCGCCGCGGGGTTCCTCAACCTGGCCTTCCTCACCATGTCGCAAACCCTGGTCCAGCTCATCTCCCCAGTCCACCTCCGCGGCCAGTTGATCGGCCTGTTCATCATGTCCGGTCTCGGGCTGCGGACCTTCAGCGGCTTCACCGTGGGGATACTGGGGGGCGCCATCGGTATCCGGTGGTCCCTGGGCCTGAGTTGCGGCGTGCTGGTGGCGGTCATGCTGGCGTTGCTGGCGGTCACGGCCCGGGCGCAGCGCCGCGGCGCGGACGGCTGAGCCGAGCCGGTCACGGAGCTTCAGGGGAGGCGCAGAGTCTGCCGGTGGGAGGCGTAGTGAAGACCCCGTTCGTCCTGAGCGTAGCGTAGCGAAGTCGAAGGACGCGCTTCCCCCTGGGGAGCGGGATCTCGAGCCGGAATGGATCCGATGTCCCCATGGATGTCGGGACCCGGACGAGGGGACCCGTGGTTACGGGTCGCCGGAGAGGGTGGTGGAGCCGACCGGGATCGAACCGGCGACCTCTTGAATGCCATTCAAGCGCTCTCCCAGCTGAGCTACGGCCCCACACTCGGCAGTTCGAACGGATGGGCACGGATAGGCGAAACGTCCCGACCCGTCCAACCGAGACACCAGCATAGCGGATCGGACCGCGGGGAGGCAAGCCCGTGACCGGGCCGGGGAAGGCCGCTAGGTCCGGCGGCCGGCGCCGTGGGCCCGCAGCATCTCGGCCGCGTGGCGTTCGGCCTGGGCGGTGATCTCGACCCCGCCCAACATACGCGCCAGTTCCCGCACCCGTTGGGCTTCGTCGAGCTTCCTGGCCGTGGTGAAGGTCCTGCCCCCGGCCACGCTCTTCTCCACCACGTAGTGGGAGTCCGCGAGGGCGGCGATGGGCGGCAGGTGGGTGACGCAGATGACCTGGTGGGACTCGGCCACCGCGGCGAGCTTCTTGCCCACCATCTCGGCCACGCTTCCGCCGATGCCGGCGTCCACCTCGTCGAACAGCAGCGTCGGGATCTCGCCCCGGGTCAACACCAGCGACTTGAGTGCGAGCATGAGGCGCGACAGTTCCCCCCCGGACGCGATCCGGGCCAGGGGTCTCACGGGCTCGCCGGGGTTCGGGGAGAAGCAGAACTCCGGGTCGTCGAACCCGTCGTCGCCGATCCTGGCCCCGCCCATGACGAACGGCGGGTCGTCCCGGGTCTCGTCCCGTTGGCGGAAACGCACCTCGAACGTGGTCCGGGCGAGCCCCATGCCTTCCGCCTCCTGCTCCATCTGCCTCTCCAGGCTCCCGGCGGCGCGCTTCCGCGCCCGGGACAGTTCCTCGGCCGTTGCCCATGCCGAGTCCCGCGCGGCCTCGAAACGCCGGGCCTGGGCAGCCGCCTCTTCCTCGCCGCTCCCGAGTGCGGCGAGCTCCCGTTCGGCGTGTGCGCCGAGGGCGGCGATCTCTTCCACCGAGGCCCTGTACTTGCGCTTCAGCCGGTTGATCTCGGCGAGGCGGTCCTCGGTGCGCTCCAACTCTCCGGGGTCGAAACGCAGCCGGTCGGAGTACCGACGGATCAGGGCCGCGGCCTCGTCCAGTTGCGCTGTCGATCCTTCCAGCAGCGCCAACGCCTCGCCCAGCGCGTGGTCGATCTCCGCCATGTCCCGCAGCCGCGGGAGGTACCGGCGCAGCTCGCCGACCACCGCGGCGTCGCCGTCGTAGAGGAGCAACTCCCCTTCCTTGCAGGTCTGGTAGAGCTTTTCGGAATGGGCGAAGAGCTGCCGTTTGCGCTGTAGCGCCTCCTCTTCGCCGGGTTCGAGCCGTGCGTCCCGTATCTCCTCCGACTGGGCCCGGAGAAGGGACTCTTCACGGGCCTTTTCCGCCAGCTTTTCCCTGAGGCCGCACAGCCGCTTCCACGCCGCGGCGAACTCGTCGAACCGCTCCTTCATGGCCGCGGTCCGGTCTTCGAGGCCGCCGTGGGCGTCCAGCAGTTCCAGGTGGGTCTCGGTGCGGAGCAGGGTCTGGTGCTCGTGCTGCCCGTAGATGTGGATGAGGCCGCCGCCCACCCGGGAGAGGAGGGAGAGGGGACCCAGGCTGCCGTTCAGGTAGGTCCGGCTTCGACCGCCCCGGCTCACCACCCGCTTCAGCACCAGCTCGTCATCTTCCTCGGCCTCGCAACCGGCCGACGCGAGAGCGTCGCGGGCCGCCGCGGGCAGGTCCGAGAACAGCGCCTCCACGGTGGCTTCGCCGGCGCCTTCGCGGACCAGGTCGGAGGAGCCCCGAGATCCCAGCAGCAGGCCCAGGGCGGCGAGCACGATGGTCTTCCCCGCGCCGGTCTCTCCCGTGATGACGTTCAGGCCGGGCCCCAACTCCAACTCGGCGTGGTCGATCACCGCCAAGCTGTCGATTCGCAGGTGTCGGAGCATGGATGCGAACCGCCGTCCTGTCCGATGGACTCGCCCGGGGGCCGGCCGGGGGGTCGCCGGCCCGGACGGGCTCCTAGCGCTCCCCCCATTTGAGCTTGTTGCGAAGCACGTCGAAATAGGACCGGGTGGGTATCCGCACCAGCGATACTGGCGACTGGTGGCGGCGCACCTCCACCCGGTCGCCGTTGTGCAACAGTATGCCTTCCTGGCCGTCCGGGATCAGGATCACCGTATCCCCGGCCGACGTCAGGGTCGAACGGATCCGGGCGTCGCTGGCGATAACGATGGGCCGGTTGGTGGTGAGGGTATGGGGGCAGATGGGGCAGAGGATGATGGCTCCCATGGCGGGATGCAGGATCGGGCCGCCCGCGGCCAGCGAATAGGCCGTCGATCCGGTGGGGGTGGAGATGATGAGGCCGTCCGCCCTGTAGGTGCACAGGTAGTCGCTGCCGACATACGTTTCCAGGTCGATGATCTTGGACCTGGCCCCCTTGGTGATCACCGCGTCGTTGAGGATGCGCAGGTCCCGCACCTCGTGCTTGCCCGAGATCCGCACGTTCAGGGTCATGCGTTTTTCGATGGAGTAGTTCTCCGAAATCGTGCTGTGCAGCACCTCCTCGAGCTCGTCCACGGCGATTTCGGTGATGAAGCCGAGACCTCCGAGGTTCACCCCGACGATGGGCACTTCGGGCCGCTCCACGAGACGGGCGATGCTGAGCAGCGTGCCGTCTCCTCCCAGAACCACCACGAGGTCGGCCCGCGCCGCCATCTCCTCCTTGTCCGCCACCCGGCCCCCCGCGGCGCTGAACTCCGCCTCCACCAGCACCTCCATCCCCCGGCCCTCGATCCAGGGTATGGTCGCCCGCATGATCTCTTCGGCCTTTTCCTCCCCGTACTTCGCGACGATTCCGACGATCCTGACCATGCCGTTTCCGAGAAGTACCACAGGGCCGCAAGGGATGCCATCCGGCCATGCGCGGCGCGCGCTTGCGGCTCACGCCTCCTGCAAGGCGTGATAGACCTTCTCCGCGGTAATGGGCAGATCGACGATGCGGACGCCCACGGCCGCCTCCACCGCGTTGGCGATGGCCGGGGCCGTGGGCACGATGCTGTTCTCCCCGATGGACTTGGCGGCGAACGGACCGGGTCCGGTCCTGTCCTCCACCAGCACGGTCTCCAGGCGCGGAAGGTCCTTGACGCACGGGACGCAGTAGTCGCCGAGGTTGAGGGTGGTGACCCGGGGCCCGTCCTTGACCATCTCCTCCATGACCGCGTAGCCCAGGCCTTGCACGAAGCCGCCGTCGATCTGCCCCTGGTGCGTCACCGGGTTGATGATGGCGCCCACGTCGTGGGCGGTGACCACCTTCTCGACGTTCACCACGCCGGTCTCCCGGTCCACCCGGACCTCCGCCACCTGGACGAAGAACCCCGGCACCGGAGAGCGCTGCGGTTGGTAGGACTTGCGCACCGACAGCGCCCCTTCCTCCTCCACGAGCTTCCGGGCCACCTCCGAGAAGGCCGTCTCCGCGCCGTTGGCGCTGAAGCGGCCGCGGGCCAGGGTCACCGCGGCGGCCGGGCAGCCGAGGGAGCGCGCCGCGGCCTCGGTCATCCTGCCGCGCAGCTCTTCCAGCGCCTCCATCAGGCCGCGCCCCACCATGGCGGTGATCTTGCTGCCGCCGGGCTCGGCGTCGGTGTCGAAGGTATCGGTGTCGCCGCGGGCGACCCGGATCCGGTCCGCGGGCAGGGTCAGCAGTTCCGCGGTGATCTGGCACAGCAGCGTGTGGGTGCCGGTGCCGATGTCCGGAACCGCGGTGAGCACCGTGACCTCGCCGTCGGCGTCGCACGAGACCTCCAGGTTCACGGTGCCGCTCCCCCCGGTGTGCCGGAAGGACAGGGCCATGCCCCGGCCGGTGTCGCCGCCACCGGCCTCCTTCCCGTCCCACCCCGCGGCCGCCAGCGCGGCTTCGATGGTCTCGCGGCACCGGACCTTCTCCATGGCCCGCTTGTTGGGCAGCACGTCGCCGTCCTGCAGCAGGTTCCTGAGCCGCAGGGTCACCGGGTCCAGGTCGAGCTTGCGGGCCAGCACGTCCAGCAGCGACTCGATGGCGAAGACCGTCTGGGGCTGGCCCGGGGATTTCATGTAACCGCCGGGAACGCCATTGGTATAGACGTTGGAGGTCCGGACCACGTAGTTGGGGATGCGGTAGGCGTTGGTGATGAACGTGCCGTCGATCTCCGACGGCTTGAACCCGGAATAGGCGCCGGTGTCGAAATGGATGTCGCTTTCCAGTGCCACCAGCGCGCCGTCCCTTCGGGCGCCCAGCTTGAGCCGCATCACCGCGGGGTGCCGGGGGTCGCCGGCCATGAGTTCCTCGGTGTAGTTCATCACCATCTTGACGGGACGTCCGGCGGCCCGGGAGAGGAAATAGCAGACCGGCACGTCCATCTGTGACCCCTTGCCGCCGAAGTCTCCGCCCAGGGCCACGCTGTGGACGTGGATGCTTCCCTCGTCGAGTCCGAGTTGAGCGGCCAGCATCTTCTTGAGCCGGAACGGCGCCTTGCACGAAGCCCACACGTCGATGCGGCCCCCACGGTCCGCCGCCACCACCGCGGCGTGGGGCTCCAGGTAAACCTGGTGGACCTGCGGCGTGCGGAAGGTGTGCTCCACCACCACGTCCGCCTGGGCGAAGCCTTGGGCCGCGTCGCCGGCCGCGTGTTCCCTGAGCGACAGGACGTTGGGCCGGTTCTCCGGCCGCTCGGGCACGCCCGCATAGTCCGCGAGGCCTTCGTGGACCACCGGGGCGCCGTCCGCCAGGGCCGCTGGGATGTCGGCCACCGCGGGCAGCTCCTCGTACTCCACCTCGATCCGCGACAGGGCCTCGTCCGCGGCCTCCTGCGTCTCCGCGGCCACGGCCGCGATCTTGTCCCCGATGAACCGCACCTTGTCCCGGGCCAGCACGGGCAGGTCCCGGACGCTGACCCCCACCCGCACGTCCGGCACGTCCGCGCCCGTCAGCACCGCGTGGACGCCGGGGACCTGCCGCGCCCGGGAGGCGTCCACCCGCACCAGCCGGGCGTGGGCCAACGTGCTGCGCAGGCACTTGCCCCAGAGGGCGTCGGGCGCCCCCACGTCCGCGGTATAGACCATCTTGCCCGAGACCTTGTCCGGCCCCTCCACTCGCCCTACCGGATGCCCCACCACCCTGAGTTCCATGGTTGCTCCTCCCTCCTGCCGTTGCTGCGCCGGAACTTGGTCCGGGGCCGCCGTCGCCGCCGGCCCTCGCTGCTGCCCCACCCGCATGGCGCCACACCCTTATAGCACGGCGGCAGGCGCCGCTATAGCCGCCCGCGCACTCCGGGCATCGTCGGCCGGGAGCGGCCGAGCCGGCGCGTTGCAGCAAGAGACGGGGAAACCCTTTCCCGGGCCGGAGTTCCCGTTGACGTGCAGGCGCCGCCGCTCCCAAGGAACCTCTGGACAATCGAGGCAGGGGGGCATGAGCGCGTCCTTCGACTCCGCTTCGCTACGCTCAGGACGAACGGGGACAGGAGTGCCAGGGTGAGGGAATCCATCCCGGATGTCCCGATCGTCCAGAGGTTCCCCAGGTGTCGCGGGGGTGGTTGCTTGAACTTGGCGCAAAATTTGCTATCTCTCGACCTGAGAGGACCGCAGGACCACGGAGTGGAACGGCATGGCGGATGTCAGGGCCATCAAGCGAGCGAGGACGCTGCACGACGTATCGATCCCGCATCCCTTCCCGTACCAGGGGAGCAAGCGGGGGATTGCCCGTTCCATTCTTTCCCATTTCCCGGACGACGTCGAACGTCTGGTCGAACCCTTTTGCGGCTCCGGTGCGATTTCCGTTGCCGCTGCTGCGCATGGTCTTGCCAGACGGTTTTGGCTCAGCGATTCGAACGAGCCGTTGATGGCCCTGTGGAAAGAGATCCTGGAACGGCCGAACGAGCTGGTCAACCGCTATGAGCAGTTGTGGATCCAACAGCAACGGAACAGAAAGGAGTTCTTTCTCCGGATACGCGACGAATTCAACGCATCGCATCAACCCCATCTCTTTCTCTACTTGCTGGCGCGAATCGTGAAAGGCTCCATAAGGTACAGCTCCGAGGGCGTGTTCAACCAGAGTGCGGACAACCGGCGTTCGGGCATGCGTCCGGGAATCATGCGCCGCCAGATCCTGGGGGTCCACGTCCTCCTCTCCGGCAAAACCGCCCTTTCGACGGGAGATTTTCGGACAGTGGTCTCCGAAACCGGACGGGAAGATCTTGTTTACATGGATCCGCCCTACCAGGGCACCTCTTTTACGAGGGACCACAGATACTACAACGGGCTGCGTTACGCCGAGTTCGTGGAAGCCCTTCAGGCAATGAACGATGCAGGCCTTTCGTACATCGTGAGCTACGACGGGAAAACCGGCGAAAAGAGGCACGGCAAGCCGCTTCCTTCCGACCTTTCCCTCCATCACCTGTACATCCGGGCCGGCCGGTCCAGCCAGGCGACCCTCCTGGGCAACAATCACCAGACCATCGAGTCCCTGTATCTTTCCCCTGCCTTGACGGAGCGCTTGAGCAACGGGGAACGCAGCCATCCAAAGGTCTCCCCGGTCCAACAGGAACTTGTTCTCGAATGAGCGCGATAGCCTATCCTCCGACGTTCCTGGCGCTGCTGAAAAGCGTAAGAGCCAAGAGACCCCGGACTGTGATCGAACACATTCTCGAGAACGGACAAATCACCACGGAGGAAATCAAGGACGTCTATGGCTACAACCATCCGCCGCGGGCCATCAGGGACGTTCGAGAGCAGGGCATTCCCATAGAGACCTTTCGCGTCACCGGCGCCGACGGCAGAAAGATCGCCGCGTACCGATTCGGTGATCCGTCAAGAGTCAGAGACGCACAACTATCGGGCCGGACGGCGTTCACTTCCCGTTTGAAGGCTGCACTGGTGGATGAACACGGTGCTCGCTGCAATATCTATCTCGAACCGTTCCCTGAACGGGACCTGCAAATCGACCACAGGATACCGTTCGAGATCGCTGGAGACAGGGACGGCCTGTCGGAAGACGTGGATGAGTACATGCTTCTGTGCCCATCCACGAATCGCGCAAAGTCATGGAGTTGCGAGAATTGCGAGAACTGGAGCCGGAAAGAGGCCGCCACTTGCCGGACGTGCTACTGGGCGTTTCCGGAATCGTATCTCCATGTCGCCATGCGGGAGATTCGCAGACTGGACGTCATGTGGGTTGCCGAGGAAGTAGGGGAGTACGACCGGCTGCGAGATGCGGTAAAGGGAACCGGAGAAGAAATCCCTGCTTACGTCAAGCGTGTCTTGAGAAATCGCCTCTCAGGCGGCGATGGCTGAAGGATATGAACGGCGGAGTGGCCCTTTCGAGGCTGTTCAGACCCGAACCATGTAGCGAAGCCAGGCCATGACAGGTCACAATCTGCCAAGAGCGGCTGGAAGGGGATTGGGTGTACAGGGCACAGTCAAACTTGGACTTGACCCTTACGCCTTACCGTATTAGGGTGTTTAGTAAGGAGGATCGGATGATCGTAAAAATTACGTCGAAGCGTCAGGTCACTTTCCCGGCGCGGGTGCTGGACGCCTTGGGGGTGCGGCCCGGCGACCAGCTCGAACTGGAAGAAGGCCCCGACGGCTTCCTTCTGCGGCCCCGGCGGATAGATGTGTCTCTGCTCGGGGGGCTGCGCGACAAGATCCCGCCCGGCCACCCGCCGTTCGACATCCACAAGTTCCGTGAGGAGGGGTATGACCCGGCGCTACGGGATTGACACCTCGGTGCTCGTGCGGCTGATCACCGGCACGCCTCCCGACGCATATTCGCGCTGCGTGGAGCGGCTGCACGCGTTGGTCGTAAGCGGCGCGGAGGTATTCGCTTCGAACCAGGTCATCGGGGAAACCTTCGTCGCGATTCAGCACCACTACGGCGTCTCCGGGACCGATGCCCGCTCCGAGTTGTCGAAGGCGTTGCGCAGCGGTCTCGTGGCCCCCCTGAACGGGCGGGCCGTTTTCGCCGTCCTGGAGGCGTCCGGAGGCCCGGGTCTGTTCGACCGCTTGATTGCCGACGAGTACGCCCGCGCCGGTCTGGAAGTCCTCACGCTGGACCGCAAGATGGCGGCCCTGCCCGCGGCTCGGCGGCTATACACGGAAGACCGGCGTGTCCCTCATCCCGACCCGGCTCGACACGAGACACCGTCGGACGCCACTTGCGCCTTGGCGAGTGGTGAGCGTATTTTTCGACCGTACCATGAAAGGAAGACCATGAAACTCCATGTCGATAAAGAGGCCGATGCGCTCTATCTCCACCTCGACGAGTCCGCCATCGTCGCCTCCGACATCGAGTAAGGGGTGGGAAAGAGGCGCAGGCCAATGAACGAAACCGGGTCACCGCTTCCTGACGACTATCCCGGCTTTCTCGCGGAGGTGCGAGAACGCATCCGCTCCGCCCAATACGCCGCGCTCAGGACGGTCAACACGGAGTTGGTGGGACTGTATTGGGATATTGGACGGATGATCGTGCAGCGGCAGGCAAGCGAGGGCTGGGGAAAGGCGGTGGTGAGTCGGTTGGCCGACGATTTGCGGGCGGAGTTTCCCGGTATGGCTGGGCTTTCGGCCTCGAACCTATGGCGGATGAAGGCGTTTTTCGAAGCGTATCGAGATTCGGCAAAACTCGCACCATTGGTGCGAGAAATCGCGTGGAGTCACAACCTTGTCATCCTTGAGCGCTGCAAGGACGCGCTGGAGCGCGAGTTCTACATCCGCATGACGCGCAAGTTCGGCTGGACCAGGAACGTCCTCATCCATCACATCGAGAACCGGAGCTACGAGAAGTCCCTGCTCGGCCAGACCAACTTCGACCGCGCCTTGACGCCGGAACTGCGCGACCAGGCAAAGCTGGCTGTGCGCGACGAGTACACCTTCGACTTCCTCGAACTGGGCGAGGAGCACAGCGAGCGGGAGCTTGAGCGGGCGATCCTTGCCCGGGTCGAGGACTTCCTGCGCACCCTGGGCGGAAGGTTCGCTTTCGTCGGGAGTCAGTTCCGGCTCGAAGTGGACGGAGACGAGTATTTCATCGACCTGCTGCTGTTCCACCGACGCTTGCGGTGCCTGGTGGCCGTCGATCTGAAGATCGGAAAATTCCAGCCGGAGTTCGTGGGGAAGATGCAGTTTTACCTGGCGGCGCTGGACCGTCAAGTCCGCGAGGAGGACGAAAACCCTGCCATCGGGATCGTTCTCTGCAAGGAAAAGAACCGGACCGTCGTCGAATATGCCCTGCACGATGCCCGCAAGCCTGTTGGCGTGGCGACCTACCGTGTCATCAAGCGGTTGCCGAAGGAGCTCGAAGGGCAGTTGCCGTCCCCCCGGCAGATCGCCCGACTCCTGGAGGCGGTGGACGAGTGAGGCTTCCCTCATCTCCTGGGGTTTGGCGCCGTACCGTTCCCGGCTCACCCTGGATAGAGTTGGATCGCGGCAAACCGGGAATTTGGCGAGGGGCGCGTGTTGCACAACCGCCTCCGATTCCCTATGCTGCATCCCGCAAGCGCCGGAACGCGGGGCGCACGCCGCCCGGCCGCCTGCTTGCGTCGCCAACGAGGAGGACATGGCTATGGAATACGACCTGCTGATACGCGGCGGCCGCGTGGCCGACGGTTCCGGGCTGCCGTCCCATTCCGCGGACGTGGGCGTGAAGGACGGCAAGATCGCCGAGGTGGGCCGCCTCAAGGGGTCGGCGAGCCGGACCATCGACGCCGCGGGACTGGTGGTGTCTCCGGGGTTCATCGACCACCACACCCACATGGACGCCCAGATCCTGTGGGACCCCTACGGCACCTCCGAGCCGCAGCACGGCATCACCTCCGTCGTCATGGGGAACTGCGGCCTGGCCCTGGCGCCGGTGGATGAAGGCGGCGAAGACGCGCTGGTGAAGAGCTTCGTGCGGGTGGAGGCCATCCCCCGCTTCGCCCTGGAGAAAGGCGTCCAGTGGCGTTGGCGCACCTACGGCGAGTACCTCGACGCGCTGGAAGGCAGGCTCGGGATCAACGCCGGGGGCCTGGTGGGACACATCGCCGTGCGCCAGAACGTCATGGGCGAGGAGTCGGTGGAACGCAAGGCCACCGCGGGCGAGGTGCACAGGATGAAGGGCTTGGTCCGGGACGCCATGGACGCCGGCGCCCTGGGGTTCTCCACCAACCGCAACGAACGGCACATGAGGGAGGACGGCAAGCCCGTGGCCAGCCGGCTCGCGGACGACGAGGAGCTGTTCGCCCTTTGCGACGTGTTGGGGGAGCGCAACAGCGGCATCATCGAGACCATACTCGGGCGCAACCGCATGGAGCATTTCGACTACTACCACGAGCTCGCCCGCCGGACCCAGCGCCCCATCATCTGGCAGAGCGTGCACCATCGCTGGGCCGAGCCGACCCTCTGGCAGGAACAGCTCGACGCGGTGTCGCGGATATTCCGGGACGGCTACCGCGCCTACGGGCTGACCCAGACGGTCCCCCTCGTCCGCCACTTCAACCTTCGGAACGCCCAGCTCTTCGACGAGTTCCCCCACTGGAAGAACATCATGTTCCTGCCGGTGGAAGTGCGCCAGCAGGCGTTCGCCGACCCGGCCACCCGCGAGAAGCTGCGCGAGGACCTGGCCACCGAGCGCATGACCAACTTCCACCGGCGCTGGGACATCGTGCAGGTGGAGAAGGTCGTCAAGGAGGAGAACCGGCGGTACGAGGGCATGAGCGTGGCCGACATGGCGGCCATGCGCAACCAGGAACCCCTCGACGCATTCCTCGACCTGTCGTTGGACGAGGACTTGCTCACCACTTTCCAGAACGCCAACACGGGCGGGGACGCCCAGGCCATGGGAGAGATCCTGCGCAGCCCCTACGTGCTGGTGGGCACGTCGGACGCCGGCGCCCACGTGCTGTACGGCGCCGACTTCGGCTACGGCACCACGCTGCTGGGGTTGTGGGTGCGGGAGCGCGGCCTGATGACGCTGGAAGAGGCGGTGCACAAGCTCACCTTCCACGTGGCCTCGGTCTATGGATTGGAGGGGAGGGGACTGATACGGCCCGGGTACGCCGCGGACCTGACGTTGTTCGACCCGGAGACCGTGCGCGCGCACGAACCCGAATGGGCCGAGGACTACCCGGCCGGCACCAGGCGCCTGATCCAGCGGTCCGACGGCATCCACTACACCATCGTGAACGGCGGCGTGATCCATGAGGACGGCCGTTTGACCGGAGACCTCCCGGGGCAGGTCCTGCGAGGCTCAGCCTACGCTCCGACCCGGGCGGCCGCGGCCTGATCCCTTCGAGGGGCGGCGAGGCGCAGGCGCTGCCGGCGTCGAGACCCGAGCCGACTGGGGAGGACGTGTGGGAGTGAGTTACATTCCGGTGGCCCGCACCGGCGAGCTGGAGCCCGGACAGAGGAAAGCCGTGGAGTTGAGCGGCCGCGCCGTCGTGCTGGCGCGCCTGGGAGACCGCTACTTCGCGTTTTCCCGTTATTGCCCCCACGAGAACGCGGACCTCCTGAACGGCGTCATCGCCGCGGGGAAGGTCCGCTGCGACAACCACGGCTATTGTTTCGACCTCGGCACCGGAGATTGCGTGCTGCCCAGGGACGGCGAGCCGCTGACGGTCCTCCCGGTGGAAGAACGGGAGGACGACGTCTGCATTCGCATCGAGTGGTAGGCGCAGACGTTCACGAAAACAGGGAAGGAACCTCTGAACAATCGGGCAGAGGGCATGAGAGCGTCCTTCGACTTCGCTTCGCTACGCTCAGGACGAACGGGAATAGGGGTGTCAGGGCGAGGGAATCGCGAATCCGTCCTGGATGTCTCGATTGTTCAGAGGTTCCGGAACTCCGTTCCCCTCCTCAAGAGGGAGGGAACGTCAGGCTGTGAGACCCTGCCCACGCGAAAGCCGGAAGAGCCACAACCATCCCCGTTCGTCCTGAGCGTAGCGAAGCGGAGTCGAAGGACGCTCTTTCCCGAGGGAACCCAAGCCGGAATCCATGAGACGTTCCCGGCGCGAAGGATGGCGATGAACCGGTTCGACGCGGTCCTCCTCATCGCGTTCGGGGGGCCGGAGAACTCCGACGAAGTCCGCCCTTTCCTCGAACGGGTCACCGCGGGTCGGCGCATACCGCGGGCCCGCCTCGACGAGGTGGTTCGCCATTACGAGCGCATCGGCGGCCGTTCGCCGCTGAACGAGTTGACCCGCCGGCAGGCGGACGCGCTACGGCGGAGGCTCGCCCGGGACGGCGTCCACATGCCGGTGTACATGGGGATGCGCAACTGGCGTCCGTTCCTGCACGAGACCCTGGCGGAGATGGGGGCCGGGGGGCATCGCCGGGTGTGGGGGATCATCCTTTCCGCCTTTCGGACCGAGGCGTCCTGGGACCGCTACGTGGCCAGCGTGGAAGCCGCCTGCGCGCGGCCCGGCGCCCCGACGGTGGAGTACGCGCAGCCGTGGTCGCACCGTCCGTCGTTCGTCCGGGCGGTGGCCGACCGAATTGCGTCCGCCATCGAAGGCATTCCGAGAGAGCATCGGAGCGCGCCGCTGGTCTTCACCGCCCACAGCGTTCCGCGGTCCATGGCCGACGGCTCCCCTTACGTGGAACAGTTCCGGGAAGCGTCGCGGCGTGTGGCCGAAGCACTGGGCCGGGCGGACTGGACGCTGGCGTACCAGAGCCGCAGCGGCCGACCCGAGGACCCCTGGCTCGGGCCGGACGTGACCGAGACCCTCGAGGGGTTGGCAAGAGCCGGGGAGAAGGCGGTCATCGCGGCGCCCATCGGTTTCGTCTGTGACCATGTGGAGGTCCTCTACGACCTCGACGTGGAGGCCCGGCAGCGCGCCCGGGAGCTGGGAGTGGGCTTCTACCGGGCGCCCGCGGTGAACGACCATCCCCTGTTCATCGACCTGCTGGCGGGGCTCGTGCCGCGGTCGTGAAAGCCCGCAGGCCTTGTTGACCCTCGCGGGTCCTGCCGATAGGATCGTGGAAGCAGGCGGGAGTCGTCCGGGGCGTCCCGCCCAGGTCCGCGGCGCGGGAGAGGATCCATGGAACCTCTGAACGATCGGGACGGAGGCAAGGGCCCGTCCTTCGACTCCGCTTCGCTACGCTCAGGACGAACGGGGACAGGGCAGTCAGGGTGAGGGAATCCATCCCGGATGTCTCGATCGTTCAGAGGTTTCCAGATGTTCCTCGTGTGGCGCGGGCCATCATGCGCGCTTGCGGCTGCCGTCGTCGGGGTATTGACGTTCGTTTCCGCGGCTTCGGCAGCCGAACCCGGAAGGCCGCTGCGGGTGGCCTTCGCCGGCTTCGGCGTGGGGGCGGTGGTGACCTGGGTGGCCAGGGACACGGACCTGTTCGCCAAGTACGGTCTCGACGCCCGCACGGTTTACCTCGACGGGGCCGCGGCCGGCGGGGTCCGGTCCCTGCTGGGCACGGACGTCCTCGTGGTCTCCCAGGACGTGCTGGCGCCCTTGCAGGCGGTCAGCGAAGGCGCCGACCTCGTGTTCGTGGGGGCCCACGGGAGCCCGGAGGACTACCGCTTCGGGGTGGCTTCCTACGTGGACGACCTCGTGCAGCTCAAGGGCAAGAAGGTAGGGGTGTCGGGCCTCGGCAGGAAGTCCGACCTGGTTGCGCGGGTGGCCCTGAGACGCGCGGGACTGGACCCGGTGGAAGACGTGGAGATGGTCCCCATCGGCTATTCGCCCCAGAGGGCGGCCGCCCTCTACCGCAACGTGGTCCAGGGGGCCCCTCTGGTTCCGCAGGTGGCCGCGGAGGCGCAACGGGCGGGCGTCAAGGTCCTGGAGATCGGCGAGGTCAACCTGGTGACCGACCTGCTGGTGACCACCAGGGACTTCGCCAACCGGAACCCCAACCTGTTGCGGCGTTTCCTGATGGCGTACGTGAACGGCGTCCAGCACTTCCTGACCGAACGCGCGGACAGCATGCGGATCATGGAGAAATACGTGGCCCTCGCCCGGGGGACTTCCCTGGCAGGGACCTACGGCTCCCTGGCGCGCCAACTGGACCCGCTCCCCCTGCCCCGGCCCGAGGCGGTCCAGGCCCTGATCGACGCGGTCTCGGTCATCGACTCCCGCGCCAGGGAGATCCGGCCCGGCCACGTGCTGGAGCTGGACCTCCTGGAGCGGCTGCAAGAGACCGGCTTCGTCAAGGGACTGTACTCGGAGAAGGTGGAGCTCTAGTCGTCCGGGCAACGGCCCCTGCGCCCGGTCCCCGCCGGGCTCGCGCACGCGGCAAAATTGCATTCCCCGGGCATATGCCCTAGAATGGAGGCAATCGGGGCTTCAGGCCGCCGACAGGCCCGGGCAGACGCGCCTTCAACCGCATGTACACGCTAAAGCTGGCCCTTATCGTCCTTGCAAGCATTCTCCAGAGCGTTCCCATCATCCTTTTCGGCTCACTGGACCCCTACGGCAAGCGGGTCTATCCGATGTTCCGCCTATGGTCCTGGTGCGTTCTCAAGACCGGCGGGGTGCGGCTGAGCGTCCGTCATGTCGGCCGTCCGGACCCCCGCGGCGCATACGTCTTCATGGCCAATCACCAGAGCAATATCGACATCCCGGTGCTGGTGCAGGCGCTGGCGCCGTTCCAGTTGCGCTGGATGGCGAAACGGGAGCTGCTCCGGATCCCGTTCTTCGGCTGGGCGCTGTGGGCCTCCAAGCACGTGGTGGTGAACCGCGCGCGCCGGATGGAAGTGGCGGCGACCATGGCCAGCGCGTGCGAGAAGCTCGCCAACGGGGTCTCCGTGGTGGTGTTCCCCGAGGGGACGCGCAGTACGGACGGGCGGCTGCTGCCGTTCAAGCGGGGAGGGTTCCGCGTGGCCGAGAAGGCCGGGGTCCCCATCGTGCCCGTCACGATCAACGGCTCGGGCGGGCTGATGGGGCGGGGGGACTGGCGCCTCCGGTCCGGCCGGGTGGAGGTCGTCATCGGCGAGGCGGTCCCGCCGGGCGGTCCCGCGGACCGTTCCCGCCGGCAGATGGAGCAGGTGCGGGAGGCCATCGGCTCGCGCTTGGCGCCGCCCGCGGGCGCGGACCGGGGGACTTGGCCGACGCCGGGGCTTTCACCGTCTTCCGGACGCGAGGTGTAGATGAACCCTTTGAGGATCGTTCCCCTGGGAGGGCTGGGGGAGTTCGGCTGCAACATGCTGACGATGGAGTGGGGCGACTCCATGATCGCGGTGGACTGCGGGGTCATGTTCCCGGGACCCGAGCTCCTGGGCATCGACCTGGTCATCCCCGACGTGAGCTACCTGACGGATCAGGGAAAGGTTCCCGACGCCATCGTCCTGACCCATGCCCACGAGGACCACATCGGCGCCTTGCCCTACCTCCTGCGCCGTTTCCGCGCGCCGGTGTACGGCACGCGCCTGACCCTGGCGTTCCTGCGCCACAAGCTGCGGGAGCACCGGCTGGAAGAGTCCACGGAGCTGGTGGAGATCGTTCCCGGAGAGCGTTTCGCCGTCGGCCCTTTCACGTTGGAGGGTATCCCCGTCACCCACAGCCTGGTCAACTGCGTGGCCCTGGCCATCGAGACGCCGGTGGGCGTCGTGGTCCACACCGGCGACTTCAAGATCGACAACACTCCCATGGACGGCGAAGGGTTCGACTTCCACCGCTTCGCCGCCTACGGCGACAAGGGCGTGCTGCTGCTGCTGTCGGACTCCACCAACGTGGAGCGCGAGGGTTGCACGCCCTCCGAGCGCTCGGTGGGACAGGGGCTCCGGGGGATCTTCGGGTCGAGTCCGGGGCGCATATTCATCGCCACGTTCGCCTCCCACATCCCGCGCATCCAGCAGGTGGCGGAGCTCGCCTCCGAGTTCGGCCGCAAGCTGGTCCTCAGCGGACGGAGCATCGTCAACAACACCGGCATCGCCGCGGACCTGGGCTACCTCCGCCTGCCCGACGACGTCATGACCGACGACCGGGACTGGCGGGACGTGCCCGACGACCAACTCTGCTTCCTCACCACCGGAAGCCAGGGGGAGCCCATGTCGGTGCTCCACCGCGCGGCCTTCGACGAGCACCGGTCCATCAAGTTCCGGCCCGGGGACGCGGTGGCGTTGTCGGCCCGGTTCATCCCCGGAAACGAGAAGGTCATCGGCAGCCTCATCGACCACCTGTACCGCCGCGGCGCCCGGGTCCACTACGAGCGCGCCTCGGGGATACACGTCTCGGGGCACGCCAGCCGGGAAGAGCTGAAGACGATGATCCGGCTCACCCGTCCGCGCTACTTCGTTCCCGTGCACGGGGAGTTCCGGCAACTGTACAAACACGTGGAGCTCGCGCGCGCGGTGGGCGTGCCCGCGGACAACTGTTTCCTCATGGAGAACGGCGACGCCCTGGAGCTCACCCAAGGGGAGGCCGGGCGCGCGGAGCCGGTCCCGGCCGGCAAGGTCTTCGTGGACGGAAAGGGCATCGGCGACGTGGAGGACATCGTCATACGCGACCGCCGGCGCCTGAGCGAGGACGGGCTGGTGGTGGTGGCCATGGCGGTGCGCCGGCGGACGGGCGAGGTGGCGGCCGGCCCGGACCTGATGGCCCGGGGGTTCATGCGTTCGGAGGAGGAAGAGGACGTCCTCGGCACGGCCCGGGACTCGCTGCGGGCGTACATCGAGGGTTGCGGCGTCGAGACGCGCATGGACTCGGCCGAGCTCAAGGAAGGCATACGGCGGTCGCTGCGAAAGTTCTTCGAGAAGAGGCTGCACCGCAGGCCGGCCGTGGTGCCGTATATCATGGAGATGTAGGCGGCGCTCATGATGGAACACGGCTCTCGACTCAATCGTGAACTCTGGGGCGCGGTGGCTCTCGTGGGGGCCTGTTTCGCGGTGCTCAGCCTGGTTTCCTACAGCCCCCTGGACCGTTCCCTCAACGTGCCTTCCGGCTCCCGGGACCCCATCAACCTGGGCGGGGTGGTGGGCGCCTACCTGGCGGACCTGCTGCTGCAGGGGATGGGCCTCATCGCCTACCTCCTGCCCGTGGTCCTGGTGCTGCTTGCCGTCCGCCTCTTCCGCCGCGACCCCGGCAAGCTCAGGCTGTCCGCGGCCATCGGGTGCGCCCTGCTCCTGTGGGGTCTGGCCATCGCCGTCAGCCTCGTCCACGGAGTCGATCTGGCCCGGGACGGCGGCGGCGTGCTGGGCGGGTTCTCCCGGGCGTTCCTGACGGAGCTGTTCGGCTACGCCGGGACCTGCGTCATCACGCTGTTCCTGTTGCTGACCGCGGTCATGCTCCTGTCCCGGACCTCCATGCTGAACTGGGGGAGCCGGTTCGCGGAGACCCACCGGCAGTTCCGCTCCACCCTGGGCGGGGCCGCCTCGTCCGTCAGGGGGTCCTGGCGGACCGGGGTGGAGCGGAAACCCCAGGCCAACGTCAAGAAGGAGCGCCGGGGCTTCACCGCGCCGCCCATCGTCCTGACGGAGGAGGCGGTGGAGGAGCCGCCCGGGGAAGCGCCGGATGAGGCGCCGCCGGAGGAACCGGTCAAGGGACGCCGGAAGAAGGGCAAGGCCAAGCCCAGGCCGGAACCGGACCAGTTCGTGTTCCCGGAGCTCACGGACGGTTACGCGCTGCCCTCCCTGGCCTTCCTCGATTCCCCGCCGAACGAGAAGGTCGTCGTGGACAAGGAGACGCTGGAGGCCAACTCCCTGGTCTTGCAGCGGAAGCTCCAGGACTTCGGCATCCAGGGAGAGGTCCTGGCGGTGAGGCCCGGCCCGGTGATCACCGTCTATGAGTTCCGGCCCGCTCCCGGCGTCATGGTGCGCCGGATCACGGGCGTGGCGGACGACCTGGCCATGGCCCTCAGCGCGGTGAGCATCCGCATCCTGGCGCCGATACCGGGCGAGTCCGTGGTGGGCATCGAGGTCCCCAACACCCGGCGGGAGACGGTCTTCCTGAGGGAGGTCCTGGAAGCCCCGGTCTATGCGGACTCCGATTCGAGCCTGACCCTGGCCCTGGGCAAGGACATCGCCGGCGCTCCCTTTGCCGCGGACCTGGCCCGCATGCCCCACCTCCTGGTGGCCGGCGCCACCGGCACGGGCAAGTCCGTGTCCCTGAACTCGATGATCCTGAGCATCCTGTACAAGGCCACGGCCGACGACGTCCGGTTCATCATGATCGACCCCAAGATGCTGGAGTTGACCCCCTACGAGGGACTGCCCCACCTGCTGACGCCGGTGGTGACCGATCCCAAGGAAGCCCGGGCGGCGCTGCTCTGGGCGGTGCAGGAGATGGACCGCCGCTACCGGCTCATGCGCGACAAGGGCGCCCGCAACATCGACAACTACAACCGGATCATGGAGCGGGAGCCGCCCCCGGCCGAAGCCGCGGACGGAGACGGCCGGGACGGGGGGGACGCGCCCTGGGACGAGGAGGCGGTGGGCGGACGGCTGGACGGAAGCGAAGAGCTGGAGCACGGACGGTTGCCGCGGGTGGTGGTGCTCATCGACGAGCTGGCCGACCTGATGATGTCGGTGGGGCGCGACATCGAGGAGTACATCACGCGGCTGGCGCAGAAGGCGCGGGCCGCGGGGATCCACATGGTGCTGGCCACGCAGCGGCCGTCGGTGGACGTGATCACCGGACTCATCAAGGCGAACTTCCCCGCGCGGGTCTCCTTCCAGGTGACCTCCCGGGTGGACTCCCGCACCATACTGGACGGCATGGGCGCGGAACAGCTCCTGGGCAACGGGGACCTGCTCTTCCTGCCTCCGGGGACCGCCCGGTTGCTCCGGCTCCACGGTCCCTTCGTCTCCAACGAGGAAATCCAGAAGGTGACCGAGTTCATCAAGCAACAGGGTCGGCCGCAATACCGCCCGGAGATCCTCGAGGCCGCGGCGGACGGCTCCGGGGAAGCGGGCGGCCCGGACGACGAATACGACGAGATGTACGACCAGGCGGTGGCGGTGGTGACCGAGACCAGGCAGGCGTCCATATCCATGGTGCAGCGGCGCCTGAGGGTGGGCTACAACCGCGCGGCGCGGATGATCGAGAAGATGGAGCGGGACGGCGTGGTGGGGCCTGCGGACGGGGCCCGGCCGCGAGAGGTCCTCGCGCAGAAGATCGAGGAGTGACCCGGCGCATGGAAACCACGAGACCGCAGTTCCGCGAAACCGCATCTCCGCGCAGTGGGGGAAGGCGCCGGGCGAGGCGCGCCGGCGCCGTCGTCGGGTGGCTCGCGGCCGCGTTGGCCGCGTTCGTCCTGGCGCTGCCGGCCCGGGACGCCCGCGCCCAGGACGCCCAGGCCGTGGTCCGGGGCGTGCAGCAGCGCTACGACGCCACCGGGGACTACAGCGCCCGTTTCCGCCAGACCACCGAGTACCGCACCCTGAACCGGCGCATCGAGGGCAAGGGCCGCGTCTATTTCAGCAAGCCGGGGCGGATGCTGTGGCGTTACGACGAGCCTGCCGGGCAGTTCGTGCTCTCCGACGGTCGCCACCTCTACTTCTATCAACCCGAGGAACGACAGGTCATCAAGACCGCTTTCGGGTCGGCGTTCCGCTCGGACCTGCCGCTCTCGTTCCTGTTGGGCATCGGCGACCTGACCCGGGATTTCCGCGCCGAGTTGGCGGAAGGCTCCGGGGACGCCCACGTGCTGGAGCTCTCGCCCAGGAAGCCCGATACCGGGGTCCGCGAGGTGCGCCTGTCCGTGGACCCCGGCGCCCACGACATCCGGCAGGTGCGCATCGAGGACGCGGCCGGGAACCGCTGGACCTTCCGCTTCGACGACATCCGGCGCGGGGCGGGGTTGGACCCGTCGCTGTTCCGGTTGAAGGCGCCGGAAGGGGTCGATATCGTCGAGTTCGGCTCCTAGCGTCCGCGCGGCCCCTGCCGGCCAAGCCGTTTGACTCCGACTCCGAATAGTGGTGAATTGAATCCTCTTCCAGGAGAGGCCAACATGAGGAAAGACGTTCTGAGGAAGTTCCGGGAGACCCTCCTCGGCATGAAGGGACAGTTGCTGGAGGACCTGCCGGACCGGCTCAAGCACGAGGTGGACAGGTCCAAGGACGAGGGGCGCGACACCTACGACTTGGCCAGCGACGAGCGGGACCGCGAGATCAACATCATACTCAACGACCGCGAGAGGACGAAGCTGATGGCCATCGAGGACGCGCTGCTTCGGCTCGGCGAGGGTTCCTACGGTATCTGTGACGAATGCGGCGAGGAGATCGGCGTGGGCCGCCTGAAGGTGATGCCGTTCACGCGGTTGTGCGTGCGCTGCCAGGAGGATCTGGAGAAAGAGTCCCGCATGATGAAGAACTCCGACGAGGACCGGACCGTTCGCCGGCTCGCGGCGGCGGACACGGAGGAGGAGAGCTACTAGCGGCTTCGGTCCTGCGGGTCTTCTCGCGCGTCCGCAAGGGGACGCCGCCATCGGGAACCGGAGGAGACGCCATGAAGTATTTCTTTTCCAGGGAAGAAGCCGAGGTCGTGCGCATCGAGGGCGAGGCCCCGCGCACCCTCTACCCGTGCGTCGGGCCCGGCACCACGGGCACCCGCCGCTTCTCCATGGGCCTCCAGGAAGTGGATCCCCACAGCGAGATCCCGTTGCATTCGCACGACGAAGCCGAGGAGATCCTCTTCGTCGTCAGCGGCCGCGGGACCGCCACCGTGGGCGGCCAGACCGCGGAGATCGTTCCTGGGTCCGTCGTGTTCATACCGCCCCGGACCAACCACGGGTTCGTCAACGCCGAAGACGAGCCGTTGTGGTTGACCTGGACCTTCTCGCCCCAGGGCTTCGAAGGCTATATCCGCGGCGTGGCCCAGGGCACCGTACAACTCAAGACCGTATAACATGCTCGACGACAGGATCGGCTTCATCGGCGCCGGCAAGATGGGCAGCGCCATCATCAAGGGCCTGCTGCAGGCGGGCTTGGTGGATCGGAGCCGGTTGGCGGCGAGCGATCCGGTGGAGGCCCTGGGAAAGGCGCTGGTGGAGGAGACCGGCGTCCGCTTCGTGCAGGACAACGTGGGCCTCGTGGCGGAGTCCGACGTCGTGGTGCTGGCGGTGAAGCCCCAGGTCATGGACGGGGTCCTGCAAGAGGTCGCCGCCGCGGGTCCCGGCGACACCCTGTTCGTGTCCATCGCCGCAGGAGTGCCGCTGAGCCGGATCGAGGGGCTTCTCCCGGAAGGCGCGCGCGTGGTCCGGGTCATGCCCAACACGCCCTGCCTGGTGGGCCAGGCGGCCTCGGCGTACTCCGGGGGGCGGTGGGCGAAGGGCGAGGACCTGGAGCGGGTGGGCCGGATCTTCTCGAGCGTCGGGGTCGCGGTCCCGGTCGAAGAGCACCATCTGGACGCGGTGACGGCGTTGAGCGGCAGCGGCCCGGCCTATGTCTTCCTGTTCATCGAGTCCCTGGTGGCGGGCGGCGTCCGAATGGGCCTCGGCCGGGACGTGGCCCTGACCCTGGCGCTGCAAACGGTATATGGCTCCGCGGTCATGGCCCGCGGCGCAAAGGAGCACTTGGCGGAGTTGCGCGACGCCGTCACCTCTCCCGCCGGCACCACCGCGGCAGGCGTCCACGCCCTGGAGCAGGGGGCGTTCCGCGCCACGGTCATGGAAGCGGTGGAGCGGGCAACGGAACGTTCGGAGGCCCTGGGGCGCGGGGAGCGCTAGTGGCCTGCGCCGGGCCACGGTGCGGACCGGAAGCCAACGGCATGACTCGCCGCCGTCGGTTCCCCGTCCGTGTTGCGCTGCTCCTGGCCTGTTTCCTGTCCGGCGCCGCGCATGCCGCACCGCCCATTCCCGACATGGAAGAGCAGGCGGAGGAGCAGGCTCCCGACATGGGGAAGCAGGCCCTCGCCAGGATCATGGAGGCCCGCGGCAGCGCCCGGGCCAAGCGCTACGTCGAGGCGCTGATCCAACTGAACGAGGCCGTCTCGCTGGCCCGGCAGGCGGAGGACGAACTGCCGCTGGCGTTGGCGCTCCACAACATGGCGGAGGTCCGGCGCCTCCGGGGCGAGACCCTGGAGGCCCTGAAGGCGTACCACCGGGTCCTGGAAGTCTATGCCCGCATGGGCCACGCCGCGGGCGTCGAACTGGCGCAACGGCAGATCCGCTCGCTATCGACGGTCTTCCGGCTGCGCGAGGACCGAACGAGACCCGAGGCCGCGACCCGGCCGAAAGCCCCCCTTTCGCCCATGGAGCAGGCGGTGGAGCGTATCCGGCAACAGGCCCGGGCCCGCGGCCGGGAGGACGTTCCCGCGGCGTCCGTCGAGGTGGCCTCCCCGGACCCGCAGCCTGCGGGAGGCAACCCACGGCAGTGGGCTTACGTGGAGTCCCTCCGCAGGAAGGTCCGCGGCAGTTCCAGGTACCCCGATTTCGCCAGGCGAAGCGGCCAGCAGGGGACCGCGGCCGTCGTCTTCACGGTCCGGGAAGACGGCAAGGTGGAAAGCCTGGAGATCCTGAAGTCCTCGGGCTTCACCGTCCTCGACGTGGAGGCCCTTCGCAACGTGAGGGAGTCCGCCCCCTTCGGTCCCGTGCCCCGCGGCCAAGCCGTTCCGGATCCCCTGACCGTTCGCCTGACCTTCCGCTACCGGCTGTCGGGCGCGGACGGCGCTTCGCCTTAGCCTCCCTCTGCACAATCGGGACAGGGGCATGAGCGCATCCTTCGACTTCGCTTCGCTACGCTCAGGATGAACGGAAGGCTCCGCTTCGCTACGCTCAGGATGAACGGAAGGCTCCGCTTCGCTACGCTCAGGATGAACGGAAGGCTTCGCTTCGCTACGCTCAGGATGAACGGAAGGCTCCGCTTCGCTACGCTCAGGACGAATGGAAGACTCCGCTTCGCTATGCTTCAGGATGAACGGAGGACTTCGCTACGCCAGGACGAACGGGGACAGGGAGGGCAGGTGAGGGAATCCATCCTGGAGGCTCGATTGTCCAGAGGTTCCCCTGCCTCCCGCGGGAGGACGCGAGGAGCCTTCAGCGGCTCGGGTCCGCAAGCGCAACGGGTTCGATGGCGGTGAGCCGGGCCAGGGCGAACCCGTGGCCCGGGTCGAGTCGAAGGGCGCGGAGGTAGTGGTCATCCGCTTGTCCGTGGAAGCCCAGGGCGGTTGCGTTGCGCGCCCGCAAGACATGGATCTCCGCAAGCCACCGGGCATCCGCGGCGAGCATCGGTTCCGCCGCGTCGAGGAAACTGAGGGATGGCCGGTGCTCCCCGAGGGAGTAGTGGGCCTGCGCCACGAAGTAGTGGGTGTAGGGGTTCGCCGAGTCCATGCCGATGGCCTGCTCGAACGTCGCCAGCGCCTGCTTGTACTGCCCGCGTCCCAGCAGCAGCCGGCCCTGCTGCACGAGCTTCATGGACGCGGTCCTCTGGGGCGGTGCGGCGCCGGCAACCTCGGGCAACCGCGGCAACTCGTAGGAAGCCCCGGAGCCGCCCAAGTCCTCCGGGTTGGCCTCCATGACGGGCGTCGGTTCCAGGGGCGCGGACACGAGCGGCCCGGGCATCGCCGCGGGCTCCCGGCCTGTCCCGGCAGGCCCGGTTTCGCGGACCCGCGGCGCCGGTTCCCGGGCGGTCTCGGACAGGTCCTCTTCCCGGATGGTCCCCTGGCGCAGGAGCGGGGACGCTGCGGCGTCATCGGGGGCCGGCGCGCTCTGCGAAAAGCCCGTTCCGCACGCGAGACACACGGCCAGGAACACCGCCCCCGCGGTCAACCGCCTCGGGGTCCCTTTCCCCGGGGCGCCGTTCGCATGGCCCGATGGCGCCGCATCCACCGCGGTTTGCCGCAAGGGTGTCACAACAGTATCACCGCCAGCACCGTGCCGAGGGCGAACGGCACCAGCGCCGCCGGCGGCAGGTTCCCGCTCACCGTGTCGAGGACCACCAGCAGCGACAACCCGATGAAGACGAGACCCGGATAGGTCACCACGAATTCGATCATGGCCAAGGCCCGACCGCTCCCCAGCCCCGGAAGTGGCCCGCACCGCGTTCGGTCACGTCCGAACATGGAGGATGGATTCCCTCACCCCGGCCATCCTGTCCCCGTCCGTCCTGAGCAAAGCATTCCATCCCCGTTCGTCCTGAGGATAGCATCCCATCCCCGTTCGTCCTGAGCGTAGCATCCCATCCCCGTTCGTCCTGAGCGTAGCGAAGCGAAGTCGAAGGACGCACTTTCCCACAAGGAGATGGAGTCCGAGCAGGCATTGTCCAGACGCCTTACGCCACATGCCATTGTGAGCGTCGGTTCCGGGGGTGTCAAGGCGAAGGACCGGAGCGCGCCGGAGGCAGGACGCGACCGCCGCCTCGGCTCGACCCTCCGGCCTGTTGACTCCAAGTCCACGATAAGGCGATAATGGAATCAACAATTCCATTTTGCGACCTGAAATGGAACTGATAAGTCGATTCTTCCAAGTCCCGGACCGGAGTTTCTTTCTGTTCGGTCCCCGCGGGACCGGCAAGTCCACGTGGTTGCGTCACCGGCTGCCCGACGCCTTGCACCTCGACTTGCTGGACCCGGAGTCCCATCGCAGCCTGAGCGCCCGTCCCGAGCGCCTCCGGGAACGGCTTGCGGGTTCGCCCGGCAAGACGACGGTGGTCATCCACGAGATACAGCGCGCGCCGGAGCTGCTCACGGTGGTCCACGCCCTGCTGGAGGAGCCGTCGCCGCCCCGGTTCGTGCTGACCGGGTCCAGCGCCCGCAAGCTCCGCCGCGGCGGCGTGGACCTGCTGGGGGGCCGGGCGGTGCAGTGCACGCTGCATCCCTTCATGGCCGCGGAGTTGCCTGCCTTCGACCTGGAGCAGGCGTTGCGCATGGGCCTGTTGCCCCTGGCGGTGGGCGCGTCCGAACCGGCGGCCGTCCTCGACGCATACGCGAGCCTGTACCTGGACCAGGAGGTACGGGCCGAGGGGATGACCCGCAACGTCGGCGCGTTCACCCGGTTCCTGGAAGCCGTCAGCTTCTCCCACGGCGCGCAACTCAACGTCGCCGCGGTGGCCCGGGAGTGCCAGGTGGAGCGCAAGGTGGTGGCCGGGTACGTCGGTATCCTGGAGGACCTGCTGATCGCCTTCCGGCTGCCGGTCTTCCGCAAGCGCGCCAAGCGGGCCACCGCGACCCACGAGAAGCTCTACCTGTTCGACGCCGGCGTGTTCCGCTCGCTGCGCCCCAGGGGACCCCTCGACCGCCCCGAAGAGATGGACGGGCAGGCCCTGGAAGGGCTGGTGGCCCAGCATCTGCGGGCCTGGGCCGCCTATTCCCGGCAGGACGCGGGCCTGTTCTTCTGGCGCACCCGCGCCGGCGCCGAGGTGGACTTCGTGGTTTACGGCGAGTCGGGACTCCAGGCTTTCGAGGTCAAGAACGCCGACAGGGTCCATTCCCGCGACCTGCGGGCGCTCAGGACCTTTCGCGAGGACTACCCCGAAGCGGAAACCGCCCTGCTCTACCGCGGTCGAGAGCGCCTGCGCATGGACGGGATCTGGTGTCTGCCGGTCGCGGAGTTCCTGTGGCGGATGGCGCCGGACCGGGACCTGCTGGATGTCCCTTCCTCCCGCGCCGGAAGATCAGGGTGACGGCCCTGTTCCCGTGCGCCCCTGCTCGTCCACCGACTCAACCGGCAGAAACGCCCCCGAGCGGTCCCACGCCGAGGACTTCCACGAGCTCGGCGACCACGGCCACGGCGTCCTCGTCCTCCTCCGCCAACTCGATGGGGGCGAACTCGCGGTTGACGGGTTCGAGCACGATCCTGACGTGCCGCCAGCCGTTTTCGTCCTCGGCCTTCTCGCTGCGATAGCGCTTCACCGTGAAGCGAAGGCCGGTGTCCGGATCGACCGCGTCGCGTAGCTGCACGAGCACCACGCGCCCCTGACGGGAGCCGGTCACGGGATGGGCGAACAGGCAGTAGGCGCCGTCGGGTATGGCGGGTTCCATGGACCGTCCGACGACCTTCGCCGCGAACATCCCGGGACGCAGCGAGCGGTGTGTGTCGAGTTCCACCCAGTCCCATTCGGGATCGTCGGGTACGGATCGAGGGTTGCCGAACGCGCCTGCGGCCGCCTGGAGCGGCGCCAGCGGCACGCAAGTCACGTAGCGTGCAGCGGCCGTCGGCGTCACGAGCCGCAGCGTCCGTTCGTTCGCCGCCGCGGCGTCGTGGAACCAGGAGCGGTCGTCGCGCACGCGGTTGCGGACGTCGAGCATGTGGAGGTAACCGGCCAGGCGCCGGAAGTGCTGCACCATGGCGTTCTCGTCGTGGAGGTCGTTGGCGGCGACCTCGATCACGTCGTAGCCGTGGTTGCGCAGCCAGTCGCGGATGGCCCGGTCCCTTTCCGCGGTTTCGGGGTTGCCGTGGAGGGGGCGGCTCAGGCCGTCCAGGTAGATGCACACGCCCTCGTCCGGCTCGTGGTCCTCGGCGCGGTAGATCACGTCCGGCGTGGTGGTCCCCAGCGTCCGGTCCAGCCGCACCTGTTGGTTGCGAATTCCCTCGCCGAACCCCGCGGCGCGCAGCAGGTGGCGCAGCCGCGTTTCCGCGTCGTTGACGGGCATGGCGTCGGCCGCGGGCCTTTCCGCGGGTTGCAGCGGCGGGACGGGGTGCTCGAACGCGAGACGCGCTCCCCACGCGTCGAGCCGCTCACCGGCGATCCGGCGATGGAGGAGATGGTGGTAATAGGCGTTGCGGAAGTTCTGGAGGCAGTCGATGCAGGAGGACTCGCACGCCCCGGCACAGTTCTCCACCACATCCCGGGCCGCTCCCACGACTTCCGCGAACCGCTCGCACAAACGGTCGAGGAGGCCGGAGCCTCCGGGCATGGGGTCCCACAGCATCGCGTCCACCTCCGGGCGCTCCACGTGGCCCATCACCAGTATCTGCAAGTCGTCCACGTGCATGTCCAGCACGTGGGTCGCGCCCAGTCGCAACGCCTCCAGCACGCTGTACCCGGTGGCGGCGTCGTCGCACGCGGGCAGCGAGAAGGCGTCCGCGGTCACGTCGGCGTAGAAGCCGATGTCTTCCGGGGCGCGCCGGCACCTTTCGGTATGGGACTTGCGGAACTCCTCGCGCTGGCGCTCGGACGAGAACGGCGAGACGCTTTGGCCGCACACCACGCAGACCGGGTAGCCGAACACTCCCCGTTTCCTGATGGAAGTCGAAGCTCCCACGTTGACGAGCCGCATCCGCACCCCCCGCCGCAACGACATGGGCCGTGTCCCCCAACGGTACGCTTGTCCGCCGCCGTGCTGGCCCAGCTCGAGTCCATGGACGGCGACGCCGAGTTGGAACCGCAGGTCCTCTTCGTCGGAGATGTGCGACGTGTGGACGAGGTCGGCGTCGCAGATGGCCATGGTCCGCAGGGCTTGTCCGTTGAGGGAGGAACTTGCGTCCCCAGAGGCGGGCTTGACGGCTTGCCGTTCCGCGGAAACTTCGTAAACCGGCGTCTCGGCCTGCTCTTCGCCGAGGTCCCGGTGGAACCGCCGCGCTACGAAACGGTGGCCGTTGGCGTAGATGAGGTTGCCGGGAACGTATTCCCGCAAGGCCGCGGCAGGGGGTCGAGGCAAGCGGAAGTCCCTGGCGCCGGCGTGCCAGAAGGGGATCTCCGCCCATCCCACCACCGTGCCGACCTCGAGACCGTAACCGGGCAGGAAACCCTCGGCCGCCAGCACGTTGAAGGTGTTGGAGTCGTCGTGCCCCTCGGCCTGGCTGCGCCGCCGTTCCTGGCCCTTGAGGCGCTTCACGAACCTGTCGCAACGGCGGAACAACGCTTCGTCCTCGGGGTCGAGGGCGCCTTGCCGCTCGCGCCGCTCGTCGAGCCGCGTGATCTGGTCCATGGCCCAACGCAAGCGCCGGCGCAGACGGGAGACGACGCTTTCCAGATGGTCGGCGAACGTGTCCACGTGGCCGCGGAGCGCCGCGGGTTTCGTCACGTCCTCGTCCTCGTCCGGCCAACCCTGGTCGAAGACCCGCCCCACGTCCGCGGCCAGGTCGGTTGCGTTGTCCCGCACGAGCTCGCGCAGGGCGCCGAAGTCGAACGGCGCGGTGCGCAGTTCGCCGTCCCGGAACAGGTACGGCTCCACGCGCCCGGGCAGGCAGCCGTCCAGGACGCCGCGGACCGCGTGGCGTTCCGTTTCCGGGCGGTTCGGGTCGCGGCCGTATCGGTGCAGCGCGCCGATGACGGTAGCGTGGACGTGCTTGGCCACCATGAACTCGTTGCGCAGGTTGAAGGCCGGGGGATCGATCCTGCCGGCGAGCAGCTTGGCGGGTTCGGCGAAGTAGGCGCGGTCATGGGACACGGGGCGGCAGTAGGTGACGTCCACCGCCATGCGATGGCGGCGTCCCGCCCGCCCGGTGCGCTGCCAGTAGTTGGCCGGCAGCGGCGGCACGTTGCGCATGAGCACCGCGTCGAGCTGGCCGATGTCGATGCCGAGCTCCAGCGTCGGGGTGCACACCAGGCAGTTCACCGCGTCGGTTGCGCCCTTGAACAGGTTCTCCAGGCGTTCGCGCTCGTCGTCGGGAACCATGGCCGTGTGCTCTTCCGGGCGCAGCATGGCGTAAACCCCGTCCAGCAGTTGCAGGTCGTAGTGGTCGGGGTCTTCCGGCGCCCATTCCAGGACGCCGTCGCAGCGCCAAGCGGGGCAGCGGTCGTAGGGCAGGTCCCGCGTGGTGGTGCGGCGGCAACTCCGGCAGCGCCGGACGCCCCGGTTGGGGTTCAGTCCCAGCCGGTCCGCGTTCACCTGGTAAACGCCGCTGACCCGGGGCAACGGGCGCCCCTTGGACCCCTTGAGGCGCACCGGCGACAGCAGCTTGCGTTCCACCAGGAAGGCGAACAGGCTTTCCAGGAACGACGGGACGGCTTCCCGGGGCACGCCCCACTTGCCGGCCATCTGGCGCAACGTGGTGTCGCCGCCGTCGCTCAGCCATTGGGTGACCAGGTTGGGCTTCTCGTGCGGTTCCCGGCGCAGCTTGGTGGCGTTGGGGGACAGGAACCCCGGAAGGTAGCCCTGCTGGATTTCCCGGTCCCCTTCCTGCCACATCTTCGTGAAGATCTCGTACTCCGGGTCGTGCAGGGCGCCCCTGCGCCGCAGGTAGTCGAGCACGCTGGCCACGCCCTCGCGCAGGCGTTCCGGCGCGAGGCGGAGGTCGTGGGCGTGTTCCTGTATCCACGGCGCGGCAGCGTCGAGGCCCCGGTATTCGACTTTCATCCGTCCCCAGGGTTCGAGGCCCAGGGCCTGTCGAGCCGACAGCGTCACCTCTCGCAGTACCTGGAAGCGCAGGTACTTGCGGCGCTCCTGTGCGTGGCGGTCGCCGCCCCCTTCCTGTCGGGCCACCTGCCAGACTTCCGGGATCAAGGCTCGCGACAGCGTTGCGTCGGCATCCAGCAGGTCGTCGAGGCAGGCGGTGAGGTCGCCCACCGAGCGCGGCTGGGCCTTGATGCCCTCCGCCATCAGCGCCCGCAGCCGGAAGCGTCGGGCGTGGTCCTTCATCCAGCCGGCCTGGAACGCCGCGTCCTGGCGGTTATCGCAGAACACCAGCAGGCGTTGGCGTTCGGCGTGGTGCACCATGTCCTGGGTGAGGACGTGGACGTCGGCCACGTTGATGGCGCGCACCGGTCGCGCGGGTTCGCGGTATCGTCCAACGCCGGAGCGGCCCGCCGCGCTGCACGACAGGCAACTGGCGAGTTGCCCCGGGTTGTCAGCCTTCGAGTGCACCGCGTGCAGTCGGACCGCGGCGCCGGACTTGCCGCAATGAAGGCAGCGGGAGGCCGGCAGGGCATGGGCGGCGCCGCAGTGGCGGCAGAAGTGGAGCGCCGCGGTGCGGCGGGCGAGCGGCGTTTCGTCGGGCGCTTCGTCGTCATCGTCGCCGGCGCCGATGAGGCGGTCCGTCAGAACCACCCGCTTGCCCCCGAGGCTCTCTTCCAGCGGTTCCCACCACGAGCCCGCGGCCCCGGCCTCGCCGCCGCCCGGCCGCTTGCCGGTGAACAGGAAGTCCTTGAGGAACGCCACGTAGTAGTGCTGTCCGCAAGTGGTGCAGGTGGTGACCGGGAAGTGGGCTTTGCTCTCGCCTGACTCCCGGATCGCGGTTGCGTCCTCCGCGGCAAGCCAGAGCTTCGGGCCGTCCCACGCCTCCGGGAACGATACCACGGCGCCGCCGATGCCGCGCACGAACACGTGGGCCACGGGCCGCAACAGGGGTCGGCCCTCGCGGCGCGCCGCGGCCCCAAGGGTCAGCCAGGCCAGGACTTCCGCTTCGGTCACCACCCGCCCCAGGCGTTGCCCCAGGGCTTCGGCCAATTCGTCGAGGGCCTTGGGGGTCGTGAGCGCTTCGTTCAGGCGGAAGACCAGTTCGTTCCGGGACAACGCATCGTACAGGCGCCGGGGCCAGCCTTCCGGCCCGCCGGCCGCATCGCCATCCAGCTCCCGTCCGGACAGCGAGCGGTAGGCTCCGCCCACGCCGTCGCCCGACGCCTCTTCGTCTTCCACCGCGCGAACGCAGCGGTCGAGGATCCCGGCTGCGTCCCCGTCGGGTCCGGGCGGTACGGAACGGGATTCCGCCCACACTTCGGATTCGTAGTCCTCCTCCACGGTGACCACCGCTTCGGAGGCCACGCCGAAGAAACGCGCGGCGAAATGGCGAGCGGCCTGCGGGTCTTCGCCATCGACGATGGTGGCGGAAGTGGCGACACAGGTGGTGTGGCCGGGGTCGGCGTTGCAGAACGCGCGCAGCCGCCGGATCAGGCAGGCCGTTTCCGCGCCCAGGGCGCCGGTGAAGGTGTGGGCCTCGTCGAACACGAGGAAGTCCAGCCGCGCCCCGTCGAACAGTTCCACGTCCTGCTGGCGCGTGAGCAGCAGTTCGAGTTGCTTCACGTTGGTGAGCAGGATCCGCGGTTGCCGGCCCGGGGCGCGCATGACCTCCCGGGAGCAGACCTCTTCCGCGGGATGGACCGTCTCGCCCCTGCCTTCCCCCTGCGTCCGTCGGAGTCGGGCTTCGTAGTCGGCCCGTGACGAACCGGGTCCGAGCCGGACGCCGGCCACTTCCGTCTCCCGCTCCGGCGTCTTGCCCACGTAGATGCCGAAGGGGATGCCCGCGCCCGCTAGCAGCCCGCGCAGGCGCATGAGTTGATCTTCGGCCAGGGCGTTCATGGGATAGACGACGACCGCGCTGACCCCGGGCGGCGCGCCGTCGTCCCGCAGGCGCAGGCATTGGCTGACCATGGGGTAGAGGAAGCACTCGGTCTTGCCCGAGCCGGTGCCGGTGGAGACCAGGGTGGTCCGCCCTTGGACGATGGCGCGGATGGCGCGTTCCTGATGGCTGTACAGGTGGGTGACGCGCCGCGGGATGCGCTCGCGCAGGTGGGGGTGGAGCAGCCCTTCGTTCACCAGGGCGTCCACCGAGGCGCCTTCCCGGAACGGGCGCGACAGGCTGACGTAAGGCCCCTTGAGCAGGGGCGAGCGGCGGGTCTCGTCCAGCGACAGCAGCGCCCGCATCTGTCCGTGCAGTCGCGGGTCGGCAAAGGGATAGGCGGTGAGCTGGTAGCGCAGGAAGCTCTTGACGACGTTCTCTGTGTAGGCAATGGGGTTCAGCGCCATCGTGGCATCCTCCGTCTCGTCACCGGAGCCGGCTGACTAGCTGGACCGCGGGCGGTTCGCGGCGCATGGAGTCGAACGCGGGCGTCACCAGCGCCACAGGGCGCTACAGGGTACGGCGTGCAGCCGCTCGCCGAACGGCACCACCGAACCGCCTGCGTACAGGACGATGCCGCGGACGAAGCGGTCCCCCGCGGCCTGTGCGAGGTCCCGGAGACCCGTGAAGGCGCGCTCGGAGACCGCGCGAGTGGCCTTCACTTCGACCCCGACCACCGAACCGGCTCGGTCCTCCAGCACCACGTCCACCTCCCGTTGGTCGTGGGTCCGGTAGTGGAACAGCCGCGGGCGTCGTCGGCTCCAGCCGGCCTGCTTGAACAACTCCATGATCACGAAGTTCTCCAACAGGCGGCCCGTCGCCTCGTCCGCGGCGCGCCCGGGCGCGCCGCCGAGGTTGTTCAGGTGCGCCGCCAAGCCCGTGTCGGTCACCAGCAGCTTCGGCGCCTTGGCCATCCGCTTGCCCACGTTGCGAAACCACGCAGGAAGGGAGTGCGCCAGGAACGCTCCGGCCAGCAGCGCCAGATAGCGTTTGAGGGTGGTCTGCGGCAGCGCCAGGGTGCGGGCGAGGTCTGCGTGGTTCGCCAGTGTGGCCTGCCGTGCCGCAACCAGGGTGAGCAGGCGCGGCAGTTCGCCGATCCCCTCGACGTTGGCCAAGTCGCGGACCTCGCGCTGCAGGACCGTCTCCACGTAACTCTCGTACCAGGCGCGCCGTCGGTGCACAGTGCGGCGCGTCATCATTTCGGGATAGCCGCCGCGGACCGCCCGCGTGAACAGGTCGGCCTGGGATACCGCGGGAGGCGGCGTGGACGGCAGGTCCGCGTCGAAGACGGCGTCCACGAAGCCTTCCACCGCGCCTTCCAGTTCTCCTTGGGAGAACGGCCACAAGGTGTCGATCTCGATGCGGCCGGCGAGCGCCTGCGACAGGTCGGGGACCACGTTGACCGCGGCCGACCCGGTGAGCAGGAAGCGGCCCGGACGGCGGTCGCGGTCGATGGCCAGCTTGACGGCGCGGAACAGCGCCGGCACGCGCTGTACCTCGTCGATGACCACGGGGCCGGGTTGACCGGCGATGAACTGGTCCGGGTCCGCGCGCGCCGCAGCCAGCGTCGCCGCATCATCCAGGGTAAGGTACGAAGCTCGATGCGGACCGTGAGCGATTAGCTGCGCGAGAGTGCTCTTGCCGGACTGCCGCGGCCCCTGGATGAACACCGCCGGGGTATCCGCCAGCGCCTCCAGGACAACGGTCTCGATATTCCTCCGCTGCATGGCTGAATTTTAGCCAGCTAGTGGTTGATTTGCAACCAACGACGTCTTCACACACGAGAGGATCCGTCCCCGGGACAGATGTTGTGACGCTTGGGCTGGCTGCCTGTGCTGCAAGGTTTGCCACAAGACTTTTCAGTTTGGTATAAAATGAAATCAAGACAAGTTTCGAGTTCGGTCATGTCAAGGATGGAGCAAGGGACGATGGCGGATGAGACCTGCATTGCGGCGAACGTTGTCCGGCTGCGGCTGGACCGGGGGCTGACGCAGGGGGCTCTTGCGGAGCGGGCCGGGATTTCGCGGGTGGCGCTTGGCCAGATCGAGCGGGGAGCGGCCGTTCCGCGGGCGCGTACCCTCGCTGACTTGGCGAGAGCGCTGGCAGTCCCGGTGGGAGAGTTGGTCACCCCTGTCCGGCCTCTCGAAAGCGTCCGGTTTCGCGCCCGGACGCGGGTCCCGGGGCGGGAGCAGATCTTGGCAGTGGTCTCCAAGTGGCTGGGAGCCTATGTCGAGCTGGAAACCGACCTGAACGACCGCTCTCCGTTCCGCTTCGAGGCCGCTGCAACGGGCGGCGGAAGTCCCTCGGAAGTTGCGCGAGCCGCTCGTCGGGCGGTCGATCTCAGACCGGAGGAACCCGTGCGGGACATCTGTGGGTTACTGGAGGAAAACGGCGTGAAGCTCCTTCTCCTCGAGACCACTCGCGATTCCTTTTTCGGGCTGAGCGTGGGGAAGGGTGACGGTGGCCCCGCGGTGGTGGTCAACACTTGGAGTCGGATCTCGGTGGAGCGCTGGATCTTTACCGCCGCGCACGAACTCGGTCACTTGCTGTTGCATCCTTACGAGTACCGACGAGACGCCACCGAGATGCGGGCGGAGCCGGAGCGGGGTGCCGACGCCTTCGCGGGTGAGTTCCTGATGCCGGAGACGGCGTTTGCGGAAGAGTGGGAGGCGACCCGTGGACGCTCCCTGCTGGCGCGTGTCCTCAAGGTCAAGCGGATCTTCCGGGTGAGCTACAAGACCGTGCTCCATCGGTTGGTGGAGTCGGGGCGGGAGACGTCCGCGGTCTGGCCTACGTTCCAGGGCCAGCACCGCAGCTACTTCGGCCAAACGCTTCGCAAGACCGACGAACCTGAAGCCATCAGGAAGGGTGAGTTCGCGTGGAACTGGAGCCGCTCGGGAGAACCTGCCAGCCTCTCCGAGCACGACTTCGTCGAAGATCGGTTGTCACGGCTCGTGAGGCAGGCAGTCGAGAGTGAACGCATCTCGCTCGGACGCGCCGCCGAAATCCTGGGTCTCACGAGGGAGCGGATGAGAAAGCAGGCAGGTGAGTGGGCCAAGTAGGACCAGTGCAGGCCGGGGCCACGGTCTTGCTCGCCGATGCGGACGTGCTCATCGACTACCGGGACTCCGATCTGACCATGCTCAAGCTCGTGGCGCAGCATGTGGGGAGGGTAGCCGTCATACCGCCCGTGCTCGACGAGGTGCATGGCCTCACCGCGGGACGATGCGCGCGACTCGGCATCGAGGTCGTCGAAGTCGAGACGGAGCAGATGCTTCAGGCCGCGGAGGTCGGGTCGAGCGTCTCGTTCAACGACCGCCTTTGCATGGTGGTGTGCCGTGGGGAAGGTTGGACATGCGTCACCAACGACGGCGCCCTCCGACGGCTGTGCAAACGCCACGGTGTCAAGTCACGTTATGGCCTTGGCCTCATGGTGGATCTGGCCGCGGCTGGTGTTCTCACGCGAGGCCAGGCAGTGGCGGTTGCCCGCAAGATTCAAGCCTCGAATCCACTGCACATCAATGAACGGGTGATGAAGCGTTTCCTGAACGCTCTGGCCAAAATCAGCCGATGATCCGCGGACTTCCGGGTAAACGCCGTCGTTGGCTCTCTGGCAAGAGGGCTGCGTAGAGCGGCGTCCCTGTTTCGGGCGGCGCTACTCGAACAGTTTCTTCTGTCCGCTTTTCGCGGACGGTTTCGAGTCGTAATCCGGTTCGGGTTCGGCGGCCTTTGGCAGGGGCTCGGTTCCCGGGGCCGGGGCGTCGCGGCCGCTTCGGCTCCGGTACTCGGCGTCGTCCATGAGCTTGCGGGCGTAGAGGGTGTCCAGGAGCAGGAGGTGGGTCGTCTCGTTGAGATGGCCGCGGGTGCGGAGGTCGTCCACCATGGTCCAGTAGGGCGCTTCGTACAGGACCTTCCCGACGCGGACTCCGACCAGGAGCGCCACGTAGCCGTGTTCGCCGACCAGTTCGCGGACGAAGTCGTCGGTGAGAAGGTCGAGGCAGTCCTCTCCGTCGGTGACGCGCCGCTGTGCCAGATCGACGAGGAGTTGGGCGTAGCCGTGGACGCCGAGGAGGTTGCGGGCGTGCAGGTGGCATTCCCGCCAGGATTCCTCCGCGCCCTGGGCAAGCTGCCAGTCGTGGAAACGGGAGCCGAGCTGGCTGGCCACGGGCTGCGGATGCCTGGCGCGCTCGTCGTGCCCGAGGCCGTAGTCGGCGAGGCGGAGGGTTTCCGGGAGCATCCAGCCTTCGCCGTGGTTCTGGGAGAGGAAGGCGTCGATGCCGCGCTCGCGGTCGCCGCCCGCGGCTTCGACCTTCGCTTGGAGGTCATGGAAGGCGACGAGGGTCAGGACGGTGTGGCGGAGTTCGGGGTCCTTGTCCTTGTCAACGCGCCAGAATCCCTTGGGATCCAGTTTCCCGGAATGGAATGCACCAGCAATTTCCGATTGTGGGAGGTCGCAGTGCCGCAGGATGTGGCGCAAGTCTTCCTCAACGAGGCCGAACGCTGTCGAAACCAGCAGGTCCAGGATGATGTTCATCCTCAAGCGTTCACGACCTGTCAAGGCTGGTCTCATTCGCTCGGTATAGGAAGTGGAAGATGACGACTCGGTTCCTCGCAGGACCGTGGATAGGGGCTGGATATGACGCATTTCGGCAACGCTGCATACCGGCAGGGGAGTTTCTTCGATGATGAACCAACTCGTATGCAGCCCCGAGAAACGCACGCGAAGAGAGAAGTCATAGACGAAGGAGTTCAGGATAGTGCCAAGCGGAAGGCATTGGTCTGCGGAGCAGTTCAGAACTCCGATGGAGTGTCCGCAAGGCACACCGGCTAGTGGTGAAACGATCATCGTCCGAGTATTCGTCGATGACGTGATGTCCATGAGCGCGATCTTCGGTTTCCGCACCGCGTAGAGGTAGTCGGTACAGTGTGCTCGATCCATCAGGTACTGCGGCTCGATCTGCTTGCGCTCCCAGGGAATTTCCCGCCAAACGGAACCGCGGCCTTTGCCGCTGACCCAACCCTTCTGGCTGGAATCGAACTGGCCGATCATTCGGCCTTCGTAGAACGGCAACGCTACGTCCCTGACCCCTCCCTCTTCCCGGGCGTCGTTGCCATCCCCTGACAGAGTAGGTGCGGGCGGGACACCCACGGTCCAAGGGGGCGTTGCGTACTCGGAGGTAGTTGTAGGTGGGTCCCGGTCCTGAATCCATGCGTCCCCTTCCCGCGACAGCACCACCCCCGCTGGGATGCTTGCCCGTGGGATTGGCAGCCGGTCATACGGCGGCTGTGCGCAACGCAAGCGCCAGTCGGTACGGGCTGCGTCGCCGGGTTTCAGCAGGTGGCCATGCACGAAACGGGCTTCGGCTTCGCGGCGTTCCGGGTCGGCGGTGGTGTCGAACAGCCACTCCTCCAACTCGATTTCCGCCTGTTCCGGCTGGGAAGGATCGGCGCCGAGTTCCGCCCACAGCTCCCCGATCGGCCGCCAGTCGCCGAGCAGCCAGCGGCTGTACTCGTCGGGGCGGTAGCCCTTCGCCTCCCACTGCGGGCGGGGCGGGAAGAGGCGGGAGTCGCTGGTCATGTTGAAATCGCCTTGAGAATAACGAATGCCCCAGCCGTCCGGGCCATCGTCGCCGAGCAGCACAGCGTTGGCGTAGATCTTCTCCAGGATCTCCAGGTCGCGCTTCGACTGGATTTCGAAGATGGCGTGGCTCCTAGGGCTGAAGCGCTCGACCTGCGCCCGAGTGTAGGGGATGGTAAGGTGCTCGGCGCGCTCCCAATCGTCGAGGTTGCGGCGCATGAAGGCGGTGCGGATGGTCTCGGTGGCGGCGCCCTTCTCAACGATGATTGGGTTGAACTTGTAGCTCCTGTGGATCGGGAAGACCTTGTCGCGGTTCTCGATGCCGAACAGCCATTCCCATCGGCAGTGTCTGAGAAACAGTGTGCGCAGCGCGCCCGTGCCGAGGTCCGAGTAGAGGCCGGAGGGGACGACGAATCCGAGTCGACCGCCTATGCGAGACAAGGCATGTGCCTGTTCCAAGAACAGCTTGTATGTGTATGCCTTGCCTTTGCCTCGATGCACGAAAGGATGTGTTGTATCTGCAAAACTGAATGAACGAACTCTGGCCTGTCGCCACCGATCGTGAAATCTACTGTTCTCTCGGCTGTGAACTATAGTGTATAGTGCAACGTTCTGATTCTCGCCTGTTCCAAGGGGATCGCCGAACGGATTCGCAACATGTTTCATCCAGTTCGAATCATTCGCAAATCTACTATTGTAGTCGAGCCAACTGCATTCCACAGAGACTTCGTTAAAATAAGCTCTCTGTTTTTCTAACGCTTCCTGTTTTCCATAGGAGCGATAGAGCGGATCGATATTTGAAAAGTATTCCTTGGAACTCGGTTGAAGTGTTTCCCACGGCGGATTGCCCAGCATCGCGTCGAAGCCCGATTCCGGCGCCCGGAACACGTCCGGGAACTCCAGCTCCCAATGGAAGAAGCGCATCTCCGCGGCGACCCGTCGGGCCACGTTCCGGGTCTCGTCCCGCGGTTGGGCGAAGGTCGTGGGGAGCGGGGCGCGGTCCAGTTCGTCCGCGGGCCAGAACCAGCAGGCGCACCACAGGTCCATGGCGTTCTTGAGCGAGCGCCAGGCCGTTGAACCCAGGAAGTCCCGCCGGTAGAGGTGCGCGCGCTCCCGGGCGTCCTGCACCGGCAGGGCGTGCATGTCCGCCAGCACGTTCAGCGCCTCGTCGTGGGCGCGTCCGGCTTCCGTCAGCAGGTCTTCCCGGAACAGGTCGGCGCCGGCCAGGAAGCGCTTCAGGTCCGGGGTCAGGGTGTCCTTCGTGAACTCCTTGAGGGCCTTGCCGCGGGCGTCTTTCCCGAAGTGCGTTCCGTTGCCGTGGTTCTTGTCGCCGCCTTCGCGGTTCTTCCACGCCATGACCGGGTAGTGGGCGAACTGGTCGAACCACGCGCCGACGAGCGCGTTGCCGCACTTGACCTTGTGGTCCAGGAAACCGAACGGCAGGGTGCGGTCCATGGTCTCGATCCAGAGGGACAGGCGGCAGAGCTCCACCGCCAGCGGGTCGAGGTCCACCGCGTAAAGGCAGCGTTCCACCACGTGCCGGCGCAGCACCGCCTTGAGACGCGGCTCGAAGCGGTCGTCGTCGGGGCGGCAGGGGATCAACTCGTCGCTCAGGCCTTCGTCCTGTTCGTCCCGCTTGTCCCGAAGGCCCAGCAGGTGGACCAGGGCCCGGTCGCCGTCCGGTTCGATGCGTCCGTGGTGTTGCAGCGAGGCGTAGAGCGCGTCGGTGAGGAAACGCAGCGCGGCCAGCGGGAAGCTGCCGGAACCGCACGCCGGGTCGCAGACCTTCAGGTCGAGGATCCGCTCCGGGAGCTTCGGCGTCCAGTGCGCGGGCGGCGCGTTGGCGTCCGGCGTCCCGTCCTCGTCCACGGGCGGGTCGTAGGCCAGCGGGCGCAGCGTGCGCTGCACCGTCGGAACGGCCAGGCCGGGACGGGTGTAGAAGCTGCCCGAACCCTTGCGGGTGCCGCCCCATCGCACCAAGTACCACTCGCCGGGCAGGACGACCCGGGACACGAGTTGCTTCGCCTTGGCGCCGAGTTGGGCGTCGAACGCGAGTCGGCGCGCCGAGGCGTCCCGGCCTCCGGCCTTGTGGGGTTTGACCAGGCCCGCTGCCTGCGCCGCCCGTCGCGCCCAGGTCTCCGCCCGGGTGCGGTTGCGTTGCCGCTCGTCGGAGCCGTCCGCGGTGTCTGCGGTCTCGTCCGGCTCGCCGTCGCGGCCCTCGGAAGATCCGTCGTCGTCTTCCGCCCGTTCCCCGACGGGAGCGTTGGCGGTCTCCGCTCCGTCGTCCGCCTCCACGCCTTCTTCCGCGGCTTCCGCTTTCGAGTCGCCTGCGAGGTTGGCGAACAGCGCCTTGAGGGCGGCGTCGTCCATGGCTTCCAGGCGCGAGAGGGGCAGCGCCGGCTGGTCGCCCACCGCCAGGAAGACCACCGGGTCGCCGGCCGGCGCGGTCTTCAACTCGTAGTCCAGCAGCCCTTCGTAGAGGACGCCGATGTATTCGGACGAGAGATCGGAAAAGTCCACGGGAACGCGCGCCTGCTTGCTGCTCCGGCCCTGGCGAATGCGGACCGTGGTGCGGGTGAGCAGGCACAATATCCGGTAAACGTCCCGGTCCGGCATCGTGGTCTCGCGCTCGAAGCACGCGTTCTCGTAAACGGCCAGCGCTTGGGAGAGGCCGTCCGTTTCGCCCGCGGCCTCGCTCGGGGCGAACAGTTCGCCGCCGTAATCCTTCACCGGCAGGTCCGGGAAATGGGACCCCTGCCGCACGAGCCGGAACAGCGCCAGGACCCGCGGCCAAGCGCCGTAGCTCTCGGCCAAGGCGCCGGGGTGGAGGGCGTCGCGTTCCAGCCGTTCGAGCAGGCCGTTCAGGCCGTAGCTTTCGTGGTAGAGGGCGTTGTCCCGGGGCAGCAGGTCGCGGGACTCCGCGAACAGGACCACCACCAGCCGCATGGCCACCCGGCAGGCTGCGCGGTAGATGTCCGCGGGAGCCGCCGCGGCGCACCGCTCCTTCAGCGCGTCGCCGTGGCCCGAGATCAGTACTTCCACCGCTTTGCGCACCCGCTCGCCAAGCACCTCGGACAGTTCCGCCTGTCCCTTGCGGGTGTCGCGGACGGCTTGCAGGAGCGGCGTCGGGGCGTCTTCGACCGCGGGAGTCCAGAGTTCCGGGCACAGCAGAGCGCGCAACGCCGTTACCTGCGGGGCGAGCTCGCCTTCCTCGAACCACAGGTCCAGGTCCCATTCGCACCACGCGTCGTAGTCCAGTCCGGCGAACAGCAGCCGCCACTGGCGTCCGTTGGTCACCAACGCGAGATGCTCGTTGCCGGCGCGGAGCCAGCCGAGCACCCGGCTGACCACGAGGCGGCTCCTGCCGATGCCCAGGCGTTTCTCGCCGTCCAGGAACACCGGCAGCCGCCCGCCGCGCCGGCCCTCCCACAGATGGCGGGGCTTGACCGTCTCTCCCGTAACGGCGCGTCGTCCCCACTCCGGCGCCACCCGGCTGCCGCGGGACCAGGCGCCGGTGGAGGCGTCCAGCCCGCAGACCCGTTCCAGCACGAAGGCGACGAACTCCGAGGCGTCGCCTTCGCCGTTCAGCAACGCTCCGGCGCGCTGGCGCAACTGGCCCTCGACATACTCGTGGAGCCGCGGGACGCCCCGGGAAAGCGCCTGCAACCGCGCGCTGTCCAGCAGCAGGCCCCCATGGCGCAGGTCTCCCCAGCAGTCGGTCAGGGTGTGGTCCATGGCTCGTCAGCGTCTCTTCGACCAAGCGCGGGGTCCGGCCCGCTCAGAGCGGTTGTCCGGGGTCGGGATGAAGGCGTCGCCCTGTCGCACGGATATTGAAGTCATTCCGTTCAGCACGTAAAATCAGGATGGGCTTTTAGTCCGGCGGCAGAGGAAATTGGCTCTTCCGGCTTGCCCGTCACAGGACGCCACCCAGATCGAATGCGTCGATCTGCCGCATTATGCCGTCCATCGTATCGCGCCCTGTCACCCTCGAAACGGGCGCGTCAGGCCCTCGACGGGCGAAAATCACGTACTGGATCAAGCGGTCGTCGAGGAATTGAAGTCCGATGTGCGCGTCGTTCCCATCGTTCCAGACAGCACGAAGATTTCCGTTTTCCAGCAGGACAAGGCGTCCGCGTCTCGTAAACGGGTTCTTCTTCAGAAAGTTCCAAAAGGCCGTCTCGGATGCCTCACTGAGTGAGTACCCTTCGAGTTCGGCCTGCTCTTTCAGGACGTTGATCCGGCTTTCGTACAGGTTGTGACGCTCCCCTCCCACGCGAAGAACTCCTATTCCCATCCCGCCAAAGTCCCGACTTGACCTCAAGCAGCCGGACCGCCCCGTTGACTGTCCCGACGAGGCGCGGGTCAACCCGTTTCCGGCAACCGTACCTCGATGGCCACCGGGAACACGTGGGCGTCTCCCGCCAGCGCGAAGCGTGCGGGCAAGAGGCGGTCCAGGATCCGGGCGCGTTCCTGCTGCAACTGTTCGCGGATCTCTTCGTAGTGGGCGAGGCGGCGCTTGAGTTCCCGTTCCTTTTCTTCCAGGGACCGCTCCATTTCCGCGAGCCGCTCGGTGGCGTCGAAGAGTTCGCCCTGGCGTTGTCTTTGGCCGAGGGCTTCGATCTCTCGGTTCAGCCGTGTGGCCGTGGATTGCTCGATGAGCGTGGAGACCTCGCCTTGGCGTTGCCGGTAGCGTTCGTCCTCCCGTTTGCGGGCGGCTTCGCCGTCCACCGCCAGTTGGCGGCGCAGCCGCCCGGTCACCTGTGTCCCGTAGCCGCGCAGCCATGTGCGCAGGCCGTTGCGGACGTCTTCGAGGACCTCCCGGGCGCGCTCCCGGTGGGCGGGGTCCGCGGCGTCCCGGGCGCCTCGCCGGGACCGGGCAGGGACGTGCGGCAGCGGCTCTCCCAGGTCGCCGTTCCGCACCGGGAAGGCCAGGGTGCGCACCCAGCGGTGGAAGGTCTCCCGCAGCTCGTTCACAGCCAGTTCCTCGACGCTGAGCAGGACCACGGCTTCGGCGTCCGCGGGAACGGCGCCCAGCCGCACCGTCCAGCGCGAGACCTGCTGCTCGCCGGGGTAGCGGCGGCGCGTCAGTAAACCCAGGGCCCGCCGCATCAGCGGATGCGCCAGGTGCAGGAGCCGAGCGTCGCGTCGGGGCAGGAACACGCTCAAGCGCCCGAGGCGCTGGATGAACGGTTCCGCGCTGAAGGCGAGCAGCGGCATGGGGCCTTGCCCGCCTCCGTGGACCGGCAGGCGCACGGCTTCGTCGATGACGTCGCGCCAGCCGCGCAGGTCCGGTTGGGCCATCCGGTAGAATCCCGGTTGCGCCGCCGCCCGTAGCTGCGGTCTGCCGCTGTCGGAAGTCGTCAGGGCGGTTTCGAGGGTGTCGCCGAGGGCTTGCGGGTCCAGGTCGATCTCCGCGGCCAGGACCTCGAGCAACGCTGCTTCCCCCTCTGCCTCGCGGCCCAACGACACCCTGGCGTCCGCGTCCATGGACGCGGCGCCCAGGACGGCCCGGAGGCCGGCATCCAGGTCGGCCCGGACCCGCGCCGCGTCCTCGCCTCCGATCAGGCGGCGGTGCGTGGCGCGGTCGAACAGTTCGTTCACCGAGCCCAGGTCTGCGCGGATTTCGTCGGCCTTGCGGACCACGTGGTCGAGGAAGCGCAGGTCCGGGTCGGTTGCGCTGAAGAAGTGGTGCACGGTCACGTCACGGGCCTGTCCGTAGCGGTCCAGGCGACCGTTCCGCTGCTCCAGCCTCGACGGGTTCCACGGGCAGTCGTAGTGCAGCAGGTAGCGCGCGGTGCGGTGCAGGTTGAGACCTTCGGAAGCGGCGTCCGTGGCCACCAGGACGCGCACCGGGTCGTCAGGGTCGTTGAAGGCCGCCTTGACGTTCTCGCGGTCCGTGTCGTTCATGCCCTCGGCCCCGCCGCTGCCGAACAGGGTGAGCACGTGTTCCGGGGAGTAGCGTTCCGCCAGTCGTCGGGCAAGGTAGTCGAGCGTGGTCTTGTACTCGGTGAAGACGATCAGCCGTTCGTCGGCGCGGAACCCGCCGCTGGTCCGGAGAAGGCGTTCGATCAAGGCGGTGAGGGCGTCGAAACGGGTATCGACTCCGGGCGTCTGGCGGACCACCGGCGGGCCGTCGAGGACGAAGCCGAGGGCGTCCAGGGCGCGCTCGATGCCTGCGATTTCGTCCTGCACGTGGTCCGCGAAGTTCTTCAGCCACGCGCCCACCACGGTGGCCGCGGTGGCCTCGCGCTGCTGCGTTTCCCGGTCGTCTCCGGTCTCCTGCCGCAGGGACCGTTCCGCGGCCGTCAGCGCAGCCTCCGAGGCAGCGGACTCGTCGGCGAAACCCTGGCGCGCCCGGCGCCAGGATTCGGCGAACGCGGTGGGGCAGGAGAGCAGCCGCTTGCCCAGGATCTCCACCGCGAAGCTGCCCGCGCGGCGCCGCGGCCGGTCGCCTTGGGCCACGAGCCGGCGCACGGCTTTGCGAAAGGCGTCGAACGCGGCCACGAGACCGGCTTCCCGCAGCTCGGTGCGGAGGGTGAGGGCCTCGGGCGGCCGCCGTTGGCAGAAGCGGGGCGCGGGGGCCGTCCCGGGCACGGGGTCTTCTTCCCGCTCATGCCGCGTCCCTGCGTCCGTCCGCCCGGGGGGTTGGTCGATGTGGCGTTTCAGCCGGCGCACCACCACGTCGTCCACCCGTGCGCGCATGGCCGGGGTCATCTCGCTGGTGCGGGTGAAGCGCACGGGGTCGAGCATTTCCAGGAGGCCGGTGAAAGAGCGCGTGTGGCCGTTGTGCGGCGTGGCGGAGAGGAACAGTCGGTGCTCGAAGCGGGGCGCCGCCAGGCGCAGGGTCTCGCACAGGCCGCTGTCCTCGCCGAAGGGAGACGGCATGAGGTTGTGGCATTCGTCCACGATCAACAGGTCCCAGGGCAGGTGCGGGGAGCCGTCCGGCGTTTGGCAGGCGGCCAGGAACTGCTCGCGCACGTCGGGCTGGCGCAGGTAGTGGTAGGAGGCGACGATGCGGCTGAACGAGCGCCAGGGGTTGGCGTCCATGCCGAGACGACGGCGCAGGCGCTCGACGCCCTGACGGTCCACCACGTCGAAGCGCAGCGAGAACTTCTCCCACAACTCGTCCCGCCATTGCTGGCGCAGGGAAGCGGGCGTGAGCACCAGCACGCGCCGGATGCGGCGGCGCAGCAGCAACTCGGTGAGGATCAGGCCGGCCTCTACCGTTTTGCCGAGACCCACGTCGTCCGCGAGGAGCAGGTTTACCCTCGGCATGCGCAGGGCCTTCAGCAGCGGCATGAGCTGGTAGTCCTCCACGCGCACGCCGCCGTGGAAGGGGCTGGCGAGGGGCTCGCGGTTCAGCGGGCCGGAGCCGTCCGGGTCCAGGTAGGGCGACAGCGCCGTCCAGCGCGCCGCCCGCAGGAGCGCGTCGAACTCGCCGGACGGCATGGGGTCCCGGCCGGCGTCCGGCAACGCGGTAGGCTCCAGGAGAGGGGGCTCATGTTCGATCTCCCACAGCAGCCGTTCCGCGGGCGGCTCGTGCAGGTCCTTGTACTCCACGTGCACCAGGTGCAGCCGCCCGGAATCGCCGTCGAACGGTTCTACTGCGGCCACCACGCCGAGCCGGTTGCGCACGGTGGCGATCATGCCGGCCCGAGGGACGGCGTATGGGGCGGCCGGGACGCTCATGGGGCGTTGTCATACTTGCCTTTGCCGTGGTAGCGCAAACGACGGGGCCGGGGAGGTCGTTGCGAACCGGTCATGCGGCTGCCGGTGATCGACGCCACACGCCCGCGGCGCGCTTTGACAGCCTTGGGCCAGCGTGTTACTTGCCCTAGGGGTTCGGGTTGGCGGCGTCCGGGATCAGGGTTCGGGACCGGAGGGATGACGTGAAGGACCGGATTCGACAGATCGACGAGGAGTACGGCTTCCACCTCACCGAGGACGAGATCGAGTCCATTGCGAAGCAGGCGGAGGAAACCCGTCTCCTGCTGCAGGAACTCGACAAGGTGGACTTGACCGGCGTCATGCCCATGGTGAAGTTCGACCGGAAGCCGGGGAGCTGAAAGGGACCTGCACGGCATGGACGAAGCCACGAGGGAACGCATCCTCCAGCACATCGACGGCCGGGAACTGGCCGAGCTTACCAGGGACCTGGTGGACATCCTGAGCCCCACCGGGGCGGAGAAGGAGATCGGCGAGTTCATCCTCGACTGGTACGGGCGGAACGGGCTCAAGCCCATCCGCCAGGAGATCGACCCCGACCGGGTGAACGCGGTGGGCGTGCTGCAGGGCAGCGGCGGCGGGGTTTCGTTGATGATCAACGGCCACATGGACACGAGCTTCACCGGGCGGGAGGACGACCTGGTGCTGTGCCGGGAGTTGGAGCCCCGGAGCGAGCTCCGGGGGGCCATCCGGGACGGCAAGGTCTTCGGCCTGGCCGCGTCCAACATGAAGTCGGGGCTGGCGGCGTTCATGGTGGCGGGCAAGGCGCTCCGGCAGAGCGGCGCGGCGCTCAAGGGCGACCTGATCCTGGCGGCCGTGGCGGGCGAGATCTCCCGCACCCCCATCGGTCCCTACCAGTCCGGGGCCTACCGGGGCGAGGGCACCGGCACCCGCCACCTGCTGACCTACGGGGTCCAGTCCGACTACGCCATCGTGGCCGACCGCTCGGCGTTGTCCATCATCTGGGCCCAGACCGGCGTGGCCCAGTTCCGCATCGACACCTTCGGGAACCCGCACGCGGCCTGGGGCGTCACCCGACGGCAGGAGCCGCCCGAGGAGCAGAGCGCGGTGCTGAAGATGGCCCGGGTGGTGCAGGCGGTGGACGCCTGGGCGGAGGAGTTCGAGGCCAACCACGTCTATACGTCCGCCAACGGCCCCATCATCCCCAAGGTCAACATCGGCTCGGTGCAGGGGGGAGCGCCCTACCGGCCCAACTACTATCCGGGCATCTGCTCCCTGTACGTGGACGTGCGCATCCCGCCCGAGCTCCGGCCCGTCGAGGTGCAGCGCGAACTGCGCGCGGTCATGGACGCCACCGGCTACGAGTACGACATCCAGATGTACACGTCCAAGATGGGGTACGAGGCCAGGGGCATCGAGCCGGTGGTGGAGGTCATCGAGGCGGCCCACCAGGAGCTGTTCGGCGAGAAGACGACGCCCGCCACCACCGCGCGCTCCAGCATCTGGACCGACACCAACATCTACAACGAGATGGGCATCCCCGCCTGCAAGTTCGGTCTCGGCGGCGGCCGCTGGACCACCCGTTCGGAGCAGATCGACATCGACGAGATCGTGCGGGCGTCGCAGATCTACGCACTGTCCGCAGCGGCCATCTGCAACTGGAGCCGATGACGGTCCCGCCGCGGCGCGACGCCCCTTCCCGGAGAAGCAATGGAACCGGCACTGGCTGAGAAGCTCGTCCACGGCCTGAAGGCCGCGGGCATCGATTTCCTGACGTACCTGCCGGAAAGCCGCCTGAGCCAGATCCTGCCGCTGTTGCGCGAGGACGGCACGGTCCGGTTGGTGCCCACCGCCAGCGAGCAGGAGGCGGTTACCATCGCCGCGGGCGCGGCCCTGGGGGGCAAGCGGGCGGCCTGCTACATGGAGAGCACCGGCCCCTACGTCTCCGCCTACTCGCTGCTCACCGTGGGAAAGCAGATGGGCGTGCCGATACTGCTCCTGGTGGGCTTCCTGGGCAGCTTCGCGGACCAGCGCAACAGCTTCCTCTACGTGACCATCGGCATGCGGATGCTCCCGACCCTGGAGGGCCTGGGCCTCGAATACCGCGTGCTGGAGGACGGGGAGAACCTGGAACGGCACATTCGGGACGCCCAGCGGGTCAGCGACTCCATGCGCGCCCCGGTGGCCCTGGTCTTCTCGGGGGAGTTCGCCCGATGATCCGCCGCGAATGCCTGGAGCTCATCGCGCCGCTGATGACCGACCAACTGGTGCTCACGTCCCAGAGCGGTCAACGCATCGAGTGGTTCCACCTGTCCCGACACGAAGGCAACCTGCTGGTGGGGATGATGGGGTGCGCCACGGGCGTGGGCATGGGACTGGCCCTGGCGCTGCCCCACCGCCGCGTCATCGTGCTGGAGTCGGACGGCAGCGTACTGCTGTCGCTGTTCAACCTTCCTACCCTCGGCAACCTGAACCCCTCCAACCTGACGGTGTTCGTGTTCGACAACGGCGTCTATAGCGGCAGCGCCATCAGCGAGCCCACAGCCACCTCCGGCAAGAGCGACCTGGCGGCCATGGCCCGGGCCTCCGGCGTCGAGTCCGCGGTGACCGTGCACGACCTCGACGGGTTCCGGCGGCACGGCCTGCCGGGGGTGACCGGGGAGGGACTCCACTACGTGGTGTGCAAGGTGGAAGAGAGCCTCGTGCACCGCCAGATCCCGCGTCCCGACACCGACCTGGCGGAGAACAAGTACCGGTTCGTGCGCTACCTCGAACGCACCGAGGGCAAGACCATTCCCTTCATCGGCCTGGGATAGGTTCCGGGCCGGTTCCGATCCGAGGATTCCGGGTTATCGGTTCAAATCAAAAGGAGGTCAGCATGGCAACCAACCCCGAAGCGTTGAAACGGCAGGAAGCGGAGAAGGTCGATTACGACTGGGGCACGCTCTGGCCGCACTACCACAAGGAGCGGATGAACTGGGCCACCGGGTTCCGCACCCGCGGCGACGTGGACATCCTGTTCCTTTCGGGCTCCACCGGACGGGACCCGTTCGAGGACGCGCCCAACAGGAACCCCGCGGAGGAGCGGGAGGGGCGCGGCAAGGTGGTGGGCGGCATCAAGGAGCAGACGCGCCAGGCGTGGCAGGATATCAAGGACAACCTGGAGATGATGGGCGGCGAGCTGAAGCACATCGTCATGCTGCGCTACTTCCTCACCCGGAGGGAGGACGTGTTCGACATGCGCGACGAGATGTACAAGTTCTTCGAGGAGCACGAGCCCGACCTGCGCGCCCATCCTCGTCCCGCCACGTTGCTGCGGGGCGTGGGCATCGACTTGCCGGACATGCTCATCGAGATCGAAGCATGGGCCGCGGTGCCGCGGAAGAAGTAGCCCCGGGAAAGTAGCCTCGTGAACCGGGGGTCCGGCGCGCCTTCGCGGACCCCCGACCCCCTCTCGCCCTCAAGGCCAGTCCAGCTCCGCGGTCACCGGAGCGTGGTCCGAAGGCTTGGAGCCTTTCCTCTCGTCCCTGTCCACGCCCGCGGAGGTGGAGCGCGACGCCAACTCCGGGGTGGCGAGTATGTGGTCGATGCGCAGCCCCTGGTTCCTCGGGAACGCGAGCTGCCGGTAGTCCCACCACGAGTAGATCCCCGGGTCCGGGTTGTGCATGCGCACCACGTCCCGGAGGCCCCAGTCCAGCAGCCGCGACATGACCTCGGTCATTTCGGGATTGAACAGCACCGTGCCCTGCCAGGACTCCGGGTCCGACGTGTCCGCCTCCTCCGGCGCGATGTTGAAGTCCCCGGAGACCAGCAACGGCGTGTCCGGGGCGTGGTTCCCGTCCAGATAGACGAGCAGCCGCTCCAGCCATTCCCGCTTGTATGCGTACTTGTCGGACTCCACCTTGTCCCCGTTGGGGACGTACACCGACAGGAACCGTATGCCACGGACCGTCCCGCCGATGCAGCGCGCCTGGGGGTCGTCCACTTGGTCGTCGAACCCCGTGCGCACGTCCTCGATGGGCGCCCGGGACAGGATGGCCACGCCGTTGTAGGTCTTCTGGCCGTGCACCGCGGCGTGGTAACCCTGCTCCTTCACCGCGTCGTGGGGAAACCGGTCGTCGGTGACCTTGGTCTCCTGGAGGCACACCACGTCCGGGCTTTCCCGCGACAGCCAGCGCAACAGGCGTTCCTCGCGCGCACGCACCGAGTTCAGGTTCCATGTGACGACTTTCAAGCTCTCCTCCCCGGCGACGTTTTCGGCTGCATAGATGAGCCGGTGGGTCTTGTCAACGACAACGCTGCGCCGCCCGGAAGTCGTCCCCGCGGTCGCCTGCTCGACGGATCGGCGCCTGGGTCATACCCGTTGCTCTCGGCGACAACGGCGTGGGGGCGGCGGCCGGAACCGCGGGAAGACCGGGTCCGGACCGCGGTTTGCCGTGCGCTACGTCCGCGCTTCCGGCTCGGCGCCCACCGTCCAATAGCGTCCGTCGCTTCGCTTCAAGCCGAGGGGCGTCTCGTAGAGGTCCCGCAGCAGGCCCTCGGTGACCACGTCCGCGGTCCTGCCCGACCGGAACACCCGACCCTCCTTCAGGACGAGGGTCTTCTCGAAAGCGGGCAGGATTTCCTCGGTATGGTGGGTGACGTAAACCAGGGCGGTCGATCCGCTCGTGCGGCCAAGCTCCTGGAGCGCCGAGAGCAGGCTTTCCCGCGCCCCCGGGTCCAGCCCTGCGCAAGGCTCGTCCAGGAACATCAGGTAGGGACGGGTCATCAGCGCCCTGCCGATGAGGACCTTCTGTTGCTCGCCCTGGGAAAGCGCGCCGAACGCCCGGTCCTTCAAGTTGCTGCACCCCATCCGCTCCATGACGGCTTCGGCCCGGGCGTAGTCCTCCTCCCCGGGATGGACCGTGGACATCTCCAACAGCCCGACCTGCGCGAACTTGCCCGAGACCACCGTGCGCAGCGACTTTTCGCGGACGGGTATCTGCGAGGTCAGCGACGCAGTGACCCATCCGATGCCTTTGCGCAACTCCCGGAGGTCCACCCTCCGCTTCCCGTTGCGGTAGATGACCCCGCCCCGGTTGGGCCACAGGTAGCCGCACGCCAGTTTCAGCAGCGTGGTCTTCCCCGATCCGTTGGGTCCCAGCACCACCCAGTGCTCTCCCCGGTCCACCACCCAGTCGATGGAGTCGAGGATCGTGTGGCGCGCCGCGGCGTACGAGACGTTCCGCACGTCCAGCGGGACCGTCGTGTTCATCCCGTGCATCCCTTCCCTGACGACCCCGGCGCAACGCGGCCGATGGCTTGCCTCCGGGTCCGCGGCGCCCATGGCCGGGTCTCGACGGCGGTCATCCGTTTGCGATGCGGCAGGCCTTCCAGTTCTTCGTCCAGTGTTCGTCGGTTTGCACGTGCCCTTCCCGGACGCTCTTGCAGACGTTGCGAGGGAACTCGCTGGCGGGAAAGGCGGCTTCATGCCGTATCACCACGCCTTCCCGCGCACCGCCCAGGGCCGACGGCTCCCGATGCGCCCGCGTCATGAACTCCCGGATTTCATCCACCGACCGGAAAGAACCTTCGAACAGCACGGGAACCACCGGGATGCCGCGTTCCTTCGCGTAATCCGCCAGCGTCCGGAACGATGCGAACGAGCCGTCCCGGAAGCGAAGCGCAAAGGCGTAGAAGGTCTCGTCTTCGGCCACCGGGTCGTATGCGATGCTGTGCACGCCGTAGATGTCCTCCCCGTAGAGGAACACGTCCGGGTCCGTCACCTTCCACGCATGGTGCTTCCGGACCATCGCCATCCATTTACCGGCGGACGGCGCGGAGACGCTGCGCCCATAGACCTCGCCCCTGTGGATGAGCGTGTTGCCGCCGTCGAGCTTCTCGGTGGCCACCACCGGCGTCCCCACGAACCGCCCCGGCTCCGCAACGAGCTCGTCCCTCTCGCTCACCGTCGGCGAGTAGGGCCAGTAGGGGGTTTTCGGGTACTTGAGCATGGGATTGGACGTTGCAACGACGATCATGCAGGTTTCAACGGTTTTGAAGCATGCTGTGGGCAAAGCTGTTGTACGGTCACGCCCAGACCTCTCGTCAGCGCTTTCTCTTGATTCCAATCACTGTCCATCGCGTTGAGGATGTTGGCCTTCCCAACTACAGCCGTTGCGAGAAACTTGCGGTCGGATGGGTCCAGACCGTTTTCTGGCAGTTCCTCGAAGCCCCTGCGTTTATCGCTGCCTGGATCGCTGCATTGCGTAATCGAAACGCGACGCACGCGTTCTCCGCTGTACTGATGATTAAAGACGTACTTGAAGAACATGTCTCCCAACCCTGGCCCGCCTTTCCAGTTTAAGTTTTTACTATATTCATCGAATATGAGGTCCTGGTCGTCAACGACAACAACTTGCCGACTGTGCGGACTGCAAATTTCTCTCAGTTTCTCTCTGCATGTCAATTGGCACCCCTCGTCCGCGTGTATGTCTCCTCGTCCATTGGCCACGATGGCAACGTTGGTTTCCACGACGTAAGCTGTCATTTCGAGGCTCCCATCCGTCTTTTCATGGATGCATCGACGATGGCGGCAATCTCACCCATTTCATCTCCAAAAAAATTCTCTGGCCAATTTTCTATTTTACCCCACTCATTCAGCTTAAGGTCGTTCAATTTGGCTGCGCCACGGCTTGTCTCAACGAAATAGAGCTTCATATCCGATGAAGGCACTTTCTCTTCGGCTACACGGCGCTGGAAGCGCCGCAGCAAGTGCTCGCTGTGGCTTTCTACGATAATTTGTACCTCACGTTTCTTGGCAACCTCGATCATCACTTCTGCCAACCCGCTCTGGACGGATGGATGTAGATGGATCTCAGGTTGTTCCATCATCACGATGGAGCCTTCCGGCACGTAGTACAGGAGTACTAGGACGGGCAGCACTTGGGAGACGCCGAACCCGACATCCGTCAACGTTGTCTCGGGACCACGCGGATCTTTTTTCACGCGGGCTTGGTAAAGGTTTGTCCCGGATCCGATCTCTTCGATGCGGAACGAATGGATCATGTCTAATTCGTGTAACCAATAGGCGATCATTTCCTGAAACGTCTTGAGCCTTCCGCGTCCGATGTTTCGCTCCTCTCCTCCCGCGGTAGCCGCGAGAATGGCATCGACAGTGCGTTCGCCGCGTGGCCCCACCCCGTCAGGGCTAGCCCCGGACCATCGGTACTCGCGTTGCGGATATTCTCGGAGAGGGCCGAGGTAGAATATCTTGTCCATTAGGCCTTCATACTCGTACTCGAACTCGCTAAGAAAGCTGGTGTTCTGAAAGTACGTCTGGGCTTGGTCCGGAAAGAGGTGGCTCTTGGTCGGGCCGGACAGGGGCCATCCTCGCCCTTGATTACGAACGAAGTTGAACGGACGCTTACCCTCTGATTTGATCTGGAATTCCTGGGATCCTTTTGTCCTTGTCTCGTCACTGATCTTGGGTTCGATCCCGAACGTAGTTTCCGAGAAGCCGTATTCCATGCGGCGCGCTGACAGATGTTCGTCTATCAACCCTATCTGGTTCAACCCTACTCGAGTGCTCAACCGCAGGTCGTCTCCTTCGTAGAGTATGTCCTTGCGACTACCCATGGGATCATGGATCTTGAGAGGCTTCAGCAACTCCCAATTTAACATCCAGCTAATGTCTGTATTCCGGTCGTTTCCATGCACGATGGCCTGGTAGTTCCCGAGGTTCACCATCTCGTTGGGTCCGCCGAAATCCAGCACGAGCCTCCGGTCCGTTGCATTCTTGGTTTGTTTGAGCAGTAGCAGCAACTGGAGGATGCTGCTCTTGCCGGAGCTGTTCTCCCCAAACAGGCCGGTGACCTTGCCGAAATGCATTTGCAGTTCGCGCCAAGCCTTGAAGTTGGTGACTTGAAGCTCTTTCAACATGGGTTGTTCTCCTTCCTTTGGTTTGCATCAAGTTCTCTGACATCCGTAGGTTCCGGGCGTGGGCCGGTGCGATCCTCCGCTTTCAGCGCGTCCAGCGCTTCCCGGACCAGCTTTCGCCGTAGCGCCTTTTCCTCGTCCGGGGGGAGGCTGGCGTCGCCGGCCACGTGCACGATTCCGTGGCCCAGGACCACGCGGTTGGAGCCCACCATCCTGGCGATGGGGAGGGCGGAGGTCATCTGCACGACCGGGACGCCGGCTTTTTCGAGTTCGGTGGTGATCGCAGCGCCGCTGCGAGTGCTGGTGCCTCACGTGGAGGTGAGGATCACCGCGTCCACGCCTTCGCGCTTCACCTTCTCGGCCATCTCCCGGCCCAGGCGGCGGGTGTTGGAAAGGGGGTTGGAGAGGCCGGAGGTGGAGAGGAACTCCCCGTGGACCTTGCCCACCGCGCCTTCCTGTTCCAGTTCCCTCAGGGCGTCCAGGGGCACCAACCGGTCCGGGTCGGCCTGCACGAAGCGCGGGTCGTAGCCGCCGTGGGAGATCTCGTAGTCCTCGCCTCGGAGGTCGTCCGCGCCGGTGATGTCGTAGGCGCCCCACCGGGTGGCCGCCATCCCCTCGATGGCGTCCGGGTTGCCTTTGGGGACGAGGCCGCCGTCGGTGATGAGCATCACCGTGGCGCTGGAAAGGTCTTCTACTCCTCTGGGCTTGGCCACGGGCTCGAAAGAGGTAACGGGCATCTCGGAGTCGAAGGGCCGTCCCTGCACCTTGGCCAGGACCATGTCCACCAGCCGCTCGGCCGACGACTTGTCCACGAACTCGTCCCGTATCAACCCTCGGGTGAGGTAGCCTTCTTCCCGCGGCGCTCCGATGGGCTCCCCGGCCGCGAGCTTTCGCGCCAGCCGGGCCATGCGCTGCACGACCTCCTTCATGCCGGCCGCGTTCCGGCCGGAATCGACGATGTAGAGGCCCTCCCGGTAGAGGTCCACTCCCGGGTTCTCCTCGTGCATGGCCGTGAGCGCGGGGATACCGAGTTGCGTCTGCACCGCGCTGCACAGGGCCCCTGCGGCCATGCCGTAGCGGCCGGCGTCGAAGCACGGGCCGGCCACGAACAGGTCTGCCCGGGAGTTGCGGACGTGCTCCAGCACCGCGGCGATGAGCTCCTCCTGGCGCTCCACCGCGTAGTTGTCGCCGCAGACCAGGGTCTTGACCACCGCGGCCCCGTCCCCGATTGTCTGCTGTAGCAGGCGGCCGGGACCCAGGGCTTCGTCCGCGGCCCGAAGAGGGCTTCCCGCATGCTCCTCGCCGCCCATCCCGCCGAAGAACTGGTTGAGGTAGTGGACGATCCTCATGGCTTCCGACCCCTTTCCCGGCTCGTGCGCAGACTCAGCCGGTCAGGACAGGCCTGCCGATGCCGCATGGATTCCCGCCCCCGCTTCCGCGAGGACATGCTTTCGCGGGAATGACGGAGAGCTGAATGACGGAGAACCTTCTTCATCGTCGTTCCGGACTTGAGCCGGGGTTCCCTGCTCGGACAGGCCCCAACCCGTGCGCCGGGGCGAAGCCGAACCGGCTCCTAATAGACCACCGCCCGCAGCCGGGACGCGCCCTGCTGGTTGGCGACGCCCGCCACGTTCATGGCGCTCAGTTCCCGCGTCCCGGCAAGGAGTTCGCCCATGGCGGACGTAGCTGCGACCACCCGCGGGGCCGGCGCCGCTTGCCACCGGGTGTCGTTGCCGCCGCCATAGACGATGGCGTTCACCTCGGGAAAATTGAACAGCAGCGCGGACTCCACCCGGCGGTCCCGCGACACGTCCGAGACCATGACCGCGGTGCGGACGCCCTGGGTCTCCAGCAGCCGGGCGGTCTCCGCCAAGTCCGCGTGGGGCACGCCCCCGCCGTACTTGGTGAGCACCGCGGCGTCCGCGCGCAACGCCCACTGGACCATGCTGGCCGCGGCGCGGCAGTTCCGGTCCCGGTCGGCGTTGTCCGCCCCGGCAATGGTGGCCACCGTGCCGACGAAATCCAGCTCGCCCGCCTGATGCCGGCGGTAGAGCTCGGTGACGACGGGATGGTTCTGGTAGCCGTAGGTCTCGGCGCCGCCCATGGATGTGTAGTACGAGGTCACCAGCGCGCCGTCGAGCCACTCGTCCGGATGCAGCAGGACCGGCAGCATGCCGGTGGTGTTCAGCCCGTAGAGCACCGGCTCGTCCAACTCCGCCTGCCGTTGGCGGGAGAAGACCTGCCCCACGTAAGCCACCCGGGGCAGGCCCGGGCGACCGGGCGGGCCGGGGCCGACGGTCTCGAAGGCGCGGCTTTCCGCGGGCGCGTGCGGGAACGCGGCCCGGGCCACGTGGACCGCGGTCTTGAGTCCGGCCACGCGCTTGGCCTTCCGGGCCGTGGATGCCCCCTTGCCCGGCGCCGTGTGGGGGATGACCACCAGGTGGTGCAGTTTCGAGTAGCACGAGCCCTCGGCCGCGGGTCCCGTCATCTCCAGGACCCGGCCGATGGAGCCTCTGGAGCCGCCGCCGGCGTGCTCGTCGAGGACCGTGACCGCCATGCCCTCCAGCACGTGGGTGGCGCCCATGCCCGCGGTCAGGGGCGGTCCCAGGATGCCCGGGAAGTCGGGGCCGGAGTCGGAGGCCTTGGCCCGGGGTTCGATGATGTCGAAGACCGGTCCCGCCCGGCAGGGCTCCCCCGGCGCCGCGTGCTCGAAGTCGACGCCTTCCAGCGTCTCGTCTTCGAGCAGGAGATCGCGAAGCTCGTCCGTGTCGATCTCGATTGTAGTTCCGTCGAGTCGGGTCGAAGCGCCGAAGCGAAGGGTCCGCACCGGGTGGCGCGCCAGCGTCAGGTTCACGCGGTGACCTCCAGGGTCCGGGTTCGGCGCCGGTGGCCGGTGCGGGTCTGCTTCGCCGTCGCCAACCCTGCCCCGACGAACCGCGGCGCGGTTCCGTGCGCCTGCTCGGACAGGCTCTCAGGATTCCACATTCCCGCGGCAATGGCAAAGACGCCGGCTGCGCTGTTGCAGCGCCGCATGGATGACGGCCGGCCTGAGGGCTTGCGCTGCCGGGCCGCCGCCGGCAGGGGCGGCAGCCTGTCGCGGGTGGACCCGGCCGCACGGACAGGGGGACCGACGGCGAACGCAACCAGGGACGCCGCGGGCTGCGCATCGGGCGCCGCCCCTCATGCGCCGGCGCGTTCGGTCCCGGCGTAGGCGGCCGCGGCCGAGCCGTACTCCGCGGCGTGGACTCCGTAGTCCGTGAAGTCGCCATCGAAGCACTGGAGCGCCCACCGGGCGGCCTCCCGGTATTCCGGGCTTGCGGTCAGGCGGTGCAGCTTCAGGAAGAAGAGCGCCGCGGCGCCGTTCTCCGTGACGAGGGTGAGCGGAAAGCGAAGGTAGGCGGGACCCTTCTCGGCGATGTCGAAGAAACCCCCTGCCGGGTTCCGCAGGCGGGTGCGGACGAAACCCGCCAGCGCCCGGGCGCGCTCCAGGAACAGCCGTTCGCCGGTCGCTTCGAAGCCGTCCGCCAGGGCGCGTCCCATGAGCGTCTGGTCCGTGAGCAGGCCCCACAGCCGGGGCGCGTGGTCGAAGTAGTGCGCCATGCCCCGGGACGGGTCCCAGCAGCGTTCCAGCAGGAACTCCAGGGTCTCCAGGGCGCGCTGCTCGCAGTCCTTGCGTCCCAGGACCGCGGCCGCCTTCAGGCAGGCGGACACGGCTCGGGCGTTGGCGTCGGTGTACATCCACGGATCGGTGATGGAGAACATGGCCCTTCGAGGGTGCAGGGTAGATCCTTGCGGGGTCTCCCGGCCGGGGAAGACGCGGATGTAGTCGCGGCAGCCGTGGAAGAACGGCCGGACCGGGTCCCGGAACCCCCGGACCATGTAGTCCACGACCTCCTCGGCGAGCTCCCGGAAGAAGGGTTCCCGGGTCAGCTCGAACATGTGGAGGGCGTTGCCCAACAGCCCGGCGTGGTCGGACAGCAGCTTCTCGTGGTGGGGTTCGCTCCAGTCCCGTTTCGACGAGTAGCGAAAGAACCCGCCTTCCGGGTCGTGGGTGCGGCTTTGGCGCATGGCGTAGAGGGTCCGCCGCACGTGGTTGAGGCAGCGCGCGTCGCCGGTGGCCTCGTAACGCCCCAACAGGAACTCGTTGGCCTCGCAGTGGGGGAACTTGCGGTCGGTTCCGTAACCCCCGTACACGGGGTCGGCGAGTTCCCATACCGCCTCCGCGACCGCGGCGGCCGCGTCCGGGCGCACGCGGCCCTCGCTTGGCGCCGGGGGCGGATCCGGCGGCGGGGGCGCGGTCTCGCGCTCCCGGCAGCCCACGTGGACCCGCACCAGCACGTCGCCGAAGTCCCGGGACGACAGGTAGTTGACGCTGGCCACGTAGTCCCCGTCCGCGCGCAGGAACACGATGGTGGGCCAGCCGTTGCGGTTGTAACGCGCGTCGATGTCCGGCCGCTGGGCGTCCTCCACCCGAACGGGCACGAAATAGGCGTTCAGGAGCGCGATGACCTCGGTGTCCGAGAAGGTGGTCTCGTCCATGCGCTGGCACACGCCGCACCAGAAGGCGCCCAGGTACAGCATCACCGGTTTCCCCTCGGTGCGGGCGCGCTCGAAAGCGTCCGCGCCCCAGTCGGTCCAGTGGATCCGGTGGGCACTGTTGGGGTTGGGGGAGAAGCGGAACATGGCGCGGGGCTCCCGGACGGGCCGGAGGGCCGAACCATGATGGAAGCGCTTGCGCCAAGCGGCGGGCGAGGGCGGGGTGAAGCTCCCCGAGGACGGCCGCGGCAGCAACCTCGCAACGCCTAGCCGGCCCCGGTCACGCCTCCGCCGGGCGCTCGGCCCGCCATGCGTGCAGGTAGTTCACGATCTCGTCCAGCGGCAGCACGTCGGCGTACTTCTGGTTCATGTCGAACAGGTTGACGGCGTGGCACGCTTCGTGCCGGTCGAACACGCACTCCTCGGCCACCACCATGCGGAACCGGTAGGTGCAGCCGTCCACCACGCTCGCCCGGACGCAGCCGCTGGTGCTCTCGCCGCAGGCGATGACGGTGTCGATGCCGTGCTGGTTCAGGTGGGCCACCAGGGGCGTGCCCCAGAAGGCGCTGGGCGAGAGCTTGCGCAGCACCGCCTCTCCGGGAAGCGGCTGCACTTCGTCGATGATGTCGAACTTGCGCCGGCGCCTTTCCATGGCTTCGGGGGACGGGTTCCCCGCGTTGCCGTCGCGCCGGAACGACCATTCGTCCACCCCGGCTTCGGGCAGGCCCGATATGTGGATGACGGGGATGCCTGCCTCGCGCGCCGTCCGCAACAGCCTCTGGATGTGGGGGACGGCGTTCCAGCCGGCCATGCCGCAGCTCCCCGGCCACTCGCTGATGGCCTCCAGCACCTGCTCCGGCCTGTCGCCGAAGACCCACCTGTACAGGTCGATGAGGAGCAGGGCGGGCTTCTTGCCGAACCCGATGGGCCGGGGCGGCTTCATGGCCACGTGCGCCTTGTCCTGTTCCGTCAGAAAACGATCCCATACGCGTTCGCTCATGATCGACTCCTTCTCCGGCCTGTGGTTCTCCGCGTCCTTCGACTCCGCTTCGCTACGCTCAGGACGAACGGGGTTGGTTGCTTCGCCATAACGGGGTTTGGTTGGTTGCTTTGCTATGCTTCCTTCGGCTCTGCTCCGCTATGCTTCCTTCGGCTCTGCTCCGCTACGCTTCCTTGGGATCTGCTCCGCGGCGTTCCTCCCGAGTTCGCCGCCGCCTGCCGTTGCCCGTGTGGCTCCTGAATACTACCGCCGGCCCGTGACTGCAAGACGCTTCCGCGGAGGACCGCGGCGCCGATGGCCGGACCGACGGCTTCATCGAGACGCCGGACGCTTCCGCGGAGCACTCCCCGGCTTCGGTCCCGATCGGCGGTCCGCACCGGGTCTCGGGGGGCGGTCCACCCGCGGCCGTTGCCGTGCGGAGGACGCGGCCCTTGTGACGATGGAGCTACGATACTATCCTCCGGGTCGTGGTCATGCGGTTCCAACGATCCTTCCTCGAACCATGGGCCGGGCTGTGCGCCGTCCTGGCGCTCGTGTCGTTCCATTTCTCGGCCGCGCTTGCGGCCGCGGCCGAGCCTCCGTTGCAAACGCTGGCCCGGACCGAGGTCGGCGCCGACCACGGAGTCTTCGTGCAGGCGGAGGACGGCACGGTCCTGGCGTCGCTGAACGCGGAGCGTCCGTACCACCCCGCCTCGGTCACGAAGGTTGCGACCACGCTGGCGTTCCTTTCCACGCTTCGCCCGGACCAGCGCTTTCGGACCAAGGTCCTCGCCGCGGGTCCGACCGCCGAGGGGAGTCTGCGCGGGGACCTCATCGTCCAGGGACAGGGTGATCCGTACTTCCTGTTCGAGAACGCGTTCCTGGTCCTGTTGCGGCTGCGGTCCGGGGGAATCCTGCGTGTGGACGGCGCGGTCCGGGTCGAAGGCTCCTTCTTCCTCGACTGGACTCCCGACCCCGAGGGGCGAAGGCTCCAACGCGCCTGGACGGGCCGCGAAGGCGCGTCGCGCTGGCCGGTGGTGACCGGGGCCCTCTTCCCCGGCGCGCACATGCCGCTGGAGGACCATGCGCTCCGGTTCACGCGCGTCGGGGCGCGGAACCACGGCGCCCGGCGTTTGCTGACGACGCACGCCTCCCCGCCGCTGGTCCGCCACCTCAAGGACTTCAACAGCTACTCCAACGACATCTTCCACGAGTTCTCGTACCGCATCGGCGGCCCCGAAGCGGTCCAGCGCATCCTTCGGTCGAAGGTCCGCGGCGTGCCCCGATCGTCCCTGGTCATCGACAACGCCGCGGGCGACGGCCGCACCAACCGGATGAGTCCGCGGGCGGCCGCGGCCTTGGTGCAAGCCCTGGGAAGGACCCTCCACGGCCGCGGCCTGTCGTTCTCCGACGTGCTCCCCGTGGCCGGCGTGGACCCCGGGACGTTGCAGGACCGGTTGGCGGCGCGCCGCTACCGCGGCGCGGTGGCGGGCAAGAGCGGCACGGTGCGGGTGCTTCGCATATCGACCCTGGCCGGGGTCGCCCATACCCGGAAGTACGGCCGGGCGTTCTTCGCGGTCATGAGCCGGGGCGTGCCGTTGTGGCAGGCGAGACTGCGCCAGAACGCCTTCCTCCGCGGCCTCCTGGACCAAGCCGGGGCGCGCCCCCTGCGGACGGGCCCTCCGCGCCCCCCCGCCTTCACGGAGGCGCGGCTGGAAGCGCCCCGGTAGCGTCCCGTACCGGGGGAATCAAGGGAACCGGGCCGGCGCCGGCCGCTACTGACGCGGCGCGGTCCTTTCGATGACGGTCTCCATGCTCTTGACGGCGGCGCGCGAGATTTCGGCCTGCGTCTCCATTCCCTTGACGGCGGCGCGCGAAGTTTCGGCCTGCTGGTCGAGTGCGCGCATGGCTTCCGCGTGCCTGGCGTCTTCCCTTCGGGCGCGTTCCGTGGTGGCCTTGTCCATCTGCCGGAGACCCCGGAGGATGGCTATCAGGGACCCCACCGCGGCGAAGACGACGACCCCCCGGAGAAAGAGGCTTGCGATTGCGAGTTCCAGTTCGTATCCGGTCATGGCCTTCATCCCTCCTGCGATTGATAACGTCCGTTATCACGCAGAAGCGGCGCAGGCAGTCCGTGTCAGGGACCCATCCCGGTGGGCAGGATGCCCGTGGGGGCCGTACCATCCACTTCGTCCTTCCGCAAACCTACCCGTGTGCAGCGTCCGGGTCAATGGCGGACGGCGTCGGTCCGTTCTTGCTTCGACCGCATACTCGGGGTATCTGTGGGAGCGCACGGGATCGACTCGTGACGGTTCGCGGAAAGGAGGCGCTCGTCGATGGCTGACAGACCCCTGGAAGGGAAGGTGGCGCTGGTGACCGGCGCCGGCAGCCCCATCGGATTCGGTCGGCGCATGACCTTCGCCTTGGCGGGCGCGGGCGCGCGCGTGGCCATGGTGGACGTGAGGGAGGAATGGCTCGAACAGACCGCGGACGAGGTGCGGGCCGAAGCCGGGAAGGACAGCGTGCTGCCCATCGCGGCCAGCGTGGCCGACCCGGACGACGTGGCCCGGGCGGTGGAGTCCGCGGTCGCCGGTCTCGGGGGGCTGGACATCCTCGTCAACAACGCCGGCACCAATCCGCGCAACGTCGGCTTGGCCTCCGACTTTCGCATGAAGTGCTGGGAGGTCTCGCCCGAGGCCTGGGACCGGGTGGTGGCGGTCAACTGCAGCGGACCCTTCTACGCGGTGCGCGCCGCGGTGGAGGGCATGATCGCCCGGAAGTGGGGCCGCATCATCGGCGTCACCACCAGCCTGGACACCATGTACCGGGCTTACGGCTCGCCCTACGGCCCGTCCAAGGCCGGCCACGAGGCATTCATGGCCACCCTGGCCCGGGAGTTGGAGGGCACCGGGGTCACCGCCAACGTGCTGGTGCCGGGCGGCCCGGCCAACACCAACCTGATACCGCAGGACGCGGACTACGACCGGGATCAACTGATCCAGCCGCCGGTCATGGAGAAGCCGGTGGTGTGGTTGGCGTCGGAGGCGTCCGACGGCGTCAACGGCCGGCGCTTCATCGCCTACCACTGGGACGAGAGCCTGCCGCTGGAAGAGCGTCTGGCCAAGGCGAGCGCGCCCGCGGCCTGGCCCCAGGCCGGGCAGGCCGCCATTGCCCCGGGCCGCTAGGCCCGGACGGTTCGTTCGTTCTTTCCTTCCCGGAAGGAGCTGGCGCCGCGTTCCGCTTCCGGGGCGCGTCAGTCGCCTCCGGCGGCGCCCCTTCGTCCGAGCCGCGCGAGGCCTCCCCGGATGGTGGGCAGGAAGATGAGGACCACGGCGAAGACCAGCAGGGCCGCGGTCATGGGTCGTTCCCACATGAAGCGGACGCCGTCGGTCAGGTTCATGGCGCGGGCGAAGTTGTCTTCCAGCAGCGGCCCGAGGATGAACCCGATCAGCATCGGCGCCAGCGGGAAACCGGCCATGCGCATGATCGTCGCCGCGACCCCCATGCCGGTCAGCAGCAGCAGTTCCGTGGCGTTGTTCTGGCCGATGTAGCTGCCCATCATGGTGAAGAACAGGATGAACGGGATGAGGTAGTTGCGGGGGATCTCCAGCAGCTTGGCGATGTAGGGGATGAGCGGCAGGTTGAGGATCAACAGCACCACGTTGCCGAGGTACATGGAGATGATGACGGCCCAGAAGATGGAGGGGTTGTCCACCATCAGGCGGGGGCCGGGGGCCACGTTCAGGGCGATCAGCGCCCCCAGCAGTATCGCGGTGGTGCCCGACCCCGGGATCCCCAGGGTCAGCAGCGGCACGAACGAGCCGGTGCAGGCCGCGTTGTTGGCGGTTTCCGGCGCGGCCAGCCCCTTGATGGACCCCTTCCCGAACCGGTCCCGGTCCTCCCCCTTGGCGATGTTGCGTTCGACCGCGTAGCCGAGGAACGACGCGATGGTCGCGCCCGCGCCCGGCATGACGCCCACGAAGAAACCCTGGAGCGACTGGCGCCCGATCACGGGGGCGATCTCCCTTGCCTCGCTCCGGGTGATCCGCAGGTTCGTGATCTTGCCTTCGCCTTTCCCGCCCCGTTCCGCGCGCTTGGGGTTGAGCACCAGGTACAGGGCCTCCGGCAGGGCGAACAGCGCCATGGCCAGGGTAATGAAGCTGATGCCGCTCTGGAGGTCCCGGATCCCCAGGGTGAAGCGCGGCGCGTTGAACAGCGCGCTCTCGCCCACGGTGGCCAGCATCACGCCGAGGACGGTCATCATCAGCGCCTTGGCCACCTGGCCCGAGCCGGCGAAGGCCGCGATGGCCGCGAGGCCCACGACCATGAGCGCGAAGTACTCCGCGGAGTGGAACAGCAGGGCCACGCTGGCCAGCCCCGGGGCGAACCCCATCAGCAGGACGGCGCCGATGGTGCCCCCCGAGAAGGAGGCGATGGCCGCAACGGTCAGCGCCTTGCCGGCCTGTCCCCGGCGCGCCATGGGGTAGCCGTCGAAGGCGGTGGCCACGGTGCCGGCGACCCCGGGCGCGTTGATGAGTATGGACGAGGTGGAGCCGCCGAATATGGCGCCGTAATAGACTCCCGCCAGCAGGATCAGCGCGGCCGCGGGATCGCCGATCTGTATGGCCACCGGGATCATGATGGCGATGATCGACATGGGGCCCAAGCCCGGCAGCATGCCGATGAAGGTGCCGATCAGGCACCCGGCGATGACCATCAGGAGGTTCTGGATCCCGAAGGCGGTGGCCAGGCCGGTGAGGATTCCTTCGATCATCGCGCCGTCCCCGCGGACTCAGAGGAACCAGGGCCAGGGGCGCAGGAAGATGCCGAGCACCTGCTGCACCAGGTACCAGACCAGGAACGCCGCAAGCACGGAGACCGGGACCAGGACCACGAAGCGCCGCTCCCCGAGGGTCACGGACGCCAGCACCAGGAAGAGGGTCGTGGTGGCCACGAACCCCGCGGGTCGAAGCAGCAGCGCATAGGCGACCATGAGCGCCAGCAGCAGGACCGCCTGGCCGAGCTTGTACTGCCGCAGCCTGCGGACGTCGATGCCGTCGGACTCGGTTTCCCCGTGGGCCCCGGGGCCGGACTGGACCAGCACCGCCAACCCCACCAGCGCGCCGATGACGCTCAGCCATTTGGGCAGCACGTTGGGGAGGAAGGTCATGTTGCGCTCGAAGGGAAGGAGGCCGGCCTCCATGACCACGAAGGCGGTGTACCCATAGGCCAGGCAGACGACCACGAAGATTCCGGCTATGGCTCGTTCCAGGGTCACGGGTCCCCTCCTGCCGGTCCCGCGTGTGAACGGGAGGCAGGCCGGGGCGCCTCCCCAACGGGCGCCCCGGCCGTTTCGGTCGCTACTTCAGGAAGCCGAGCTTCTGCATCAGGGTCTTGATGACCTTCTCCTGGTTTTCCAGGAAGGCCACGAAGTCCTTGCCGGAGTTGTGGATATCGACCCAGCCGTTGCGGTCGCGCACGGCCTTCCATTCGGGCGTGGCGTACATGGCGGCCAGGGCCTTGCGGTACAGGTTCGCCTTGTCCTCCGGCAGTCCCGGGGCGGCGAAGAAACCGCGCCAGTTGACGAACGTCGCGTCGTACTTCTGCTCCTTCAGGGTCGGCGCATCCCGGAACGCCGGGACGCGTTGGTCGGAGGTCACGGCGAGGATGCGCATCTCCCCGGCCTTGGCCAGCCCCACGGCCTCGGAGAAACCGGTGGAGCCCGCGGCCACCTCTCCCGACAGGATCGCCGCGTTCAGCTTCCCGCCGGCGTCGTAGGGGATGTACTTGACCTTGGTGGGGTCGGCTCCGGCCGCCTGGAACCCCAGCGCGGCCACCAGGTGGTCCATTCCTCCCGGCACCGAGCCGCCGCCCACGGACACTTTGCGCGGGTCCTTCCTGTAAGCCGCCACCAGGTCCGAGAAGTCCTCGTAGGGGCTGTCCTTGCCGGTGATGATGGCCGCGTAGTCGCCGATGGTGCCGGCGATCATCGTCAGGTCGCGGAAGTTGTAGGGGAAGCGCCCCACCAGCGAGCGGATGATGATGGGGGTCGAGTTGACCATGAGCGTGCCGTGGTTGGACGCGGCGTTCTCGACCAGGTAGCCGATGGCCTTGCCGCCGCCTCCGCCGGACATGTTCTCGTACGAGGCGGAGCCGACGATGCCGGACTTGGTCAGCGCCTCGCCCGTGCCCCGGGCGGTGCCGTCCCAGCCGCCGCCGGCGCCGCCGGGAATGAGGAAGTGGATCTTGTCGATCAGTTTCTCCGCCGCATGGACGGAGTTGGCTGCGCCCAGGGCCAGTGTGGTTGCCGCGACCGCGGCCAAGCCGAATCGTACCGCGAAACCGGTCCGTCTCATCATGTGTTCCTCCTGTACCGGGAAATTGTCACGAAGTCCGTAACCCAAACGGGTCCGAATGTCCAGCGTCCGAAGGTCCGGCGCGAGCCGTGTACGGCGAGGCCGGCGGCGGAACGGTGACGGCGGCAAGATCGTTGTTGATGTTGTTTCCCAAATGCGGTAAGCAGACCCATCGACAAACCGAGGAGGTCTCTGCATGAACCGGAAAGCCCTGTTATCGAGTCTGGTCCTGGCGGTCGTCTTGCTGCCGGGCCTGAGCGCGTTCGCCCAGTGGAACATTTCCGTGGTGGGGTCGCCGTCCGGCGGCACGCTCCAGGTGAAGGCGGAGGGGATCGGGGAAGCCCTGCGCCGGGCCATCCCCAATTCCAACGTCAGCGTCCCCACGTCCAGTCCCGGCGCGGGCCTGGCGCTCATCGGCACGGGCAAGGCGGAAGTGGCCGTGGGCGCCTCGGCGCGGATGGCGGTGAGCGCCCTGCGGGGCTTGGCGCCGTTCAAGAGGAAGTACGATTTCAAGCTGCTGGCGTTCTGGGGCGCGGACCTCTTCATGTTCGTGGCCACGCCCAAGGCCGGCATCGAGACCTTCGGCGACTACGTGTCGGGCAAGTCCAAGGACGGCATCTCGGTGGGTCCTCCGGGAAGCGGCTCCTACCAGGTCTTCTCCGACGTGGCCAAGGTGCACGGCACCAACTTCAAGGAGATGGAAGCCTGGGGCGCGAAGATCCACTACCAGTACTCGGCGCCCTCCCTGGAGCTGCTCCAGGACGGCCAGATCGAGGGACTGGGGGGCCTGTGGGGGCAACCGAGCGCCCGGATCGTCGATCTTACCAACAACCGCGAGATGGTCTGGGTGGGCCTGGACAAGGACGCCATCGACAACCTCGGCGCGGAGTTCGGTTATGAGTACGTGAAGCTCGACAACCCCGGGGACTTCGGCTACGGCTACAAGTTCGTCAACAAGGAGCCCCTGCATACGGTGCGCATGGCCGACATCATCACCATCCGCTCGGACCTGCCGGTGGACCAGGCTTACACCATCACCAAGGCCGTCTTCGGCAGCAACGATTACCTGGTGAACGTGCACCAGTCCTTCAAGGCGCTTACCGCGGCCAACACCATCGCCCTGGACCAGGCGTCGGGCGAGTTGGACCTGCACGAAGGCACCAAGAAGTATTTCCGCGAAGTGGGCGCAATGAAGTAGCGGCGCATGGCGGCGGACGCGGGGTCTCCTTTCCCGCGTCCGCTCCAGGCTCGCGGTCGCGCTGCCGGCGCCCCCGCGCGGCGTGACCGCGAGGCCCCGTTCCCGTTCAGCCCATGTCCTTCCTGACCACCCTGGGCCGGGTGTACGCCGAGTACGCCGAAGGCGGCCGCCGGCAGTTCACCGGCGTTGCCCGCAAGCTCGTCACCGGCTTCGCCATCCTGTACTCCTGCTACCACCTCTACGTCTTCCTCATCGGCGTCGGCAAGCTCAACGTGTTCCAGCACCGGGCGACGCACCTGCTGTGGCTGCTGGCCTTCTCCTTCATCGTGTATGCGCCGGGCGCCGGGAAGGGGCGGGTGGGGGCATGGGACTGGTTCCTGGCCGGCCTGTGCATCGCCATCTGGGGCTACATGATGCTCCACCTGGAGCGCATCACCCTGTGGCTCAGCCTCATCGACGAACCGCCGGTGCTGGACCTGGTCTTCGGCAGCCTGCTCATCCTGCTGGTGCTGGAAGGGGTGCGGCGGGTGTCGCGGATGCCGCTGGTGTTCGTCACCGTGGCCTTCCTGCTCTACATGTTCCACGGCAACCTCCTGGGCGGGATCTGGTGGCACTCGGGCATGACTTTCGACCGGGTCATCGACGTTCTGTTCCTCAGCCCCGAGGGCATGTGGGGCTCGCTGATGAACATCTCGGCCACCTACATCATCCTGTTCGTGCTCTTCGGCCAGTTGCTGCTGCACTGCGGCGGCGCCGCGTTCTTCGTGGACCTGGCCGACGCGGTGGCCGGGCGCGCCCGGGGCGGGCCGGCCAAGGTGGCGGTGGTGGGGAGCGGCCTGTTCGGCACCATCTCCGGCAGCCAGATCGCCAACGTCGCCACCAGCGGCTCCTTCACCATCCCGATGATGAAGCGCGTGGGGTTCCGGCCCCAGTTCGCCGGCGCGGTGGAGTTGTCCGCCTCCATGGGCGGGATGTTCATGCCCCCGGTGATGGCCTCCACCGTGTTCCTGATGAGCGACATCAGCGGCATCCCCTACGTGGAGATCATCGTGGCGGCGTTCATACCCGCCTGCCTCTACTTCTTCACGGTCTTCTGGCAGGTGCACATGGAGAGCGTGAAGATGGGCATCACCTCTCCCACCGAGGGCCGGCGCACGGCCTGGAACGTGCTCAAGGAGGACGGCCACTTCATCGCGCCGCTGGTGGTCATCGTCTGGGTCCTGCTGGAGGGCTATACGCCCATCCGGGCCGCGCTGGTGGCCATCGCCACGTTGCTGGTGGTGACGGCGCTGCGGAAGAAGGGCCGCAAGGACCTGGTCCGGAACGTGCTGAAGGGGCTGGAGACCGGGGCCACCACCTCCATCATCGTGGCGTTGCCCATCGCCGCGGGCGCCATCATGGTCACCGCCATCTCGGCCACCGGCCTCGGCGGCAAGTTCGGCTCCATGGTGATGCTCTTCTCCGGCGGCTACCTGTTCCCGGCCCTGGTCATCGCCATGATCGCCTCCCTGGTGCTGGGAGCGCCGCTGTCGGTGGCCGCCACCTACATCCTCACGGCCATCATGATCGTGCCCGTCACCGTGCAACTGGGCGTGGCGCCGCTGGCCGCGCACCTGTTCGCGGTCTATTTCGCGGTCATCGCGCCCATGTCCCCGCCCGCGGGCCCGGCCATGTTTCTGGCCGGCGGGCTGGCCGGAGCCAACCCCATGGTGGTGGGGCTCCTCGGCATACGTCTCGCCATCGGCGCGTTCGTGCTGCCGTTCCTGTTCGTTTTCAATTCCGGCCTGCTGATGGCCGGCGGCATCCTCGACATCCTGTCCTCCACCGCGGTGGCCGCGCTTGCGTTGTTCGCCCTGGCCGCGGGCTTCGAGGGCTGGATCGCCAAGGCGACCGCGGCGTGGGAGCGCATCCTCCTGGTGGCGGGAGGTTTCCTCATGATCTTTCCGGGTCCGTGGACCCTGGGGGTCGGCGCCGCCGCGGTGGTGGCGGCCATCCTGGCGCACCTGGTGAGGACCCGGGCCGGAAGCCGCGAGTCCGGCGCCGCGCCGGCGTGAAAGGACCCTGACAGTGCCGCAGGAAAAGATCTCCAACGTGTCCATGCCCGTCCGGGACCAGCAGGCCGCCAAGGCCTTCTACATGGAGAAGCTGGGCTTCGATCTCGTCGTCGAGGAGGAGATGCCCGACATGAGCGACAAGTGGATCCAGCTCAAGCCCTCCGCCGGCGACGCGACCGTCTCGCTGGTCACCTGGATGCCGTCCATGGCCCCGGGGTCCCTGGACGGCGTGGTGCTGGGCACCGACGACATCGAGTCGAGCCGGGCCCGGTTCCTGGAGCGCGGGGTGGAGGTCTCCGAGGTCACGGACGAGCACTGGGGCCGCTGGGCGACTTTCCGGGACGTGGACGGCAACGGCTGGGTGCTGGTGCAGTCGGCCTACGCATAGGCGGCGCGTCCGTCCGCCCCCTTGGCGCGAACACGTCGAAAGGGAACCCCGAACGATTGCGCCGTTGGTCCTGAGCGTAGCGAAGCGAAGTCGAAGGACGCGCTTTCCCATGGGAAGAGACGCCTCGAGCCGGAATTGATCAGAGGTTCCGAAAGCGGGACGGTGGCGCGAGTGGAACGAGAACGGAACGAGGCCGAAGTCTCCGCGGGCTCCTCCCCCGGACTGCACGCCGCGCCGTGGATGAGGGCGTTGGGGGCGGCGGCCCTCCTGCTGCTGGCCTCGGCGTGCAGCGTCCCTCCGCCGGAACGCCAGAGCGACGTCTGCCAGGTCTTCGAGCAGTACCCCGACTGGTACGACTACGCCCTCGCCTCCCAGCGCACGTGGGGGACGCCGGTGCACGTCCTCATGGCCTTCGTGCGCCACGAGTCGAGCTTCCGCAGCCACGCCAAGCCGCCCATGCGCTGGCTCCTGTTCATCCCCCTGGGGCGCCCGTCGTCCGCCAAGGGTTACGCCCAGGCCCAGGACCCGGTGTGGAGCGAGTACGAGGCGGAGCGGGGAAGCCTCTTCCGCAGCCGTTCGGACATGGAAGACGCCCTGGACTTCATCGGCTGGTACAACCACAAGACATGGCGCGAGCTCGGCATCTCCCGGGACGACGCCGAGCGGCTCTACCTCGCCTACCACGAGGGGCGCGGCGGCTATCGACGCGGCACCTGGAAGAAGAAGCCGCAGGTGCAGAGCGTCGCCAAGCGCGTGGGCCGGACCGCCGGCCACTACCGCTCCCAGCTCGCCCGGTGCGAGTCCCGTTTCCGTTGCGACTCCTGGTACCAGGTGTGGCCGTTCTGCCGCTGACCGTCCCGCACGGCTCCGAATCCACCGCGGCGTTCCCTGCCGAGCTTCGTTGCCTGCCCGGTTTCCGGTAGTCCGCGCGTTGCGGTCCCACGACGACGCCGAATGCTCAGCAAGCTGCTCATACGGAACTTCAAGCGCTTCGACGAGGTCGAGATCGAGCTCGGAAGTCCGGTGGTGTTCATCGGTCCCAACAACTCGGGCAAGACGTCGGCCATGCAGGCGCTGGCCCTCTGGGACGTCGGCCTGAAGCGCTGGAACGAGAAGCGGTACGGAAAGACGGCGCCCGGGAGGCGCCCGGGGGTGACCGTCAGCCGCCGAGACCTCGTTGCGATTCCGGTTCCCGGCGCCAACCTGCTATGGCGCGGCCTGCACGTGCGCGACGTGTCCAGGGTCGAGGGACGGCAGCGCACCGGCAACGTCCGCATCGATATCGTCGTCGAGGGAATGAACAACGGCCGACCCTGGACCTGTGGGCTGGAGTTCGACTACGCCAACGACGAGTCCTTCTATTGCCGACCGCTGCGCCGGTCCGACGGCAAGGCTCCGGACCGCATGCCGGTTCCGCCCGAGGCGGGACTCGCACGAATCGCCTTCCTGCCGCCCATGTCAGGACTTGCGGCCACGGAGACCCGTCTCGACCACGGCGCGGTGGACGTCCGAATCGGGGAGGGACGGACCGCCGAGGTGCTGCGCAACCTCTGCTTCCGGGTGCACGAAGAAAAGCCGTCGGACTGGCGGCAGTTGACGGAACAGGTTCGGAGCCTGTTCGGGACCGAGGTGGATCCGCCGCGCTACGTTGCCGAACGCGGCGAGATCGTGATGAGTTACCGGGAGCACGGGACCAGGCTCGACCTGTCTTCCGCCGGTCGAGGGTTGCAGCAGACGCTGCTCCTCCTGGCCTACATGTACGCCAACCCCGGCGCCGTCCTGCTCCTGGACGAACCGGACGCGCACCTGGAGATCCTGCGCCAGCGCCAGACCTACCGCCTGTTGACCGAGGTTGCGCACGAGAGCGGCAGCCAGATCATCGCCGCAAGCCACTCCGAAGTGCTGCTCAACGAGGCCGCGGGCCGGGATTTGGTGGTGGCGTTCATGGGTCGGGCGCACCGCGTTGACGACCGCGGCAACCAGGTCCTGAAGGCGCTCCGAGAGATCGGTTTCGACCAGTACTACCAGGCGGAGCAGACCGGATGGGTGCTTTACCTGGAGGGATCGACGGACCTGTCGGTCCTCCATGCCTTCGCCCGACGCCTCGGGCACGAACGGGCCTTGCGGGCGCTCGGGATGCCGTTCGTGAAATATGTCGGAAACGACGCCAGCGCCGTTCGGAACCATTACCATGGGCTGCGCGAAGCCGTGCCTGCGCTGCGGGGAGTCGTGCTGTTCGACCGCTTTCCGTCGGGTCCGCCGGACATGGCGCCGGTGGAATGCCTCATGTGGAAGCGTCGAGAGATCGAGAACTACCTTTGTTCCCGGTCCACGCTGGAAGCGTACGCAAGGAGTTCGGGGAAGGAGGCCGCTCCCGGCCCGCTGTTCGCACCCGGTGAAGCCCGCGAGCGTGTGGACTCCATGCGCCAAGCCATCGACGAGGTAGAGTCCGCCCTCGGCACCCTGGGCAAGGGGTCTCCCTGGGACGGCGATGTCAAGGCCAGCGATGAGTTTCTGGAGCCTCTCTTCGAGGCCTATTTCAAGAAGCTCGGGCTGCCGAACCTCATGGCGAAGAAGAACTGCCACGAGTTGGTGGAGCACGTTCCCGACGGCGAAATCGATCCCGAAATCGGCGAGAAGCTGGACGCCATCGCGCGGGTGGCCGAGAGCGCCGAGGGGGGATCGTAGAGGTCCCTGCCGCTTCGCCGGTAGCGTGGGAAGCCCCCGATGTCGGAGCTCACGGACGCGGCCGCGGGCCTGTTCTACCGCTTTGCCGCAAGCGGCGCGTTGCCCGCTTCGTGGTTTCGCAGCGTCGATCCCGGCAGCGTGGCGAGGGCTAGACGCACCGGGAGGCTTCGCCTGGAGATCGTGAGCCACTGCTGGCGGTACGGGCATTTCCTGACCTACCAGCTCAGCTCCCTCGTCAACCACCGCACCGACCGGCTCCACGTCACCATGACCGTCTATCACGCGCCGGAGGACGAACCGGTCCGGCGCGTGCTGCGGTTCTTCGAGGGCATCCGCGTGCCGGGGGTTTCGTGGCGCTGGCGCGCCCTTCCCAGGGAGAGCCTCTTCCGCCGCAGCATCGGCCGCAACTTGGCCGCCCGCTCCACCCGCGCCGACTGGATCTGGTTCACGGACGCGGACGTCGTGTTCCACGACGGCTGCCTCGCCGCGCTGGCGGACCTGTTGCAGGGCAGGGACGACGCCCTGGTCCATCCCCGGACGCCTCTGGGCACTCCGCTGTTGCCGGAAGACCACGAGTTGCTGCGGCAGGGCAGGGCCGGGCCCGCGGTGCGCGACGTACCGCGGGAGGAGTTCCGCCCTTTCGGCGGCAACCACGACCGGGCCAAGGGACCCTACCAGATCACCCACGGCGACATGGCCCGGGCCATCGGTTACTGCGAGTCCATCGGCCTCTACCAGCGGCCCGCCCCCCGGTTTCGCAAGTGTTACGAGGACCGCGCGTTCCGTTGGCTCCTGGGCACGGACGGCGCCGCCCTCGACATCCCCGGGGTGTGCCAGATCCGCCACGCGGCCAAGGGACGGTACCGCGAGGGTTCGGCCGCGGGCAGGCTCCGCTCCTTCATGCGAAAGAGCCGGGACCCGCGAACCTGAAACTCCGCCACCTCGGGGCGCTTCAGCTTTCGAGCGGGTAAGGCAGGAGGGAAAGGCGTACGACAGGGACCAGGCCGTCATTCCCGCGAAAGCGGGAATCCACTATGCCACCTGCCCGATTGTCCAGAGTCTCCTGTCCAATCTACAGGGCGCCAGGGGGTTTGCTCGCAAGGATGGAAACACAAGGGGTTTTCTGGATTCCCGCTTTCGCGGGAATGACGGGGGTGGGGCGTCTGCGGGAATGACAGGGTAGGTTTTCGCGGGAGTGACGGAGTAGGCGTCTGCGGGAGTGACGGAGTGGGTGTCTGCGGCGCCTGCCTTCCGGCTTGTTGCCCGGGTTGGCGGCCTGGTCGCGGGACCGGGCGCGCGCGGCCTTTCAGACGCCCAGGTAGCGGCGCCTTACGTCACCGGCCGCGGCCAGGGCCGCGGAGTCGCCGGTCCAGGTGATGCGGCCCTTCTCCATGATGTAGTGGCGGTCGGCGAGCTGCATCAGGGCGCCGTGGTTGCTGTCGATGAGCAGGATGGCCTGCCCGACGGCCTTGAGCCGGTCCAGACAGCGCCAGATCTCGGCGCACACGAGCGGGGCCAAGCCCTCGGTGGCCTCGTCCAGCAGGATGAGCCTCGCGTTGGTCATGAGCGCCCGACCGATGGCGAGCATCTGTTGCTCGCCTCCGGAAAGGGCGGAGCCCATGAAGTTCGTGCGGGACTCCAGCGCGGGGAACATGTCGTACACCCGTTCCAGGGTCCAGGGCTCTCCCCCCGCGCCCTCCGGACCGGCCCCGCGCCCCGCGGCCACCAGCAGGTTCTCCCGCACCGTGAGGTTGGGAAAGACCTGCCGCCCCTCCGGCACCAGCCCGATGCCGGCCCGCGCCACCGCATGGCTCGGCCAGCCCCGTATGTCCACGCCCCGGAACCGGATGGTCCCTGCCCGGGGCCGCGCCAGTCCCATGATGGACCTCACCGTGGTGGTCTTGCCCATGCCGTTCCGGCCCATGAGGGTCACCATCTCGCCGGCGTCCACCCGCAGCGCCACGTCGAAGAGGATCTGGCTGGAACCGTAGAAGGTCCGCACTCCGTCGAGCTCCAGCATCAGGCGTCCTCTCCCAGGTATGCCTCGCGCACCAACGGGTCGGCCCGGATGACGTGGGGTTCGCCGGTGGCCACTTCCCGCCCGGACACCAGCACCGTGACCCGGTCGGCCAGCGCGAACACCGCGTCCATGTCGTGCTCCACCAGCAGCATGGCCACCTGCCCCTTGAGCGCGTCCAGCAGCGCCACCATGCGGCGGGCTTCCTCCGGGCCCATGCCGGCCATGGGCTCGTCCAGCAACAGCAGCGACGGGCCGGTGGCCAGCGCCATGGCGATCTCCAGTTGACGCCGCTCGCCGTGGGCCAGGTTGCGGGCCGCCACGTGGGCGCGCGCGCCGAGGCCCACCTGCTCCAGGGTGCGGCGGGCCGGGCGCCGCAGCGCGGGGTCGGTGCGCGCCCTCCGCCAGAAGCGGAAGGAGTGGCCGTCGTGGGCCTGCACCGCCATGGCCACGTTGTCCTCCGCGGTGAAGCCGCCGAAGACGGAGGTGGTCTGGAACGAGCGGGCCAGTCCCAGGCGCGCGCGCTCGTGCACGGGCTTGCGGGTGATGTCGCGCCCGGCCAGGTGGATGGCGCCCTGGTCCGGCGTCGTCTCCCCGGAGAGTTGGCGGATGGCGGTGGTCTTGCCGGCGCCGTTGGGGCCGATGACCGCGTGCGCCTCCCCGTGGAGCACGTCGAGGGAGAGGGCGTCCGTGGCCTTGAGGGCGCCGTACGCCTTGGTGAGGCCGCGGGCCGCCAGCAGGGGTTCAGCCAACGGAGTCCCTCCCGGACCGGAGCCAGCCCCAGACGCCGTAGCGGGCGAACAGCACCACGAGGACCAGCATGGGTCCCAGGACCACCATCCAGTGCTCCATGTAGGCGGACAGCGCCTCTTCCAGGAGGAGCAGCGCGGCCGCGCCCACCACCGGACCCATCAGCGTCCCCATGCCCCCCAGGATTACCATGACCATGATCTCCCCGGAGACGGTCCAGTGCATCAGCCCGGGGCTGACGAAGCCCATGTAGTTGGCCATCAGCGCGCCGGCGAGGCCGGCCACGGCCCCGGCCACGACGAAGCCCGCGAGCTTGTAGCGATAGACCGGGAACCCCAGGGCCTGCATGCGCTGCTCGTTCTCCTTGCAGCCCTGCAGCACCATCCCGAAGCGGGAGTGGACCAGCCGCCGGCCGAGCAGCAGGAAGACCGCCAACGCGGCCAGGCAGACGTAGTAGAAGACCGTTTCGTTTTCCAGGTCGAGTCCCGGAACGCGGTTCCGCCGCCCGATGCCCAGGCCGTCGTCGCCGCCGTACACTTCCAGGGAAACGAAGAAGTAGTAGAGCATCTGCGCGAACGCCAGCGTGATCATGATGAAGTACATGCCGCTGGTGCGCAGGCTGACGGCGCCCACCAGGAGGGCCAGGACGGCCGCGGCCGCCGCGGCCAGGGGCCAGGCCGTCAGGGCGCTCTCCAGGCCGGCGAGGGAGGACCACCCGGCCGGGGAGCCGCCGTCCGCGGCGTGGAACGAGAGGATGCCCACCACGTAGGCGCCCGCGCCGAAGTACGCCGAGTGGCCGAAGCTCACCATCCCGCCGAAGCCCAGGATGAGGTCGAGGCTCACCGCGGCCAGCGCGTAGATGAAGATCCGGGTGAAGAGGCCGATGAGGAACGACTCGTCCAGCGCCGCGGCCGCGGGGGGCAGGGCGGCCAGGGCCGCCGCGCCCGCAGCCGTGAGCACCGCCCTCGGGTCAGCCATGGGCCGGGAGGAGTCCCCTCGGGCGCCACACCAGGACGGCCGCCATGAGGATGTAGATGGACATGGACGCGAGGGAGGCGCTGACGCCGTTGGCGGTGGCGGGGTCGAGGAAGAGGCCGAAGGAGACCGGCAGGAAGGCCCGGCCCATGGTGTCGATGAACCCCACCAGGACGGCTCCCAGGAGCGCCCCGCGCACGGAGCCGATGCCCCCGATGACGATCACCACGAAGGTCAGGATCAGGATGTTCTCGCCCATCCCCACCTCCACCGACCACACCGGCCCGGCCATGGCGCCGGCGAGCCCGGCCAGCAGCGCGCCCAACCCGAACACCAGAGTGTGGAGCATGGGGACGTTGACGCCCAGGGCGCCGATGATCTCGCGGTTGCTGGCCGCGGCGCGGATCATCATGCCCGTGCGGGTGCGCACGATGAGCCCGTAGAGCAGCAGCGCTACCAGGATGCCCACCGCGATGATGGCCAGGCGGTACACCGGGTAGTCCACGCCCGGAAGGATCCGGACCGCTCCCGACAGGGCCTCCGGCACGTCCAGGAACAGCGCGCGAGGACCCCAGACGATCTTGGTCAGCCCGTTGAAGAACAGGATGAGGCCGAACGTGGCCAGCACCTGGTCCAGGTGGTCCCGGGCGTAGAGGGTGCGCAGGGCCGCCACCTCCACGGCCACGCCCACCAGCGCCGCGGCGCAGAGCGTCGCCCCCAGGGCCAGCAGGAACGATCCCGTGAGCTGATAGACCGTGGCGCACACGTACGCGCCGACCATGTACAGCGAGCCGTGGGCCAGGTTGATCATCCCCATGATGCCGAACACCAGGGTCAGCCCGGCCGCCATGAGGAACAGCATCACCCCCAGTTGCAGGCCGTTGAGCGCCTGCTCGAGCACCATCAGGGCAGACATGGGACGTGCGCGCGAGCCGGGCGTCCCGCCTCACCCGGCCGGGAGGCCGTTCCCGTGGGGCGGGACGCCCGGGCAACGGGGGACGTTACATCCTGCACTGGCCGGCATAGGCGTCCGCGTGGTCGGAGAACGCCTTGCCGATGATCCGGTTGGTCAGCACCTTGCCCTCGCGCACCACCTCCCGGACGTGGATGTCCTGGACGGGATGCTGGTTCGGGCCGAACCGGAAGCTCCCTCGCACCGACTCGAAGTCGGCCTTGCGCAAGGCCGCCCGGAACGCGTCCTTGTCGGAGACCTTGCCGCCGGTGCTCGCGAGCGCTCCGGCGATGAGCCGAGCCGCGTCATAGCCCTGGCTGGCGTAGAGCGAGGGGAGGCGGTCGTATGCCTTTCGGAACCCGGACACGAACGCCTCGTTGGCCGGGACGTCGATGTCCTTGTTCCACTGGGAGGAGTTGACCACCCCCAGGGCCGCGTCCCCCACCGCCCCGAGGATGGTCTGGTCGAAGGAGAAGGCGGGGCCGAACAGCGGTATCTTCCCGGTGAGGCCCGCCTGGTGGTACTGCTTGATGAAGCTGATGCCCATGCCGCCGGGCAGGAAGAAGAACACCGCGTCCGGGTTGGCGCCGCGCAAGGCCGCGATCTCTGCGGCGTAGTCCTTCTGGCCCAGCTTGGTGTAGGTCTCCCCGGCCAACGAGCCGTCGTAGAAGCGCTTGAAGCCCCGCAGCGCGTCCTTTCCCGCGGGGTAGTTGGGGGCGAGGATGTAGGGGTTCCGGTACCCCTTCGCCTTCACGTACTGCCCCATGGCTTCGTGGAGGTTGTCGTTCTGCCACGCCACGTTGAAATAGTTCTCGTGGCAGTCCTTGCCCGCCAGCAGCGAGGGACCGGCGTTGGGGCTGATGTAGAAAACCCCCGCGCCCACCACTTTCGGCACCACCGCGAGGGCGAGGTTGGACCAGATGATCCCCGTCACGATGTCCACCTCGTCGCGTTTCAGGAAGCGGTTGGCCACCTGCAGCGCCTTGCCCGACTTGCGGGCGTCGTCCTCCACCAGCAACTCCACGGGTGTTCCGCCGAGCTTGCCGCCTTCCTGGTCCACGGCCAGTTTGAAGCCGTCCCGCACCGCCACCCCGAGGGCGCTCCCGCCCCCGGAAAGTGTGGTGATCATGCCGACCTTTACCTGGGCCCCGAGCGTGGCCGGCGCGCCGGCCAGCAGGGCCACGGTGAGAAACGCCATCGTCCGCTTGCGCATCGGTAAGGGAACCCCCTGTGCAAAGAGTCCGGGGATCATACACTTGAGGCCGGTCCATCGTCAACACGACACATGGCCATGGACGGGGAGACTTCCCTCGCCCTTCTTCCCCGTTCACATGGGACATGGAGGATGGGATTGCCCGCACCCTCTTTCCCGTTCACATGGGACACGGAGGAAGGGATTTCTGCACCCTTTTCCCGTTCACATGAGCCATGGATGAGGGATTTCCCTCCCCCCTGACCTTCCACCCCCCGTTCGTCCTGAGCGTAGCGAAGCGAAGTCGAAGGACGCGCTCGTTCCTCTACCTGAGACCGCCGCCCTCGGACGGTCTGCCGGTGCGGCTCAGCTCGCCTCCCGGTAGAGGTCCAGGGCCTTCAGCACCGGGGCGTCGCTCATGGACAGGAGGACGGCGTCGGCGGACGCGGAGTGGGCGTGCTGGCGCCACAGGGGCACCACGAAAGAGTCGCCCTTTTGCCACCGGTACTCCCGGCCGCCGATGATGGTGGCGCCGGCGCCCTGATAGACGTGGTAGATGACCGTGCTCGTGTGCCGGTGGGCCGCGGTCTCGCGGCCGGGCTCCAGGAACTGCACGGCGCACTGGATGGTGGGCATGGTGGGGCCTCCGCTGACCGGGTTGCGGAACTCCAGGAGGTAGCCGTCGAAGGGGTCCCGGCCCTTGCGGCTGCGCCGGAGCCGCTCCAGGTCCCGCTCCGTGTCGGCCCACTTGTAGTGGAAGAACTCCCCGGGCGGCGCAGCGGCCGGGCGCGCGTGGCCGTAGAACCCCGTCACCTCGTCACTGGTCGCCTCCAGCGTCTGCCGCTCCTGGTGGTAGGGCTCGAAGAAGAGCTGGTGCAACGCCTGGGCGAGGGGGATGTCGAGGCCGTCGAGCCACAGTATGGGCTTGCCCGATTCGTTGACGTGGTCGTGCCAGGAGAGCTGCGGCGTCAGGATGAGGTCGCCCTCTTCCATCACGCACTGCTGGCCGTTGACCGTGGTGTAGGCGTCCCGTCCCTGCAGGACGAAGCGAAAGGCCGCGGCCGAGTGGCGGTGGGTGCGGGCGTACTCTCCGTCCTTGACGTACTGGAACGACACGTGGATGGTGTGCGTGGTGCCGTGGCCGCCGGGGATGCCGGGGTTCAGCAGGCGCACGGTGCGCCGCTCGGCGTCTTCGAGGCTCACCACCTCGCCGGCCCGGAGCAGGCTCTCGTGGACGTCCGCCCAACGCCACAGGTGCGGCTGGACGCTGGTGACGGGGTAGGGGGGCAGGTCCTCCAACCCCAGGCTCCAATGGCCTTCGAGGCTCTTCTCGCCCATGTCGCGGTTGAGCTGTTCGATGGAATCGAGGATGCGTTCCCGTTTCATTCCGGTCTCCCTCCGCGCGTCGTCTTGAACCGGCCCGATAGCATACACCACCGGGGGGACAAGTGGAACGCGGGCCTTCCGCCGCCCCCTCGTCGTTGCAATTGCCGCGGCAGCCCGATATGTCATGGTCTCGTTCGCCCATCTCCCGACGCAAGGAAGCTCCATGCTGGTAATCTCCGAAGAACAGGTTCGAGGCATCCTGGACATGGATGAGTTGATCTCCGCGCTGGAGCAGGCCCACGTCCAGTTCTCCACCGGCAAGGCGGTCATGCCGGTGCGCCTGGTGGTCCCGCTGCCGGAGGTCGGAGGGCGGATCACGAGCATGCCGGCGTTCCTGAGCGAAGGGAGCGCCCTGGGGATCAAGATCATCTCCTACTTCCGGGACAACCCGAGACGGGGACTGCCGCCCATCCTCGCCACCCTGTCGCTCTACAGCGCCGAGACCGGCAAGCTGCTGGCGCTGATGGACGGGACCTACCTCACCGCGGTCCGCACCGCGTGCGCCTCGGCCATGGCCACCAGGGTCCTGGCCCGGGCGGAGACGCCGGTGCTCGGAGTCCTGGGGGCGGGCACGCAGGCCCGGACCCACATCAGGGCCCTCGGCAGGGTGCGCGCCCTCCAACGGGTCCTCGTCTGGAGCCCGTCGGGCGTCAGCGCCATCTACGTGAAGGAGGAGCTGGAGGAGGAAGTGGGCTGCGAGATCCTTCCGCAGGAGTCCGTGGAGGCGGTGGTCCGAGAGGCGGACATCCTGGCCACGGTGACGGCCGCGTCCGAGCCCGTCCTGAAGGCCGAGTGGTTGCAGCCCGGCGCGCACGTCAACGCCGTCGGCTCCCACCGGCCCGACGCGCGGGAGCTGGGGAGCGACACGGTGCAACGGGCCGTGGTGGTGGTGGACTCCCGCGACGCCATCCACTCCGAGTGCGGCGACATCCTGTTGGCCATGGAGGAAGGCGCCATCACCCGGGACCACATACGGGGCGAGATCGGCGAGGTGCTGGCCGGCGCCAAGCCGGGACGGACCGGCGACCGCGAGGTCACCCTGTACAAGTCGGTGGGCATCGCGGTCCAGGACGTGGCCGCGGCCGCCCTCGTGTACCGTCGGGCGCTGGAACAGGGGATCGGCACGGAAGTGGAGATCTAGGACACCCGGCGCCTCCCCCGGCGGACGCGCCCGGACGAGTCCCATGGACACGGCCCAGGTCAGGCAACGGATCGAGGAACGGCTGGACGAAGCGGAGCTTCGGCGGCTGCTGGTGAGGCTGGTGCAGACGCCGAGCCCCCAGACCGAGCTGCTGGAAAGGGAGCCGCAGGTGCTGGCGCTCATCCGGGACGTGGTGCGGCCGGAGCTGGAGGCGGAAGGCGTCGCCGCGGCCATCGACGGCATGGGCAACCTCACCGCGCGCTTGCCGGGCGCGGGGAGGGCGCCGGGTCTGGCGCTGGTCTCGTACGCCATGAACGCTGCGCCCGGCACGATGCCGGATCCGTACTCGGGGAAGGTGGTCGATGGCGCGCCCCATGGCCTTGACGGCCCGTGCGTGTGGGGCCGGGGCGCATGCGAGCAGAAGGGGAGTCTGGCGGCCATGCTCATGGCGGTGAAGCTGGCGGCCCGGAGCGGACGGGAGCTTCCCGGAGACCTCTGTTTCGTCACCAGCACCGCGGGCGAGAGCGGCAAGCACGAGTCCCTGGACTACGTGCTGTCCCGCGGCGCGGTCACCGCGGAATGGGGCCTCATCGACGGCCCGCCCGAGATCCAGTTGGGCAACAAGGGCCGTATCGACGTGCGCGTCGTCGTGCGCGGGCGCCCGGCCCACAGCAGCCGGCCGTGGGACGGCCTGAACGCGGTGGACGGCGCGGTGCGGGTGCTGGAGCGGCTCGCGCCGCTGATGCCCCATCCCGAGGACAAGAGCCATCCCCACCTGGGCCGGGCCTCGCTCACCCCCACTGCCATCGAGAGCTACCCCAAGGCGACCCACACGATCCCCGGCGAGTGCCGCATCCGGCTGGACCGCCGGCTGCTGCCCGGGGACGACGCCGACGCCGCGGTGCGACAGATTGCACAAGCCATCGGCGCCATGGATCCCTACGAGGTCGTCCTGGAAAAGGAAGAGTTCATGTATCCCTGCGAGGTGGGGAAGGATGCCGGCGTGGTGGAGGCTCTGGGCGGCGCCATCCGCGCCATGCTGGGACGGGAGCCGGAATACGGCTTCTCCACCGCGGCCAACGACACCGGGCTGCTCAACGTCCGGGGCATCGAGACCGTCAACTACGGCTCCCGGGCGGTGCGTTTCCAGCACACCGACAACGACTTGGTGCCGGTCAGGAGCGTGGTGGAGGCCGCCAAGGTGTTCGCGTTCATGGCGCTCCACCGATGAAGCGGCGGCCGGACGCGGCGCCGGCAGGCGGGGCACGGGGCCGGCGGCTCCGGTCCTGTGGGGTTTCCGGCGGGGTCTCGTCCGAGGCGGCTTCGTCAGGTTCGGACAGCCCGGGTTCAGGCAGCCAGGTTTAGGGAAACCCTGAACGATTGCCCCCGTTCGTCCTGAGCGTAGCGAAGCGAAGTCGAAGGACGCGCTTTTCCACAGGGAGAGGGAGTCCAAGCCGGAACGGAACAGACGTTCCTCATGCAATTCCACGGGAGGTTCGAGCATGCCCATGACCGACGCAAAGTTCATCGACGTGGACGGAGTCCGTACGCGTTATTTCGAGAAGGGCGAAGGGGAGCCGCTGGTGCTGTGGCACGGCAGCCACTTCGGCACCGAGGACGCGTGCGACAGCGCGCTGGACTGGGAGCCCAACTTCGACGGGTTGGCCGAGTCGTTCCGGGTCATCGCGGTGGACAAGCTCGGCCAGGGGCACACGGACAACCCCAGGACCGACGACGACTACACGCCGGCCGCGGTGGTGGAGCACGCCTACGGTTTCCTCAAGGCCCTGGGCATCCGGCAGGCCCACGTGTGCGGCCATTCCCGGGGCGGCTTCGTGGTTGCGCGGCTGACGCTGCTGCATCCCGAGGCGGTCAAGTCGTGCATCATCGTGGACAGCGGCACCCTCTCTCCCGGACCCTCCCTCACCGAGCTGGTCATGGCGGACGCGCCCGAGCCGCGCCTCGGCCGGGAGAGCCAGCGGTGGGTCCTGGAGCGCTATTCCTACGGCACCGGGCACATCACGGAACGGTGGGTGGACGCCGCGGTGGAGATCGCCGAGTTGCCCAAGTACCGGGAATCCGTGCGCAAGATGAGCGGACAGGGACTGAAGGGGAAGCTGTTCATGCCGAACCTCATCCTCGACAAGGAGGAGTGCCTCCAGTGGATGATGGAGGGCCGGCTCAAGACCCCCACCCTGGTGGTGTGGGGCTACAACGACCCCACGGCCCAGTACCGGCGGGGGCTGTCGCTGTTCGAGTTCGTGGCCAACAGCACGGAGAACGCGCAGATGCACGTCATCAACAAGGCAGGCCATTTCTGCTACCGGGAGCACCCCGGGCAGTTCAACCGGGCGGTCAAGGGGTTCATCGAGAGCCTCGACTGACGCGCGCTTGGCGGACGCCGCAGGCGGGTCCCGTGGGCCGCGGGCGCGTCCGGTCCTTCAGAGGCGGAGCGGGACGGGTTCCTCCAGGGAGATGGCGCGGGTGGTGACCCGGGCCCGGTAGGGACAGACCTCGACGCCGGCCTCGACCGCACGGCGCAGCCAGCGCCCGTACTCGGGGTCGATGTGGTCCGCGGGCCCGAAGCGGTCGCAGTCCCGCCGCTGGATCACGAACAGCAGCGCCGCCCGGTGGCCTTGGCGCCGCAGCCGCATGAGCTCTTTCAGGTGCTTGGTCCCGCGTTCGCTCACGGCGTCCGGAAAGAGGGCGGCCCGGTCCACTGCCAGGGTGACGTTCTTCACCTCCACGTAGCACCGCTCCCCGGGGTTCTCCAGCAGGAAGTCGAGCCGGGACCCCGGCGCGGTGCGCACCTCCGGCCGGAGTTGCTCGTAACCTTGCAGTTCCCGGACCGCGCCGGTCTCGATGCCCTCCCGGGCGAGCCGGTTGGCCGCCAGGGTGTTGATCCCCACCAGCGTTCGGCCCACCCGGATCAACTCCCAGGTGAAGGGCAGTTTCCGTCCCTTGCCCCGTTGTTCCGAGAGATAGACCCGGCTGCCCGGGGCGTTGCACCCGAGCATGCTGCCGGTGTTGGTGCAGTGGGCGGTCACCCGCGCGCCGTCGTCGAGCTCCACGTCTGCGAGGAAGCGCTTGTAGCGCCTGACGAGGATGCCGGGAACCAGCGGAGCGGGGAAACGCATGGCGCTGTCGGTACGGGGAGGGGCGGCTTGCGGCGCTGCCGGGCGGCGTCCGTGCGGTCCGCGGACGACTTCCGGGGAGCGCGCCCGGGATGCGCGTCAGGGGGGAAGCCTCAGCGCGCCGCTGTCCGCTTCAGGCCTCGGCCCCGAGGCACCGTTGCGCGGCGCGGCGGAGCAGGACTCCGATGAGGTGGCGCTTGTACTCCGCGCTGCCTTCGCGGTCGTCCACCGGCGCGGCTTGGTCGGCGAGGGCGTTCGCGGCTTCCGCAAGGCGCTCGCCGACCGAGTCCGCGGGACCGGCCAGGAGGCTTTCCGCGGCCGCGGAGCGGCAGGGCCGGGGGCTCACGCAGCCCACCGCGCAACGGGCTTCCCGGATTTCCGCGCCGCCCTCGTCCAGTTCCAGGACCAGGGCGAGGCCCAGGAGCGGCCGCTCGTGGACCTGGAACTTGAGGTAGGCGGCGCGCTGCCCCGGCCCGGGCAGCGGCACTTCCACTCCGGTGAGGACCTCCTCCCGGCCGAGGGAGGTCTCGTAGGCTCCGGTCAGGAGCTCGTCCATGGCGAGGACGCGCTCCCCGGACCTTCCCTGGACCCGCGCCGCGGCTCCGAGGGCCAGCAGCAGGGTCGCCGGGTCGGAATGGGGCTCGGCAAAGCACAGGTTGCCGCCCAGGGTGCCGGCGGCGCGCACGCGCACGTTGGCCACGTTGGCTTCCATCTCGGCCATCACGGGCAGGGACTCCCGCACCAGGGCCGAGCGCTCGATGTTCCGGTGGGTGGCCGCGGCGCCCAGGTGCAGGTGCGGGCCGCGGCGCTCGATGCCGTCCAGTCCCGGCACGGCCTTCACGTCGATGAGGTTCTCGTAGCGCAGCAGGTCATGCCGCATGGCCAGGAGGAGCTCGGTGCCGCCGGCGTAGAGGCTGGCGGTCTCGCCGTAGTGGTCGAGCATGGCCGCGGCCTCCTTCAGGTCCGCGGGCCGATGGATGGCGAAGCGCCGCAGCGGCATCATGGGCGGGTCCCTCCGCGGGCGTCGCGGATGGCGCGCCACACCTTTTCCGGCGTCAGCGGCGCCCGCCGCACCCGGGCGCCGGTGGCGCGGAAGACGGCGTTGGCGATGTTGGCGGGCAGGGAGTTGAGCGACGCCTCGCCGCCGCCCTTGGCGCCGTAGGGTCCCACCCCGTCGCGGTTCTCCACCAGCTCCAGCTTCACCGACCGCGGCATGTCGGAGAAGCGGGGCAGGCGGTACTCCAGCAGGTTGCCGTTGAGGAGCTGGTTGCGGTCGAACACCAGTTCCTCGAACATGCCGATGCCCATGCCGGTGGTCGCGGCGCCGATGTCCTGGCCCTCGGCCAGGGCCGGGTTGATGGCCAGGCCCACGTCGCCGGCCGTGCCCAGGGTCTCCATGGTCACCTTGCCGGTCTCCTCGTCCACCGACACCTCCACTCCGGTGGAGGCGGCTTCCCAGAACACCGGCAACCGGGCGAAGTCCCCGTCCTTGCGGATGTAGGCGCGGCCGATGACCTCGCCGTCCGGCAGCCGGTAGTAGCGGGTCAGCACCTCGGACCAGTCCAGCCGCGCCTCCCCGCAGACGACGCCGCCCCGGACCGGGCGGATCTCGGACTCCTCGACCCCCAGCACGTCCGCGGCCATGCGGACCATCTGTTCCCTGGCCTCGCGGCTCGCTTCCTGCACCGCGCGCCCCATGAGCGTGGTGGTGCGGCTCGCGCCGGTGGATCGGTCGTAGGGCGTGATGGCCGTGTCCGACGACACCACCCGCACCTTGTCGAAGGGGACCCCGAGCTCCTCTGCGGCGATCTGGGGCAGCACCGTGTGGCTGCCCTGGCCCAGCTCGGTGCTGCCGATCATCAGCGAGACCGAGCCGTCCGCGTGCACGCGCACGGCCGTGGAGGTCAGCGGATAGGCGCCGGCGTCGCTGGCCGAGCACCCGATGGAGCGTCCGCGGCCCCGGGGCAGGGGCTCCTTCCAGCCGATGTTGTCGGCCACGATGCGCAGGTCCTCGGTGAGGGTGCCGTCGAACGGGCGCATGCCGGGGAAGAACTCCTGCTTCGGGCGCGCCACGTTGTCCATGCGGAACTCATAGGGATCCTTGCCGATCCGGGCCGCGAGCTCGTCGATCTGGGACTCTCCCGCCATGGTCACCTGGGCGCAGCCGAAACCCCGGAAGGAGCTGGCCGGCACCGTGTTGGTATAGACCGAGTAGTTGTCGATGCGGACGTTGGGGATGGAGTAGGGTCCCACGCAGCGGTTGGACGACTTCTCGCACACCAGCGGGCTGTTCTCCGCGTAGGCGCCGGTGTTCATGTAGATCTTCGCCTGGCGCGCGATGATCTTCCCGTCCGCGTCCACCGCGGTGCGCATCCACGTGAGCGCGTCGTCGCCCCGGGTGGTGAGCATGGCCTCTTCCACGCTGAGCTGGAGCTTGACCGGCCGGCGGGCCTTCCACGCGCACGCCGACGCCAGCGGCTCGACCTTGGTGTAGGACTTGCTGCCGTAGCCTCCCCCCACGAACGGCACGATGAGGCGGATCTGGCTCACCGGCAGGTCGAAGATGGTCTTCAGGTCGTGGCGCACCATGAACGGATGCTGGGCCGACGAGTAGATGGTCACGCCATCGTCGCCCACTTCGGCAATGGCCACGTAGGGCTCCATGGCGTAGGCGTAGGCCATGGGGAAGTAGTACTCGCCCTCCACCACCGCGGCCGCCCGGGCGAACGCCGCGTCCACGTCGCCCCACTCGACGTGGTGCTCCTGGCACAGGTTGGAGCCCCGGCCCGCGGTGACCTCGCCCTTGAAGCCCCGCAGCGCCCCGGCCTCGAACTGCCGCTCGTGCAGCAGGGGCGCGGTCTTCTCCAGCGCCTCCCCGGGCTCCATGACCGCGGGCAGCTCCTCGTACTCCACCCGGATGAGTTCCAGCGCCTCGTAGGCGGTGATCTCGTCCACGGCGATGACCGCGGCCACGGGCTCGCCCGCGTACCGGACCTTGTCGATGGCGATGAGCGGGTGGTCCTTGACCGCGTGGCCGAAATAGGGGTTGAGCCCCTCCAGGCGGTCTCCCCGGAGCACGTCGTACACGCCGGCCCGGGCTTCGGCCCCGGACGTGTCCATGGAGACGATGCGGGCGTGGGCGTAGGGGCTCCGCAGCACCTTGGCGTAGGCCATGCCCGGCAGCTTGACGTCGCTCACGTAGAGCGCCCGGCCCGAGACCTTGGCCCGGCCGTCCCGGCGCGGCACCGAGCGGTTGACCACCTGGAAGTCGCGGCTGCCGTCGTCGCTCATTTCCCGGCCTCCTGCCTCATCACTGCCGCGGCCTTGCGGATCGCCTTGACGATGGGGACGTACCCGGTGCAGCGGCAGAGGTTGCCGTCCATGTGGTGGATGATCTCGTGGTCGGAGGGGTTCGGGACGTCGTCGAGCAGCGCCTTGGCGGACAGGATCATCCCCGGCGTGCAGAAGCCGCACTGGAACGCGAACTCGTCGATGAAGCACTGCTGGATCGGGTGCAGCGTGCGGTCGGCCTTCTCCAGGCCCTCGATGGTGGTGACGCTCCGCCCTTGGGACTCGTAGGCTAGGTACGTGCAGGAGCTCACCGGCAGGCCGTCCACCAGCACCGTGCAGGCCCCGCAGACCTGGACCTCGCACGAGATCTTGGTACCGGTGAGGTTCAGCCGGTCCCGGAGCACCTGGGACAGGGTCTCTTGCGGCTCGCACTCCACGGCCACGGTCTTGCCGTTGAGTTCGAAGCGCAGGTCCATGTGGGCTTGCGGCTTAGACATAGTGGGGGATGATCTCCTCGGACCAGAGCAGCATCTCCCTGTACATGGTGTCCATGTCCGGGTAGATGAGCTTGAGCTCGAAGTGCTGCACGCCGGCCTCGATGAACTCGTCGAGGCGTTTCCGGACGTCGTCCACCGAGCCGATGATGTGGCGGTCCAGCGCGAACTGGATGTTGTCCACGTCGCGCTCGTAGGTGTGGGAGCTCTCGCGGATGGTGGGCAGCGCCAGGGTCAGGGCCTCGTCCCGGGTGCGGGCGATGGCGGCCAGCTTCTCTACCGCGATCTTGACGCCCGCAGGGTCCCGGCCCGCGTCCTCGGCCGCCTTCCTGAGGATGCCGCAGCCCCGAGCCATCTCCGCCGGCGAAAGCCATCCGGGGATCCAGCCCTCGCCGTAGCGCCCGGCGCGCACCGCGGCCTGGTCCATCCAGCCGCCCACCCACACCGGAGGATGGGGTTTCTGCAGCGGCTTGGGGTGGACCTCGGCGTTGTCGAACTTGAGGTACTTGCCCTCGTAGGACGCCATGGGCTGGGTCCAGATGGCCTTCATGGCCTCGATGTACTCGTCCGTGCGGTTGCCCCGGCCCTTGACGGGCACCTCGAAGACGTCGAACTCGCTGGAGTCTCGGGTGGCCTTGGAGCCGAGGCCGACCCCCACCAGGAGCCGCCCGTCGCACAGGTGGTCCAGCGTGGCGCACTGCTTGGCCGCGTAGATGGGGTTGCGCAGCGGCATGACCAGGCACGCCACCCCGATCTGGATGTCCTTCGTCTTGGCGGCCAGGTACGACATGGTGGTCATGGCCTCGAAGAAGTTGGCCTCCTGGGCGTCGGTGAGGGCTTCCGCGGCCCCCGACGAGATGTGGTGCCGGTGCATCTCCGAGCTCCACACCACGTGGTCGTGGAGCCAGACGGTGTCGAAGCCCAGCTCCTCCGAGTTCTGCGCCGCCTTGACGATGTTCTCCTTGCTGGAAAGCGGTCCGGAGTTGGGCACCCGGATGCCGAATTCGAATTTACCCATGTCAGCTCCTCGAATCCTTCGGTGCGGGGCGCGGCGCCGTCGGGCCGGCGCCTGCCCGGACGGGCCCCCTCAGGGCTCCGTCACCGCGATGCGGTCGTATTTCAGGTGGCGGTTGTACCAGTCCACCACCTCGCCGGCGATCTGGTCGAAGTAGTCGTTATAGACCCCGTAGTGGGTGGTCTTGCGCAGCATGACGAGTTTCCTGGGCTCTCCCGCCTTCTCGTACATGCGGACGGACTGCTCCTCCGGGGTGGTGGCGTCGTTCTCCACCGCGATGAACAGGACTCCCCGGGGCGCGATCCTGTGGACCACGTCCTCCGGCCGGTAGTCCAGGATCTCCGCGGCGCACTGCAACGGCATCTGGTTGGGGATCTTGGACGCCACTTCCTTCTTGATGTTGGTGGTCTTGCGCTCCGGGGTCTGGACCATGATCTCCTCCCGGGCGGGCACGAGTTCGCCGGCGCCGGTGAGCACCCGCTGCCTGCGGTCCTTCTCGATGCGCTTGAGGTAGTCGAGCCACTCGTATTCCCGGCGCATGGAATGGAGCCAGTCGCGGCCGTTGGCCACCCCCAGGTAGCACACCACGCACTTGACGCGGCTGTCGATGCCCGCCACCAGCACCGCGTTGCCGCCCCCGGTGCCGCCGGACCCGTAGGTGGCGATGCGGTCGGAGTCCACGTCGTCGCGGGTCTCCATGTAGGTGATGGCGTTGCGGATGTCCTCCGCCTGCCAGGTGGGCATCACCCAGCCCTTCTGCGGTCCTTCGCTCTCGCCCCAGCCCCGGTAGTCGAAGCACAGGCACGCGTAGCCCGCCTCGCACAACCGCTCGAACATCAGGATGTAGTGCTTGGCGTCCTTGAGTCCCAGGAAGCCCGGGCCCTGGACGATGCCCGGCCAGGGTTTCCCCTTGTCGCCGTCGGGCAGGTAGAGGGTCCCGTGGACCTTGTAACCCTCGCTGTAGAAACGGACGTCTTCTTTTTGCATGTGGCTCTCCCGGAAGCCCGCGGCGCGGAGCGGGCTTCCGCCTCGGGTCCGCCGGACCCGGGCTTCCGAACCCCGGCCAGGGGCGCTAGGCCCGCAGGGCCGGCAGCACTTCCTTGCCCAGCAGGTCGATCTGCTCGTACCAGTCCGCGTAGCGGAACCGCAGGTCATAGACGATGTGGTCGAGGCCGCCCTCCTCGTAGCGCTGCGAGTCCCGGACGACGTCTTCCGGCGTGCCCGCCAGCAGCAGCCCCTCGATGTCCTCCAGCCTGGAGAAGGTCCCCGAAGCCGGCTTGACCCAGGTGGGCTTCTTGTTGCCCTCGTTGATGAGTCCCGGGGCGTTGACCTTGCTCACCGCGGTGTCCTTGTCCCTGGCGATGCTGGTGATGGGGATGGCCCCGGTGGTGACCATGGGCTTGCCGGCCTTGTCGCAGAGGTCGTGCAGGTATTCGATGCACTTGTGGAAGGTCGCCAGCGGGATGCGGCCGGGCATCCATCCGTCGCAGTAGTCCACCGCGCGGCGGCACGACGCCGGCGTGCCGCCGCCGTACCAGATGGGGATGGGCGCCAACGGCGTGGGCTTGAGCTCCACGTCCTCGAAGGAGAAGTACTCGTCCTCGTAATCGACTTTCTCGCCGGCCCAGAGCCGCCGCACGATGTGGGAGTTGACCTTGGCGAGGTTGAAGCGGTCGTCGCGCGTGTTCTTGAGGCCGGCCGCGGCGAACTCGTGCTGGAACGTGCCCGCGCCGATGCCCATGATGACCTTGCCGTCCGCCAGCACGCTCAGGGCCGCCATGCACTGGGCCAGGTGGATGGGGTGCCGGTGGGAGATGACGGTGCCCGTGCCCAGCGTCAGCTTCCTGCACACGGACGAGATCGCCGACAGGATGGCGACGCACTCGATGTGGGTGTTGTCCGTGCCTTCCATGCCGTGGGGCTCGAAGACCAGGTGGTCGCGCACCCAGACGGAATCGAACCCGTAGGACTCCGCCAGCTTCGACCCCTCGATGCACTTCTCGGCCGATCCCTGGTCCCCGAAATGGGGCAGGAGCAGCCCGAACTTCAGTTTCGTCGCCATGACTCAGCCCTCCTTGTGGTCTGTCGAACCGGATGAAAACCCTGCGTATCCGGCGGCCGAAGGATTCGAGCGTCCCGGAAACGGGCGGTTGCAGCGCGTGGCCGAACGGCGCCGCTCCGCGCTCTCCTCGTCTCGACCGCAACCGATGCCGTCACTGCGAAGAACCATGAACCATGCGGCCGGGCAGGGTTGTTGGACCGCATTACGGAGTTCACTTCTCGCCTGGTAACCGAGCCGCGTATCATAGACCCGCCTCCCGAGCACTGTCAAGCGCGCCCGCTCCCCCCAAGTCCACCACCCGGTCGGCGGCGGGCGGGTGCGCCGGTCCTGCCCACGCCCCGGTTCACGTCCCGGTTCCGCCTTGAAACCCCGTGCGGGATTTGCCATGTTCCCCGCGGCCATGCGTTCCTTGCCCCTCCTGCACGCCGGTCCCGCGGCACACGCCGCGTTGCGCGCCGCGCGGACCCCGGCGGGCGGTCGTTGAGCGGACATGTTCACGGATTACTTCCTCACCCGCGGCATAAGGGAGACGCCCGAGTGGAAGGCGTCGGTCTCCCGGCCGGAAGCCTTTGCCGCCTTTCGGGACGGCGTTGCACGGCGCCATGAGGCCCTCGGCCGGTCTCACGAGCCCAACGAGGCCCAGACCGAGCAGGACCTGGTCCGTCCCGTCCTGGAGTCGTTGGGATGGACCGACTACCTGCCGCAACAGGGTACGGAGGACGTTCCCGACCACCTGCTGTTTGCGGACGCCGAAGCCAGGGCGTTGGCCGAGACCGAACGCAACCCCGGGGAGCGTATCCGGTACGCCGCGGCGGTGCAGGAGAGCAAACGCTTCGGTCTGTCCCTGGCCGCCCGGAGCCCGGAGGGCAAGACGCGGGCGGAGACGCCTCACAGGCAGGTCCTTCGGTATCTCGCCACCGCGGAGAGCGTTTCGGACGGCCGCGTGCGCTGGGGCATACTGACCAACGGCGGCGTGTGGCGTCTCTACGACGGGCGCGCCCGGCCCCGGGACAGCGGCTACTTCGAGGTCGATCTGGGGGAAGCGCTCCGCTCGGACGACGACGACCTTCTCCGCGCCTTCCGCCTGTTGTTCGGCCGGGACGCCTTCACGCTCCGGGAGGGCGCCAAGGCCACTTTCCTGGAAACCGCCCTCGCGGAGGGACGACGCTACGAGGAGCAGGTGGCGCGGGACCTGTCCGGCGTGGTGTTCAACCGCGTCTTTCCCAACCTCGTCGGGGCGCTGGCGGACCATACGACCGAGGAGCTTCCCGAAATACGCCAGGCGGCGCTGATCTTCCTCTACCGACTGCTGTTCGTCTTCTACGCGGAGGACAGGGGGCTGCTGCCGGTCAACGATTCGCGTTACGACGACTACGGAGCACGCGAGGGGGTGCGGGACGATGTGGCCCGCAGGACGGCCGACGGGGACGCCTTTTCCGCCGTGGCCGCCAACTACCACGACCGCCTGACCACGCTCTTCAAGCTCGTGAACGAGGGTGACGAATCCATCGGACTGCCGCCCTACAACGGCGGCCTGTTCGGTTCGGACGCCGCGCCGCTGCTGGACGAGGTCCGCCTGCCCGATGCCGCGGTCGCTCCCATCATCCATGACCTCAGCCACGTCGAGGACGCGGACGGGAAGGGTCCGCGTTTCGTCAACTACCGGGACATGTCCGTGCAGCAACTCGGTTCGATCTACGAGCGGCTGCTGGAGCAGGAACCGGTCCGCAACGAGGACGGCGCCATCGTGGTCCGTCCCAACCCCTACGCCCGCAAGGACAGCGGCAGCTTCTTCACCCCCCAGGAGTTGGTGGACCTGATCGTGGACCGGACCCTGAAACCGCTGGTCGAAGAGCGGCGCGAAGCGTTCGAACGGAAGGCCGCGGAACTGCGGAGCGACCGTCGTCCCAAGGCCCGGCGCAAGGCGGAGTTGCTCGACCTGGACCCCGCGGAGGCGGTGCTGAACCTGAAGGTGCTCGACCCGTCCATGGGCAGCGGCCACTTCCTGGTCACCGCGGTGGATTTCCTCGCCGACGCCGTGGCCGATCTGGTGGAGCAGGCGTCGGCGATCCCGGAATGGCTCGACGGCGGTTACGTGTCGCCGTTGGTGGAGCGCGTGGCGGCCATCCGCGGAGACCTCCTGCAACGGGCGCGGGAGTCCGGCTGGGTGCTGGACGAGGCGCAGCTCACCGACTCGGCCATCATCCGCCGCATGGTGCTCAAGCGCTGCATCTACGGCGTGGACAAGAACCCCCTCACGGTAGAGTTGGCCAAGGTGTCGCTGTGGCTCCACAGCTTCACGGTGGGCGCGCCGCTCTCGTTCCTGGACCACCACCTGCGCTGCGGCGACTCCCTGGTGGGCATGCGTGTGGCGGCGGCTACGGAGGACCTGCGCAAGTTCGCCGTCCTGTTCTTCTCCGGCGCCATCGCCGCAACCGAGGCCGCCAGTCGAGGGATGGAGCGCATCGAGGAGTTGTCCGACGCCGACATCTCGGAGGTGCAGGAGTCGGCGAACCTGTTCGCGGAAGTCGACAAGGGCACCGCGGAGTTGCGCGGCCTGCTCGACTTCCTCTGCGGTTTCCGGTGGTTGACCGCGGGAAGGAAGAAGAAGGATCTCGCCGCCTTCGAGGCCCCTCTGGCAGAGACCCTGGGCCGACACTTGGCGGACGCCTGGAAGCTGCTGGTGGAGGGGCCGGACAGCCTTGCCGACGAAACGACCACCGACCACAACGGCTCCCGGGCGGCCTTCGGGGCGACGTGGGAGGAAGCCCGCTCCATCGCCGGCCGTGAGCGTTTCCTCCACTGGGACTTGGCTTTTCCCGGGGTATGGCGCCGTTGGCATGACCCGCGCCCCGCAGGAGGCTTCGACGCGGTCATCGGCAACCCGCCGTGGGACCGCATCAAGCTGCAGGAGGTGGAGTGGTTTGCGACCCGCGATTCTGCCATCGCCCACGCCCAGACCGATGCGGAACGAAAAAAGCGCGTCAGGCGGCTGCGTCAGCAGGGGGCGTCCCTTGCGGCCGAGTTCGACGACGCCAAGGCCGAGGCCGAGAGCCGGAGCCGGATGGTCCGCTCCCACGGCGATTACCCTCTGCTCGGCCGCGGCGACGTCAACATCTATTCGCTCTTCGTGGAGCGGGCCATGCAACTGGTGAAGCCGGACGGGTTCGTGGGACTGCTTACGCCATCGGGCATCTATGGCGATCTGACCGCAGCGCCATTTTTCCAGATGGTCTCCACCAGCGGACGGGTAGCCGCATTGTTCGACTTCCAGAACCAACCTCCCTCCTATACCGGCAAGCCGCGGTTCTTCCCGGCCGTGCACCCGAGTCTCAAATTCTGTGCCATCGTTTTCGGCGGAGAGGAGCGAAAGTTCCCTCGCACCGACTACGCCTTCTTCCTGGACGGCACCCAAACCATCCAGGATCCGGATAGGTGCTTCTCGCTGACGCCGGCAGACTTCGCCCGGATCAACCCGAACACCGGCACCACTCCGGTTTTCCGCACCCGCCGGGACGCGGAGATCACCCGTCGGGTCCATGAGCGTCATCCGCTGCTGGTGGACCGTTCGACGGATGTAGAACGGCGCGCTTGGCCGGTCCGGTACGTGCGGATGTTCGACATGACCAATGATTCCATGCTGTTCCGAACCCGGGCGCAACTCGAAGCCGACGGCTTCTACCCCGTCCGGGGGAACCGCTGGAAACGCGGGGAAGAATTCTGCTGGCCGCTGTACGAAGGCAAGATGGTGCAGGCCTTCGATCACCGCGCCGCCAGCGTCGTGGTCAACCCGAAGAACCTGAACCGCCCCGCCCAGCCCAGGACCACGACCCTTGAAGAGCACGCCGATCCGAACTGGCTGCCCAATCCGCAATTCTGGGTCCGCGCGGATGCCTTTGAATGGCCGTGGGAGTTGGATTGGGTCTTGGGATTCAAGGAAATTACTGCGCCGACCAACAGGCGCACCATGATTAGCTCGCTGTTGCCGAAGGCGGCGTTTGGGAACAAGACGCCTGTCTTCCTCCCGGTTTACGGCGACCCTTGCGATACCGCGGCTGCCTACAAGGACTCTGCTCCTTCCCTGGTTGCGAACTTCAACAGTCTGGCGTTCGACTTCGTTACACGGCAGAAGATCCACGGGCAGACACTGAACCTGTACATCGTCGAGCAACTTCCCGTTATCGCGCCCGATGGCTACAACCGGCGTTTCGGGAACGCCGCGGCCCGAGACCTCGTCCGCGACCACGTGCTCCGCCTCACCTACACCGCCCACGATATGGCCCCCTTCGCCCGTGACCTCGGCTACGACGGTCCGCCTTTCATCTGGGACGAAGAGGAACGCCGCCACCTGCGGGCGCGGCTCGACGCCCTCTACTTCCACCTCTACGGAATCGACCGGGACGACGCAGAATACATCCTGAGCACCTTCCCCATCGTCCGCCGCGAAGACGAAGCCGAGTTCGGCCACTACCGCACCCGTGACCTCATCCTCGCCTACATGAACGCCCTGGCCGCGGGAGACACGGAAAGCGTGGTGGCCGTCGGCCCGAAGTAGCCTCGTGCGTTCCACAAGGCGGCGCATACGGAAAGACCGCTGCGAGAAGAAGACCGGTCATGGTCCCGTCCGCTCCTTCTTGTGGCCGGACGGGAATTGGTCTAAGAACCCTGTCCATCCCGACCGTGCGCCGGTGGGCTGCGCGCAGGGGGGAACCCAGGGAGGAACCATGAGCGATTTCTACAGTGAGTGGCTGGGCGTCACGGAACGGAACGAGAAGTTCGTGGAGGACGCCCCCAGGGTGGCGCGCCACAAGGACTTGGCGTGGGTACGGACGCGCCAGGACGCCAGGGCGGCGCTCATGATCGCCCCGGAGTTGGGCTTCCCCACCGGGGGCAGCCTGATGATGCGCGCGGAGATCCCCGTGGGATGGCATACGGGCCTCCACAGCCACGGGGAGGAGGCCATCTACGTGGAGAGCGGCAACGGCTTCCTGCTGCTGGACGGAAAGCGCTACGACTTCGGTCCCGGCACCGTCCTGCACGTGCCGTACCGGTCCCGGCACCAGTTGTTCAATACGGGCGACGCGCCGGTGGGCTATCTCTCGGGGCTGGCTTGGCACCTGGAGGCTTCGGTCTATATGGGCCGCATGGACCAGTTCGAGGACTGCGGCGAGAACGAGGCAGCGGCGCTGGCCGGCATCGGACCGGAGGAGTCCCAGTACTGGCCGGAGGACCAACGGCGCATCTCCATGCGTCAGGACCAGCACGAGCTCTCGGCCGAGTCCAAGCACGGCGCCACCTATTTCCTCATGGGCCGCAGCGGCAACCGCAACGGCTTCAAGGCCACGGCCGCGGCCATCAGCTCCATCTTCGTGGAGTTGCCGCGCTCCAAGAGCCACAGCCACGCCCACCCGGAGGCGTACCTCTACGCTCTTCAGGGGGCCGGCTACTCGGAGATCGGCGGTAGGCAGTACACCTGGGAGCAGGGAGACGCGGTGCACGTCCCCCCGGGCATGATGCACCACCAGCACTTCAACCCCAGCGACGGCGAGACCCGCGAGCTCCGGTTCGAGTTCGGCATCCGCTACTGGCTGGTGGACCAGTGGAAGGGCTACGCCACCATCGACAAGCACCTCAAGGCCATGTCCATGGACGAGGACGACGAGGACAAGTAGCCGGCGGCCCGAGGGCGGAGGACCCCCGCGCTATTCCCCGATCCCCGCAAGGTCCAGGAGGAAGGCGTATTCCAGCGCCACCTCGCGGTAGCGCTTGAAGCGGCCGGACGCGCCGCCGTGCCCCGCGTCCATGTTGGTCTTGAGCAGCAGCCGGTTGCGGCCGGTCCCGGCGGCGCGCAGCTTGGCGACCCACTTGGCCGGCTCCCAGTACTGCACCTGGGAGTCGTGCAGCCCGGTGGTCACCAGCATGTGGGGGTACTCCCCGGCCTCCACGTTGTCGTAGGGGGAGTACGACAGCATGTAGTCGTAGTACTCCTTGTCGTTGGGGTTGCCCCACTCGTCGTACTCGCCGGTGGTGAGGGGGATGTCCGGGTCGAGCATGGTGGTGACCACGTCCACGAACGGGACCTGGGCCACCACGCCCTCGAACAAATCCGGGCGCATGTTCACCACCGCCCCCATCAACATCCCGCCGGCGCTTCCGCCCATGGCGAACAGCCGATCCGGGGCAGTGTAGCCTTGGGCGATCAGGTGCTCGGCGCAGGCGATGAAGTCGGTGAACGTGTTCTTCTTCCTGAGCAGCTTGCCGTCCTCGTACCAGGAACGCCCCAACTCCTCGCCGCCCCGGACGTGGGCGATGGCGAAGGTGAAGCCCCGGTCCAGCAGGCTCAACCGCGCCGACCCGAAGCTGGCGTCCAGGCTGTGGCCGTAGGAGCCGTAACCGTAGAGCAGCAGCGGGTTCCCGCCGGCCCGTTCCATCCCCTTGCGGCGCACCAGCGACAGGGGGACCCGGACGCCGTCCGGCGCCGTCGCGTGGAGCCGCTCCGTGCGGTAGTTCCCGGGGTCGAACCCGCCCAGCACCTCCTCCCGCTTGAGCAGGGTCTTCTCGCGGGTGGCCATGTCGTAGTCATAGACCGAGTTCGGGGTGGTCATGGAGGTGTAGCCGTAGCGCAGCACCGTGGTGTCGAACTCGGGGTTGACGCTCACCCGCGCCAGGTACGCGGGCTCGTCGAAGTCCAGGTAGTGGTCTTCCCCTCCGTTCCGGGCCATGACCCGGATGCGCACGAGCCCGTCGCGCCGCTCTTCCAGCACTAGGTGGTCCCTGAACACCTCGAAGCCTTCCAGCAGCACGTCCGGTCGGTGCGGGACCACCTCCCGCCAGTGCTCCTTGCCGGTCCGGTCCAGCGGCGCCGCCATCAGGCGGAAGTTCTTCGCCCGGTGGTTGGTGTGGACGAAGAAGCGGTCCTCGAAGTGTTCCACCGCGTACTCGTGGTCCCGCTCCCGGGGCAGGAAGACCGTGAACTCGCCCTCGGGGTCGTCGGCGTCGAGATAGCGGTACTCGCTGCTCAGGGTCTGGGAGGAGACGACCATCAGGTATCTCCTGGACTTGGTCTTGAACACGTGGGTCGAGAAGGCGTCGTCGGCCTCTTCGTAAACCAGCACGTCCTCGGCCGTGTCGGTTCCCAGCACGTGCCGGTAGATGCGGTGCGACCGCAGGGTCTCGGGGTCCTGCCGGGCGTAGAAGAGGGTTCGGTCGTCGTTGGCCCAGGTCATGTTCGCGGTGGCCTCCGGGATGACGTCCGCCAGGGTCTCGCCGGTGGCGAGGTCCTTGAACCGGATGGCGTAGATGCGCCGCCCCCGGCTGTCGGTCGCGTAGGCGAGCAGGTCCTGGCCGAAGCTCACGGCGAGGCCGCCCACGGCGAAGAACTCGTGGCCCTCGGCCAGCGCGTTCACGTCGAGCATGAGCTGCTCCGGGTTGTCGAGGGAACGGCGCTTGCGGGCGTGCAGGGGGTATTCCCTGCCCTCCTCGTAGCGGGTGTAATAATAGTAGTCGTCCCGCCTGTAGGGGACGGACATGTCGGTTTCCCTGATCCGCCCCTTGATCTCCCGGAACAGCTTCTCCTCGAGTCCCCGGACGTGCGCCAGCGTCGTCCTGGTGCGCTCGTTCTCGGCCTCCAGGTACGCCAGGGTGTCGGGGTCGTCCCGGTCCCGCAACCAGTAGTAGTCGTCGGTGCGCACGTGGCCGTGATGCTCGAGTCGGTGCGGGACCGCCTTGGCTTCCGCGGGTCTTCGGGTTTTCTCCATGCGGCCACCTTACCACAAAGGAACCTCCGAACAATCGGGACAGGAGGCATGAGCGCGTCCTTCGACTCCGCTTCGCTACGCTCGGGACGAACGGGGATAGGGGGTCAAGGTGGGGGAACCACCCTGGATGTCTCGATTGTTCAGAGGTTCCTGAAGCCGCGGGCCCGCCACCGAAGGGGACGTGGCCCGCGGCGGGTGCGCCCGGGCAGGCATGGGAGCACGGCAGGGTCGCTGTAGGCTGCTGCGCTCGTCAGCTATGCGTTCGCAGGCGTGGAGCACGCGAAACTTGACTACGCCACGTGCGAGATCGAGATCGGTGCGCCCGGACAGGCATGGAGCACGCCGCGGACTGGGCAACGTTTGAGCGCATGGCCTCGACGTGGTATCTCTTGAGGAACGTCTGAACCATCGAGACGTGGAGGGTGGATTCCCTCACCTGACCCTCCTGTCCCCGTTCGTCCTGAGCGTGGGCAGGGAGGCGTGGAAGGGTGGTCGATGGGCTGCCTCCCATCTCCGTTCGTCCTGAGCGTAGCGAAGCGGAGTCGAAGGACGCGCTCATGTCCCCCCTGTCCCGGTTGTCCAGGGTTTCCTCGATACCGAATCGACGGCAGATGACGGTAGATGCCGTGTGGACGGGACGGCGAGGGTCCGGCAGTCGATGACCGGTCCGTATGGGAGGCGACGACTCATTGATCCAGGACGTGACAGGGGAGAGGGCGCCTGGCGGTACCCGCCTGGTTTGCTTCGTGATCCCCACCTACAACGAAGCGCTCAACATCACGCCGTTGCTGCGGCGGCTGACCGAGTTGCACCCCGGCGCGGACACCGCCTTCCTGGTGGTGGACGACGAGAGCCCGGACGGGACCGGTGGCCTGGTCCGGGAGTTCGCCGCGGCGGACGGCCGGGTCCACCTGATCGAAGGGCCGCGGCGCGGGTTCGGGCGCGCGTGCGTGCGGGGGATGGCCCATGCCCTGGATGTCCTCGGCGCGGACGTGGTGGTGCAGATGGACGCCGACTTCTCCCACGACCCTGCGGACGCGGCCCGGCTGCTGGCGCGCGTCGCGGACGGCGCGGACGTGGCCATCGGCAGCCGTTACGTGGACGCGGGCGCCATCGACCCGAGTTGGCATCTGGGCAGGCGGCTGTTGTCCCGCTGGGGCAACCGCCTGACCCGGTGGATCGCCGGCGTGCGCGGGATCCGGGACTGCACCGCGGGCTTCAAGGCCGTCCGGGCGGCTGCGCTCAAGGCCGCGAAGGTGGATGAGGTCCGGGCGCGCGGCCACACGTTCCAGATCGATTTGTTGCACCGTCTGGTCCGTTCCGGCGCGCGGGTGGTCGAAGAGCCCATCTATTTCCGCGACCGCCAACACGGGCAGACCAAGCTGGGAGCCGCGAGCCTGCTGGAGTTCTTTTGCAGCGTCTGGCGGCTGCGCCTCGCCGGCCATCCGGTCTTCGTCCGGTACTGCGTGACGGCCTTGGTCGGTCTGCTGGTCAACCTTGGGTCGTTCCAACTCCTGCTGGAGCTCGGCTTGCACAAGTTCCTGGCGTCGCCCATCGCCATCGAGGTATCCATCGTCTCGAACTTCCTGATGCACAACTACTGGACCTTCGCCGACCGGGTACTCGCCGGGCGCAAGCGCGTCCGGGGCCTGAAGTTCAACCTGGTGGCGTTGGGCGCCCTCGCCCTGAGCTACTTCACGTTCGTGGCGCTTTCGATGCTGTTTCCGCAGGTCTCGCCCGTGTGGCTGCAAGCCTGCGGCGTCCTCCCGGGAGGGGTGTTCAACTACGTCATGAATTCCTCCTGGACGTTCCGCCGCGTCGCCCGCCCGGCCGTATAGGAAGGGGTCCGTCCGGGCAAGCGGACCGCCGCGAGAGACAGGGAAAACGGGTCCCGGCGCGACGAGTGCGGGCGGAACGGGTTCACGGCGCAGGCGCGGCGGCCGGTGGACGGCGGCCCCCGGAGGTTTCCATGGAAGAGCAGAGCATCGAGCAGGAGAGCGCCTATGAGCGCTGGTTGAAGAGGGAAGGCCTCCCGGTGGTCCGCGATTATTACATCGAGGACATCCGCGCCGTGCGGCTGGCGCCCTGGGAACGCCGGGGCGGCTCGGGCGTCTATCTCAACCTCATCGGCACCGGGGACATGAACGACGCCACCATCTGCGAGATCCCTCCGGGCGGGAGCCTCCACCCCGAACGCTACCTGTTCGAGGAGATGATCTACGTGGCCAGCGGCCGCGGCGCCACCACCATCTGGCAGGAAGGAGGCCGGAAGCAGACCTTCGAGTGGCAGGAGGGAAGCCTCTTCTCCCCGCCGCTCAACACATGGAGGCAACATTTCAACGGCAGCGGCGACACCCCGGTCCGGCTGTTCTCGGTGACCAGCGCGCCGTTGGTGTTGAACCTCTTCCACAACTTCGAGTTCGTGTTCGACAACGGCTTTGCCTTCACGGACCGCTTCGACTCCCGGGACGACTATTTCTCGGGACGGGGCAAGTCCTACCGCGGCAGGGTCTGGGAGACGAACTTCGTTCCCGACGTGCGCTCCTTCGTCCTGAAGGAATGGAAGGAGCGGGGCGCCGGGGGCCGCAACATCATGTTCGAGCTATCGGACAACACCATGGCTTCGCACATCTCCGAGTTCCCGGTGGGCACCTACAAGAAGGCCCATCGCCACGGCCCCGGGGCCCACGTGATCATCATCGGCGGCGCCGGCTACTCGCTCATGTGGCCGGAAGGATCGCCGATCCGGCGCTTCGACTGGCGCGAAGGGAGCGTCATCGTTCCCCCCGAGATGTGGTTCCACCAGCATTTCAACGCCGGCGCCGCGCCCGCCCGCTACCTGGCGCTGCGCTGGGGAAGCCGCAAGCACCGGTTCCGCAAGCGCTACGGCATCGACAAGAGCGTCAAGGAAGGCGGCGACCAGATCGAGTACCGGGACGAGGACCCCGGCGTTCGGGAGATGTTCGAGCAGGCCCTCGCCGAGCAGGGCATCGAGAGCCGGATGGCCGCCGCCTACCAATCCTGACCGCGCCGCGCGTGCGCTCAGGACTTGGCCTTCTTGAAGCCCGTCAGGACCTGGAGGTACTCCTTGATGGCCGGTGGCATGTTGTTGATGGCTTTCAACGCCTTGGCGATGTCCTTGGGTGACACGTAATCGACGTTGAGGCGGGCCTTCCCGGCCTCCGCCAGGAAATCCGCATCCTCCATGACCGCCTTGAAGGCCTTCCGCAAGGCGGCCACGCGGTCCTTGGGCGTGCCCGGCGGCAGGGTATAGACGCGGGTGATCTTGTTCTGCCCGTCCCATGCCTCGAAGGCCGCGAGGTTCTCGCCCTTGAGCACGTCCGAGAAGAGCGGGATGTCCCGGACCTCGGGTTCGTCGTACCGCCGGGTGATGACGAAGGGGATGAGCTTCTTGTCCGGAGGCGCGTCCAGCATGCCCCGGGCGGTGACCCTCATGGACTCCCACGTCCAGCAGGCGCCATCCACTTCGCCCGACTCCATGGCCAACCGTACCTTTGCGGTGCCGCCGTATCCCGGGATGCTCCTGAACTTCGTCCCCAGTTCCCGGTTCAGGAACAGGAACGGGTCGGTGGTGTTCCCGGGGGCGCGGGTGCCGCCCATGGTGACCTCCTTGCCCGATTTCACCACGTCGTCCAGCGACTTGAGGCCCGAGGCCGCCATGAGGCCGCAGGCCACGGAGTCCGAGGTGGGGGTGCCGATGTACTCGTACTTGGCGGGGTCGATCCGCACCTTCCTGTCGCCCATGGCGCGGGCGAAGATCAACGCGGGACTCCAGACCCCCAGGGTCGTGCCGTCGGGTTTGGCCCGTTTGTAGATGTAGTTGGCGGTGATCAGGCTCCCGGCTCCGGGCATGTTCTGCACCACCGGGGTCGGGTTCCCGGGAACGTACTGGCTGATGTGGCGGGCGATGTAGCGGGTGTAGGTGTCGTAGCCGCCTCCCGGGGAGAAACCCACGAGCATGCGCAAGTTCCTACCCTTGTAGAAGTCCTCGGCCCCTGCCGGAGCCTGGCCCAGCGCCAGCACCAGCGCCACTGCGACGAATGCGAACCTGGGTATCATGACGCGACCTCCTCGTCCGTTTTCGGTGTCCCCTTCCATGGGGAACGGCTACCCGTAGCAACCGGCCCGGGTCGTGTCAAGGAGACTTCGGGAACCCCTGATCCATCAGGGCAGGGGGCATGAGCGCGTCCTTCGACTTCGCTTCGCTACGCTCAGGACGAACGGAGACAGGGGCAGGGCGAGGGAATCCATCCTGGGTGTCTCGATTGTTCAGAGGTTCCTTTGGACAACCCCACCGTTCGTCCCCCTCGGCATCGACCCCGCGGGTTCCCCTGTGTCGAGGGGACTCAGGACCCCCACACCGTTCGTCCCCTCGGTATCGACCCTGCGGGTTCCTCCGTGTCGAGGAGACCCTGGACCACCACACCGTTCGTCCTGAGCGTAGCGAAGCGAAGTCGAAGGACGGGTTTTCCCCAGGGAGAGCCGGTATCGTGCGGATCGGACGTCCCTCGAACGGGACCCGCGGTCCGGCTACGCCGGGTCCCGCGGCTGCAGGGCCTCGTTGAGGGACCCGGTGCGGTAGCCTTGCAGGTCGATGCTGACGTAGGTGAACCCGGCCTCCCGGAAACGCCGGAGGACCTCTTCGCGGACCCCGGGCCGGAGCAGCCGGTCGAACTCGTCCGGGGCCGTCTCGATGCGCGCCAGCTCGTTGTGGTAGCGCACCCGGCATATGCGGAAACCCAGCTCCCGCAGCACCCGCTCGCATCGGTGGACCTGGGTGAGCTTCTCCGGGGTGATGGCCGTGCCGTAGGGGAAGCGGCTGGAAAGGCAGGCCAGCGCGGGCTTGTCCCACACGCTCAGCCCCATGCGCCGGGCGGCCTCGCGGATGTCGGCCTTGGTGAAGCCCAACTCGTCCAGCGGCGAGCGCACCCCGCGCTCGCGCGCGGCCTGGCGTCCGGGTCGGTGGTCGCCCCGGTCGTCCGCGTTGAAGCCGTCCAGGATGTGGGCGATGCCCAGGGACGCGGCCTCGTCGATGGCCTTGCCGTAGAGCTCGGTCTTGCAGAAGTAGCAACGGTTGGCGGGGTTGGCCGCGTACCGGGGGTCGTCGAGCTCGGAGGTGTCCACCAGCAGGTGCCGGGCGCCGATGTTTTCCGCCAGGCGCCGGGCGTCCGCTCCCTCTTCCGGCGCCAGGCTGGGGGACACCGCGGTGAGGGCCACGGCCCCGTCTCCGAGGGCGTTCACCGCCTCGGCCAGCAGGTAGCCGGAATCGACCCCGCCGGAGAAGCAGACCACGACCTGCTCCAGCTCCCCGAGCAGCGCCCGGAGCCCGGCCACCTTCCCGGTCAACGACGCCGCGGCCCCGCGTCCACGGCTCGGCGCGGGCGCATTTTCGGTTCCGGTCATGCTTTCGGGTCGGTTCATGCGGTTCCGGTCCGCTCCGGCCAACGCCCGCGCGTCAGGGCGTGGCCCTGACCCTGGGCCGGTCCAGCAGGGAGTCGCGCCAGCGCTTCAGGTTCGGCAGGTCGTCGCCGATGGACACCTTGTAATGGTCTTCCCGGGCAAAGAACGGGATGTAGGTGATGTCCGCCAGCGAATAGTCCCCGACGATGAATTCCTGCCCGGCCATCCGTTGGTCCAGCGTCGCCAGGTGCTGCGCCAGCCGCTTCCGGTTGTTCTCGACGTCGTGGTCGTGCAGTATGTTTCCCGCCGCGGCCTGGAGCCGGGTGTTGCAGAAGTCGATCCAGATGCGCACTTGCGAGCGCAACACCAGGTCCCTGGGCATCAGCGGCGTCCGGGGGAACTTCTCGTCCAGGTACTCGTTGATGACCGCGGACTCGTAGATCACCGCGTCCCCGTCCACCAGCACCGGCACCTTGGCGTAGGGGTTGAGCCTCAGGAGCTCCTCGGGCTTGTCGCGGAGGTCGCACTCCACGAGCTCGTAGGGGATGTCTTTCTCTGCCAGGACAAGCCTTGTCCTGTGGGCGTACGGTCAGGGACCGTACGACAGCAATCGCAACATGTCGTCCTCCCGTGTCGGTGGTTTCCCAATGCCTTCCGGAAACTCCGGACCCTTCCGGCTCGAACCCCGTCTCCCTGTGGGAAAGCGCGTCCTTCGACTTCGCTTCGCTCAGGACGAACGGGGATGCTTCGCTACGCTCGGGACGAACGGGGATAACTGTCCAGGCTTCCCTTGTCCAGAGCTTCCCTCTTCCCCTTTCTATACCGGCAGGCGCGCTCCGGCAACCCGCAGCGCTGCCCCGGATCCGCGGCCCGACCCGCCCCCGACCCGGAAACGCGCCGCGGCGCGGCCCGGCCGCCCCGCGGATAGTTGACGTTCCGCGGCCCGTGTACTAGGCTTGGGGGCCGGTTCGGGCATGACTTTCCTCGCAAGGCCGTGCGCGGCGACAGCTCATGGGTAGCGATACACTCTGGCCGTTGGGACTGTACTTCCTGATTGCGCTCGTGGTGGCGGGCAGCATGATCGGCCTGTCGTACGTCCTCGGGGAACGGCATTCGGACCGCGCCACCGGGGAGCCCTACGAGTCCGGCATCGTCTCCACCGGCTCGGCGCGGGTGCGGCTGTCGGTCAAGTTCTACGTCGTGGCCATGCTGTTCGTGATCTTCGACCTGGAGGCCGTCTTCATCTTCGCGTACGCGGTGGCCTACGAAGAAGTAGGCTGGGCCGGGTACGCGGGCCTGCTGGTCTTCGTCGCGGTGCTGCTGGTGGCGCTGGTCTATGAGTACCGCATGGGCGCGCTGGACTGGGAGCCCGCGCGCCTCAGGGCGGCCAAGGCCGGTGGGGAGAAAGGGTAGAGGGGTCCCATGCAGTGGTCGTTGTCCAGACCCCGGCCCGCGGACGCGGAAAAGGGCGGTTTCGACGAAGCGATACGCAAGCTCCTGGTCATGGCCCGCCTGGAGGACCTGGTGAGCTGGGGGCGCAAGAACTCCATCTGGCCGTTCCATTTCGGGCTCTCCTGCTGTTTCGTCGAGATGGCCACGAGCCTCACCAGCAGGTTCGACGTGGCCCGTTTCGGCGCCGAGGTCATCCGCGGCACGCCCCGGGAAGCCGACGTCATCGTCATCGCGGGCACCTGCTTCATCAAGATGGCGCCCATCGTCCGGCGGCTCTACGAGCAGATGATGGAGCCCCGCTGGGTGATCTCCATGGGCTCGTGCGCCAACTCGGGCGGCATGTACGACATCTACAGCGTGGTGCAGGGGGTGGACAAGATCCTCCCGGTGGACGTCTATGTGCCCGGTTGTCCGCCGAGTCCCTTCGCCTTCCTGGAGGCGTTGACGCTGTTGCAGAAGGCCGTGGGCAACGAGCGCCGGCCGCTGAGCTGGATGGTGGGCCCCCAGGGCGTGGACAAGGGCCCGCGCCCGGTGATGCGCGACCTCAAGCGCCCCGACCGGGTGCGCGCCACGAGCCTGCGCTCGCCGGACGACGTCTAGCGGACCGTTGGACCATGCGAACCGTCGCCGATGGACAGAGGCCTTCGCTCTTCCCCACGAAACACGACATGGGCGCTGCGTTCATCCGAAGAAGGGCTGCGGTTTCCACCCATGAGTGACGCGCCGGCGGTGGTGACCGAGCTCGAAGGCCGCTTCGGCCCCGACGCCTTCGTGGCGGAGGACACCCGATGCGGGTTCCCCACCCTGTGGACGTCCGGGGAGCGCCTGCCCGCGGTGCTGAAGTTCCTGAAGACCGAGGTGGAGCGGCCCTTCGGCACCCTGTACGACCTGACCGCCATCGACGAACGTTTCCGCAAGCACCGGGACGGCCAGCCGGACAGCGACTTCACCCTCCTCTACCACCTGCTCTCCTACGAGCGGAACGAGGACCTGTGCATCAAGGTGGCCCTGTCCGAGGACTCGGCCTCGGCGCCTTCGGCGACCCCCCTGTGGCCCTCGGCCAACTGGTACGAGCGCGAGGTCTGGGACATGTTCGGCGTCCGCTTCGACGGCCATCCGTCGCTGCGCCGCATCCTCATGCCCCCCACCTGGGAAGGGCATCCGCTGCGCAAGGAGCACCCGGCCCGGGCCACCGAGATGGGTCCGTTCCGACTCCCCGACGACCGGCAGGACCGGGAACAGGAGGCGCTCCGGTTCCGGCCCGAGGACTGGGGCATGAAGCGCACCCGGGAAGGCGCCGACTTCATGTTCCTCAACGTGGGGCCGCAGCATCCCGGCACCCACGGCGTCATCCGCATCGTACTCCAGCTCGACGGCGAGGAGATCGTGGACGCCCTGCCCGAGATCGGGTTCCACCACCGGGGCGCGGAGAAGATGGGGGAACGGCAGTCCTGGCACTCCTTCATCCCCTACACGGACCGCATCGACTACCTGGGCGGCGTCATGAACAACCTGGCCTACGTGCTCTCCGTGGAGCAGTTGGCCGGCATCCGCGCGCCCGACCGCGCCCAGGTCATCCGCGTGATGATGTGCGAGTTCTTCCGCATCGCCAGCCACCTGGTGTGGTACGGCACCTTTGCCCAGGACGTGGGCTCCCTCTCCGCGGTGTTCTACACCTTCAACGACCGGGAGCGGATCTTCGACATCGTGCAGGCGGTGTGCGGCGGGCGCATGCATCCGAGCTGGTTCCGCATCGGCGGCGTGGCCCAGGACCTGCCCAGGGGCTGGCAGGGGATGGTGCGGGACTTCGTGGACTACCTCCCGGAGCGGCTCGACGAGTACGACAAGATCGTGATGCAGAACCGCATCTTCAAGGCGCGCACCCAGGGCATCGGCGCCTACACCGCGGAGGAAGCGGTTGACTGGGGCGTGACCGGTCCGGGTCTCCGGGCGTGCGGCTTCGACTGGGACTTCCGCAAGAAGCGGCCCTACTCGGGCTACGAGCAGTTCGACTTCGACGTCCCCGTGGCCCACAAGGGCGACTGCTACGACCGCGCGGTGGTGCGCATCGAGGAGATGCGCCAGAGCCTCCGGATCATCGACCAGTGCCTGAAGAACATGCCTGCGGGCCACTACAAGTCGGACCATCCGCTGACCACGCCGCCGCGGAAAGAGCGCACCATGCACGACATCGAGACGCTCATCAACCATTTCCTCAACGTGAGCTGGGGGCCGGTGATCCCCGCGGGAGAGTCCTTCACCGGCATCGAGGCCACCAAGGGGAACAACGGCTACCGGCTGGTGAGCGACGGCGGCACCATCCCCTACCGGGTGCGCATCCGCACGCCGTCGTTCGCCCACATGCAGATGATCCCGCTCATGAGCCGGGGCGTGATGGTGCCGGACCTGTTGGCGATACTGGGGAGCATCGACTTCGTGCTCGCGGACATCGATCGGTGAAGGCGGCGAGGGCGTCATGCTGACGGAACGGGAACGGGAGAGGATCCGGGAGGAGGCCGCCCACTACGACCACCCCCAGGCGGCGTGCGTGGAGGCCTTGAAGATCGTCCAGGAAGGGCGGCGCTGGGTGTCGGACGAGCACCTGAAGGAGGTGGCCGGGTTGCTGGACATGAGCCCGGAGGCGCTGGACAGCGTGGCCACCTTCTACAACCTCATCTTCCGCAAGCCGGTGGGGGAGAACGTCATCCTGCTCTGCGACAGCGTCAGTTGCTGGATCCTGGGGTACGAGGAGATCCTGGGCCACCTGAAGGCGCGTCTCGGGGTCGAGCTGGGCGGGACCACCGCGGACGGCAAGTTCACGCTGCTTCCCATGTGCTGCCTGGGCACGTGCGACCGGGGCCCGGCCATGATGGTGGGGGACGAGCTCTACCGGAACCTCGACAACGACAAGGTGGACGAGATCCTCGGCCTCCATGGGGGCGCGTGAGGCAACGGCTTATGGCGGGCGGATCGGCCATGGACAAGCCCCTGACGGGGGATCTCAGGACGGATGGCGGCGTGCTGGACCTGGCCGCCTACGAGGGGGTGGGCGGGTACGAGGCGCTCCGCCGGGTGCTCCGGGAGATGACCCCCGCGGAGGTACTCAAGGAGGTGACGGACTCCAGGCTCCGGGGCCGCGGCGGCGCGGGGTTTCCCACGGGCCAGAAGTGGAGCTTCGTGCCCATGGGAGACGACGCCCCGACGCCCAAGTACCTGGTGGCCAACGCCGACGAGATGGAGCCGGGGACGTTCAAGGACCGCATCCTGCTGGAAGGGAACCCACACCTGCTCATCGAGGGGATGATCCTGGCGGCCTATGCGATCCAGGCCGCCAAGGGGTACGTCTTCCTGCGCTGGGCCTACAAGGTGGCGGCCGAGAGGATCTCCCGGGCCTTGGGCGAGGCCTGCGACAAGGGCTACCTGGGCAGGAACATCCTCGGCTCGGACTTCGGCTTCGAGCTGCGCCTGCACACCAGCGCCGGGCGCTACATGTGCGGCGAGGAGACCGGGTTGCTCAACGCGCTGGAGGGCAAGCGCGCCAACCCCCGGGCCAAGCCGCCGTTCCCCCAGGTGAGCGGGCTCTGGGGCAAGCCCACCATCGTCCAGAACGTGGAGACCCTGTGCAACGTGGCCCCGATCCTCCGCAACGGCGCCCGGTGGTACCTGGACCTGAGCCGCAGCGAGGACGGCGGCACCAAGCTCTACGGCGTGAGCGGCCGGGTGAAGCGGCCGGGCGCCTGGGAGCTGCCGCTGGGGACCACCATCCGCGAGATCATCGAGCGGCGGGCCCGGGGCATGCGCGACGGCTACCGGTTCCGGGGCCTGCTGCCGGGGGGCGCTTCCACGGACTTCCTGGTGGAGGAGCACCTGGACGTGAAGATGGACTACCAGTCGGTGCAGGCCGCGGGCAGCCGCCTGGGCACGGGCCTGATGATCGTGCTGGACCACGAGACCTCGGTGGTGGGCATGGTGCTCAACCTGGAGCGCTTCTTCGCCCAGGAGTCCTGCGGCTGGTGCACGCCGTGCCGCGACGGCCTCCCCTGGACCGCCCGGATACTCCAGGGGCTGCTGGAGGGCCGGGGCCGCAAGGGGGACCTGGAGCGGCTGGAGATGCACACGCGGATGATGGGTCCCGGCAACACCTTCTGCGCGCTGGCCCCCGGCGCCATGGAGCCGTTGCAGAGCGCCCTCAAGTACTTCCGGGAAGACTTCGAGAAACTCGTTCCCCGGAGCGACGCAGCATGAACGATCATGGCCACGATCCACGTTGACGACCGATCCTACGAGGTGGACCCCGGCAGGAACCTGCTGGAGGAGTGCCTCTCCCGGGGCCTGGACCTGCCCTACTTCTGCTGGCACCCGGCCCTGGGCTCGGTGGGCGCCTGCCGCCAGTGCGCGGTCAAGCAGTACCGGGACGAGAACGACGAGCGCGGCCGCATCGTCATGGCGTGCATGACGCCGGCCCTGGACGGCGCCCGCATCTCCATCCGCGACAAGGACGCGGCGCAGTTCCGGGCGGGCATCGTCGAGCTCCTGATGAGCAACCATCCCCACGACTGCCCGGTGTGCGACGAGGGCGGGGAGTGCCACCTCCAGGACATGACGGTGATGACCGGGCACAACTACCGGGGGTACCGTTTCGGCAAGCGCACCTTCGCCAACCAGCAACTGGGTCCGTTCCTCAACCACGAGATGAACCGGTGCATCACCTGCTACCGCTGCGTGCGTTTCTACCGGGACTACGCCGGCGGCAAGGACCTGGACGCGTTCGCGTCCCACAACCACGTCTATTTCGGGCGCCACGAAGACGGCGTCCTGGAGAACGAGTTCAGCGGCAACCTGGTGGAGGTCTGCCCCACCGGGGTCTTCACCGACAAGACCCTGAAGCAGCACTACACCCGCAAGTGGGACCTGCAGACGGCCCCCTCCGTGTGCGCCCATTGCAGCCTCGGTTGCAACACCATCGCCGGGGAGCGCTACGGCCGGCTCCGCCGCATCCTCAACCGCTACCACGCCGAGGTCAACGGCTATTTCCTGTGCGACCGGGGGCGTTTCGGCTACGACTTCGTGAACGGCGACCGGCGCCTGCGGCGTCCGCTGGTGCAGGATCGGGACGAGGGCCGGCCGGTGGACGCCGGGGAGGCCCTGGACCGGGCCGCCTCGCTGCTGCGCCGGCCGTCCCGGGTCATCGGCATCGGCTCGCCCCGGGCGTCGCTGGAGGCCAACTTCGCGCTCCGCACCCTGGTGGGCGCCCACAACTTCTTCAGCGGCATGTCCGCGGGGGAGGACTACTTGGTGGCGCGCATGTTGCGGGCGCTCCGCGGCCCCGGAGTCCGCGCCCCGTCGTTGCGCGAAGTGGAGTCCGCGGACGCGGTCTTCGTGCTGGGGGAGGACCCCACCCAGACCGCGCCCCGCTTGGCCCTGGCCGTGCGCCAGGCGGCCGGGCAGGCGCCCCGGCGGGAGGCCATGCGGTTGCGCATCCCCGGGTGGGACGACGCCGCGTTGCGCGAGGCGATGCAGCAGCGGAAGGGGCCGGTCTATGTGGCCGCCACCGGCGGCGCCAAGCTGGACGAAGCCGCGGCCAAGAGCTATCGGGGGGCGCCGGACGACGTGGCGCGCCTGGGGTTCGCGGTGGCCCGGATCCTGGACGAGGACGCTCCTGCGGTGGAGGGGTTGCCGGAGGGGGACCGGGCCCTGGCCGAGGAGATCGCCGCGGCGCTGCGGCAGGCCGAGCGGCCGGTGGTGGTGTCCGGGTCCGGCAGCGGCAGCGAGGCGGTCATCGACGCGGCCGCGCAGGTGGCCCGGGCCCTGGGCCGGGAGCGGCCCGCGGACCTGTGCTTCACCGCTTCCGAGTGCAACAGCTTCGGCCTGGGGCTGCTGAACGCAATGGGAACCGCGGACGCGTTCCAGCGGGTGGCGGACGGTCTGGCGGACACGGTGGTGGTGCTGGAGAACGACCTCTACCGCCGGGCGGGCCGCGCTTCGGTGGACGCCATGATGGCCGCGGCCCGGGTGGTGGCCATCGACCACTCGACCCACGCCACCGTGGCCGGGGCCCAAGTCGCCCTGCCGGCCGGCTCCTTCGCCGAGGCCGAGGGCACGGTGGTGAGCAACGAAGGCCGGGCCCAGCGGTTCTACCAGGTCTTCGTGCCCGAAGGCGACGTGCGGCCCGGTTGGCGCTGGCTGCGGGACTTGGCCCAGGCCGCGGGCCGCACGGAACTGGCGGGGCTCCGGTCGCCGGACGACCTGCTGGCGGCGCTGGCCCGGGAGGTGGCGGCGTTCGGCCCGCTGCCGGAGAGCCTGCCCACCGCGGCGTACCGCGTGAACGGGGAGAAAGTGCCGCGCCAGTCGCCCCGGGCGAGCGGCCGCACCGCGGTCCGGGCGGACGTGGACGTCCACGAGACCAGGCCGCCGGCCGACCCGGATTCGCCGCTGTCGTTCTCCATGGAAGGCTATCCGCAGCAGCCGCCCTCGCCGCTCATCACCCGGTTCTGGGCGCCCGGCTGGAACTCGGTCCAGTCCCTCAACAAGTTCCAGTCCGAGGTGGGCGGCGCGCTGGCGGGAGGCGACCCGGGCCAACGGCTGATCGAGCCCGCGGCCGACGGGACCCCGGTGGACGCAGCCGAGGTCCCGGAGCCGTTCGAGCCGCGCAGCGGGGAAGTCCTGGTGGCGCCGCTGCACCACATATTCGGCTCGGAGGAATGGAGCGCGGCGTCCCCCGCAGTGGCTCAACGGATCCCCGGGCCCTACGCCGCCATGAACCCCGAGGACGCGCGCGAGCTGGGGGTGGAGGAAGGCGCGCTGGTGGAGGTCCGGCTCGACGGGGCCGCGTACCGGCTGCCGGCGCGCCTGACCGGGAGCATGACCCGGGGGGTCCTGGGCGTGCCCGTGGGCGTGGCCGTGACGGGCGTGGACCTGCCGGCCTGGAGCCCCTGCCGCAAGGTGTGACGTGACGGACGTTGCTTTGCAGATCGCGGTGGTCCTGGGGGTGCTCAACGCCCCCCTGGTCATCGCCGCGCTGCTCATCTGGGTGGAGCGGCGGTTCCTGGCCCTGTTGCAGGACCGCTACGGCCCCAACCGGGTGGGGCCCTTCGGCCTCGGCCAGGTGCTGGCCGACATGATCAAGATCTTCACCAAGGAGGACTGGGTCCCGCCGTTCGCGGACCGGGCCGTGTTCACCCTGGCCCCGGCGGTGATCGTCGTCACCGGGCTCATGTCCGTGGCGGTCATCCCCATCACCGAGACCATCGGGGTGACGGACCTGAACATCGGCCTGCTGTTCTTCCTCGCCATGTCGTCCATGGGGGTGTACAGCGTGGTGCTGGCGGGTTGGGCCTCCAACAACAAGTACGCCCTCCTGGGCGCGCTCCGGGCCTCGGCCCAGATGGTTAGCTACGAAGTGTTCATGGGGCTGTCGCTCATGGGGGTGGTGCTGCTGGCGGGCTCCTTCAGCCTCCGGGACATCGTGGACGCCCAACGGGATCTCTGGTTCATCGTGCCGCAGTTCCTGGGCTTCGTCATATTCTTCATCGCCGGGCTTGCCGAGACCCATCGCCTGCCCTTCGACCTGCCCGAGGCCGAGGCCGAGCTGGTGGCGGGTTTCCACTCCGAGTACTCGGGAATGAAGTTCGGCATGTTCTTCGTGGGCGAGTACATCGGCGTGACCCTGATCGCCGCCATGATCGTGACGCTGTTCTTCGGCGGCTGGACGGGGCCGGTGCTTCCGGGCATCGTGTGGTTCCTGCTGAAACTGCTGTTCTTCATACTCGTGTTCATCCTGCTGCGGGCGGCGTTGCCCCGGCCGCGGTTCGACCAGTTGATGGCGTTCGGCTGGAAGGTGTTGTTGCCGTTGTCGCTGCTGAACCTCGTGGTGACGGCCGGAGTGCTGTTGCTCGCGAAGGGGTGAGGAGTCGCCGATGTTGAGCGTGTTGCGAACGATCTGGACGGTGCTGCTGCACATGTTCCGGCAGCGTGTGACCGTGCAGTACCCGGAGGAGAAGCCGCAGCTCCCGCCCCGCTACCGGGGCCGGATCATCCTTTCCCGGGACCCGGACGGGGACGAGCGCTGCGTGGGCTGCTACCTGTGCTCCGCGGCGTGCCCGGTGGACTGCATCGCGCTCCAGGCCGCGGAGCGGGAAGACGGCCGGCGTTATCCCGAGTTCTTCCGCATCAATTTCTCGCGCTGCATCTTCTGCGGCCTGTGCGAGGAGGCGTGCCCCACCTACGCCATCCAGCTAACCCCGGACTTCGAGTTGTGCGACTACGACCGGCAGAGCCTGGTCTATGAAAAGGAAGACCTGTTGATCAACGGCCCCGGCAAGTACCCGGGTTACAACTTCTACCGGGTGGCGGGTCTCGCCATCGACGGCAAGGACAAGGGGGCGGCCGAGAACGAGGACGAGCCCGTGGACGTCCGGAGCCTGCTCCCTTGACGGGCGCGGTCCGCACCGGTCCGCGTCCCGGCCCCCGAAGGACCCCATGACCCTGCTCTACTACCTGGCGTCCGCGGTGGCGGTGGCGGCCACCGCCATGGTGATCACGCGCTCCAACGCGGTGCACGCGCTGCTGTACATGGTCGTGTCGCTGCTGGCCCTGGCGCTGGTCTTCTTCACCCTGGGGGCCCCCTTCGTGGCCGCCCTGGAGGTGATCATCTACGCCGGCGCCATCGTGGTGCTGTTCGTGTTCGTCATCATGATGCTCAACCTCGGGGCCGAGGCCACCGAGCGCGAGCGGCGTTGGCTCGACCCCGCGGCCTGGCGGGGCCCGGCGATCCTCACGGGCGTCCTGCTGGTGGAGTTCCTGGCGCTGCTCGCAACGGACTCCGCGGACCCGGGCGCGTCCGCGGGCGTCGGGGTCAAGCGCGTGGGCGCGGCGCTCTACGGCCCCTACGTGCTGGGGGTCGAGCTGGCCGCCATGCTGTTGCTGGCGGGCCTGGTGGGGGCCTTCCACCTGGGCCGCCGGGAGCCGTCGGACGGCGAGGATGAGTCGTGACGGCCGGCGTCCCCATGGAGCACGGGCTCGCGCTGGCCGCGGTGCTGTTCGGGCTGGGGCTCACCGGCGTGCTGGTGCGCCGCAACATCATCTTCGTCCTGCTTTCCCTGGAGATCATGCTCAACGCCGCGGCCCTGGCCTTCGTGGTGGCGGGGGCCCACTGGGGGCAGGCCGACGGACAGGTCATGTTCTTCTTCATCCTGGCCATGGCCGCGGCCGAGGTGGCGGTGGGCCTCGCCCTGGTGGTGCAGGTCTATCATCGGTTCCACACCCTGGACGTGGATGCGGTGAGCGACTTGAGGGGATGACATGCTCGAGCTGCTGTGGCTGATACCGGCCTTTCCCCTGGCCGGCTTCCTGGTCCTCGTCCTCGTGGGGTCCCGCCTCTCGCGCACCGAGACGGCCTGGGTGGGCGCCGGCTCCGTGGGCCTGTCCGCGGCGGTGACGCTGCTGGTGGGCCTGAGCTTCCTGGCCGCGCCGCCCCCGGGGGACCGCTTCGTCCAGACCCTGTGGGTGTGGCTGGACGTGGCCGGCTTCCGGCCCGCCTTCGCCTTCCACCTGGACGCCCTGTCCCTGGCCATGATCTTCGTGGTGACGTTCGTGGGCTTCCTCATCCACCTGTACTCGGTCGAGTACATGATGGAGGAGGAGGAAGGCTACAGCCGCTTCTTCGCCTACATGAACCTGTTCGTCTGCGCCATGCTCACGTTGCTGCTGGCGGACAACCTGATGCTGTTGCTGCTCGGTTGGGAAGGCGTGGGCCTGTGCAGCTACCTCCTGATCGGCTTCTTCTACAAGGACGAAGCCAACGGCCGGGCGGCGAGCAAGGCGTTCATCGTCACCCGGGTGGGGGACACGGCCATGCTGGTGGCGTTGTTCCTCCTGTTCGCGGAGTTGGGGACGCTGGACATCCAGGAGCTGCTCCAACGGGCAGGGCAGCAGTTCGAGCCGGGTTCGGGAATGGCCGCGGCGGTGGCCCTGCTGTTGCTGGGAGGGGCGGTGGGCAAGTCCGCCCAACTGCCCCTGCAGACGTGGCTGCCGGACGCCATGGCCGGGCCCACCCCGGTGAGCGCCCTCATCCACGCGGCCACCATGGTCACGGCCGGCGTCTATCTCATCGCACGCACGCACGTGCTGTTCACCCTGGCCCCCGCGGTGCTGACGCTGGTGGCGGTGGTGGGCGCCCTCACCCTGTTGATGGCGGGCTTCGCGGCGCTGGCGCAGTACGACATCAAGCGGGTGCTGGCCTATTCTACTATCAGCCAGATCGGCTACATGTTCCTGGCCCTGGGCGTGGGCGCGTGGTCCGCGGCGTTGTTCCACTTCATGGTCCACGCCTTCTTCAAGGCGCTGCTGTTCCTGGGCGCGGGCGCGGTCATCCTGTGCCTGCACCACGAGCAGGACATGCGCCGCATGGGCGGGCTGCGCCGGCGGATGCCGTTCACCTTCCGGTGCTTCCTCGTCGGCGCAGGCGCGCTGGCGGCCATCCCGGTGGTCACCGCGGGCTTCTACAGCAAGGACCTGATCATCTGGAACGCCTACAACTCGGAGGTCGGCAGCGTCTGGCTCTGGGCCGGCGCCCTGGCCGGGGCGCTGCTCACGTCCCTCTACACCTTCCGCATGGTGTTCCTGACCTTCTTCCGGGAGGCCACAGAATGGGTGAGGAAGCTCGCGCCCATCCGCGAGCCGGGGCCGTGCGTCCGGGTCCCGCTGGGCGTCCTCGCGTTCCTTTCGGTGGTGGCCGGGGTCATCGAGCTGCCCCACACCATGGGCAAGCTGACGCTGTTCTCGGACTTCCTGCACACCGCGTTGCCCGAGTTCCACGGCGCCCATGCGAGCTACGGCGCCGAGTTGCTGTTCGAGCTCCTGGCCGCGGCCGCCTCCCTGGGCGGCGTCTATCTGGCGTGGACGCTCGTGATGGGGCCGCCCCGTTACCGGGAGCGCCTCGCCGCGCTGCCCTGGGCGCCCCGGGTGGAGCGGCTATGGCTTTCCGGCTGGGGTTTCGACCATCTCTATGACGCGCTCTTCGTCCGGCCCTGGCTGTGGTGCGCCCGGGTCAACAAGGGCGACTTCATCGACCGGGGCTACCGCGCGGTGGCCTTCGCCGCCGAGATGCTGCACTTGGCGGCCAGCCTGACCCAGACGGGAGCGGTGCGGTGGTACGCCACCGGCATCGCCGCGGGGGCGGTGGTGACCGTGGGATTGGTGATCCTCCTGTGAGCCTCGTCTGGATACTGCTGATTCCGGCCGCGGGCGGCGCCGCGGCGTGGGTTTCCGGCCGCTGGAGCGACCTGTGGCCCCGCTGGATCTCGCTGGGCGCGGCGGCCCTCCACCTGCTGGTGCTGCTGGTCATCTGGGGCGTCTTCCTGGCCCGGATCGAGACCGGGCAGGAGGCGTGGCTGATGGTTTACCGGCAGCCCTGGATCCCCCCGCTGGGCATCGACTTCCACCTGGCGGTGGACGGCCTCAGCCTGCTGCTGCTGCTGCTGGCGAGCTTCCTGACCCTGCTGGCGGTGTTGACGTCGTGGACCTCGGTCCGGCGCTCCGTGGGGTTCTTCCATTTCAACCTGCTGCTCATCCTCACGTCCCTGTCCGGCGTGTTCATGGCCTTCGACCTGTTCCTCTTCTTCGCCTTCTGGGAGGTCTCCCTGTTGCCGCTGTACTTCCTCATCGGCATCTGGGGGTACGAGAACCGGGTTTACGCCACCACCAAGTTCTTCCTCATCACCCAGGGCAGCGGCCTGCTCATGCTGCTGGCCATACTGGGGCTGGCGGCGGTGCATTGGCGGTCCACCGGGGTGCTGACCTTCGACTACCTGGAACTGGTGGGGACCCCCATGTCCGACGCCGTCGCGTGCTGGCTGATGCTGGGGTTCTTCGTCGCCTTTGCCGTGAAGCTGCCGGTGGTGCCGTTCCACACCTGGCTGCCGGACGCCCATACGCAGGCCCCCACCGCGGGCAGCGTGGCCCTGGCCGGCCTCGTCCTCAAGATCGGCGCCTACGGCATGATCCGGTTCGTGGTGCCGATCTTTCCCCAGGCGGCCGCGGACTTCACCCTCGCGGCCATGACGCTGGCGGTGGTCGGCATCCTCTACGGCGCGCTGCTGGCCTTCGGCCAGACCGACCTGAAGCGCATGGTGGCTTACACCAGCATCAGCCACATGGGCTTCGTCCTGCTGGGGATCTTCGCCTGGAACGAGCTCGCGCTCCAGGGCGCGGTCATCATCATGCTGTCCCACGGGTTCAGCGCCGGCGCCCTGTTCATGATGGTGGGCGACCTGCAGCACCGCACGCATACCCGTGACCTGAACCGCCTCGGCGGCCTGTGGGCGGTGGCCCCGCGCATGGGCGGCGTGGGCGCGTTCTTCGCCATGGCGTCGCTGGGACTGCCGGGGCTGGCCAGTTTCGTGGGCGAGTTCCTGGTGCTGCTGGGCGCGTTCCAGGTCAACGCGCCGTTGGCGGTGCTGGCCTCGGCGGGCCTCGTGGCCGCCACGGTCTATTCCCTGTGGATGATGCAGAAGGTCTTCTACGGGGGCAATCCGGAGGACTGGCGGGTCGAAGACGCCAACGGCCGGGAGATGGCCATCATGGCCTCCCTGATCGGGGCGACCCTGTGGCTGGGCCTCTACCCGCAACCGGTGCTGACCACCTCCGGACACGGCCTGGGCGAGATGCGGAAGTTCGCAGAGGAAGCCCGGTCCCGGGCCTCCCGCGCCGGTGGCGTGGAACCCCGCGAGGCCGAAGCCGTGGCGTCCGCGCCGCCGGCGGGAGGCAACCGGCCGTGACCGGGCTGCACGCGCTGACTCCCCTCGTCCTGCTGGGCGTGACGCCGCTGGCGCTCATGCTGGCGATCTCGTTCCGCCGCAGCCACCGGCTGGCCGCGGCCCTGTCCCTGGCGGGTCTCGCCCTGACCCTTGCGGTGCTGCCCGGGGCGGCCGGGAGCGCGGCGCCGCCGGTGGCGCCGCTTCTGGTCATCGACGCGTACGCGCTCTTCTACATCGGGCTGCTTTCCGCTGCCACGCTGGTGGTGGTAGTGCTGTCGTACGGCTACCTGGAGCGCCTGCCGGGCCGCCCGGAGGAGTTCTACCTGCTGCTCACGCTGGCCGCGTTCGGGAGCGCGGTGTTGACGGCGAGCAACCACTTCGTGTCGTTCTTCCTGGGACTGGAGATCCTGAGCGTATCCCTGTACGGACTGGTGGCCTACGTTCGCACCACCCGGACGGCGCTGGAGTCCGGCGTCAAGTACCTGATCCTGGCGGCGGCGTCCGCGGCCTTCCTGCTCTTCGGCATGGCGCTGATCTACGCGGCCCTGGGCACCATGGACTTCACCGCCATGACCGCGGTGCTGGCGGGCAAGACGCAGGAGTGGAACCCGTTGCTGCTCGGGGGCTTCGCCATGGTGGTCATCGGCGCCGGGTTCAAGCTGGCGGTGGCGCCCTTCCACATGTGGGCGCCGGACGTGTACCAGGGAGCGCCCGCGCCGGTGACGGCCTTCCTCACCACCGTTTCCAAGGGCGCCATGGTGGCGCTGCTGCTCCGGTACGCCCGGTACGGCGGCCTTCTGGACTACTCGTCGGTGGCTCTGGCGCTGGGACTCGTGGCCGCGGCCTCCATGTTCCTGGGCAACCTCCTGGCGTTGCTGCAGGACAACGTCAAGCGCCTGCTGGCCTGTTCCTCCATCGCCCATCTCGGTTACCTGCTGGTGGCGGTCATCGCCGCCTCCCGGGAAGGCTCCCACGCGGTGACCTTCTACCTGGTGGCGTACTTCGTCACGTCGCTGGGGATCTTCGGCATCATCACCGCGCTCTCGGACGAGCGCCGGGAGGCCGACGACCTGGACGACTACCGGGGCCTGTTCTGGCGCCGCCCCTGGGTGAGCGCCGCCCTGACGCTGATGCTGTTCTCCCTGGCGGGGATCCCGCTCACCGCGGGGTTCGTGGGCAAGTTCTACGTGCTGGCCGCCGGGGTCCTGTCCGACCTGTGGGCCCTCGTCATCCTGCTCGTGGCCAGCAGCGTCATCGGCCTCTACTACTACCTGCGCTTCATCATCACCCTGTACCTGTCCGCTCCCGAGGCCGAGACCCGCTCCCCCCTGCCCGCTTCCCGGCGGTTCTCCTTCCCCGAAGGTCTCGTGCTGGCCGGCCTCACGGTACTGCTGGTCTGGTTCGGCGTGTACCCGGCGCCGCTCCTGGGCGCCATCCAGGCCGCGGTGGGCAGCCTGACCTGAAGCCGCGGGAAGTCCCGGGTGAGCCGCTCGATGGAGACGAACCCCAAAGGGACCCGGCGCATCGTGGGAAACGCGGCGCAGCGTCGGCGGCGCATGATCGCCTTCGGCTGGTACGGCGGCAAGTTCAGCCACCTGGACTTCATCCTGCCCAACCTGCCGGAAGATGCACGGCATTTCTGCGACGTGTTCGGCGGTTCGGCCGCGGTCATCATCAACCGGAAGCCGGCGCCGGCGGAGACCTACAACGACCTCGACGGGGAACTGGTCAACTTCTTCGCTACCCTGCGCGACGCAAGGACGAGCGATCCGTTGATCAAGGCCATCGCGCTTACGCCGTTTTCGCGCGAGGAACTGGTCCGGGCCTGTGAGCCGCCCGACGGCGTCGAGCCGGTGGAGCGGGCGCGTCGTTTCTTCGTGCGCGCGCGCCAGACGCGCACCGGTTTGGCCCAGACCTCTTCGGAAGGTCGTTGGGCGCACTGCGTGCTGACCTCCCGGGCGGGGATGGCCGGCGCGGTGTCCCGCTGGCTCGGATCGGTGGAAGGACTGCCGGAAATCGTCCAGCGCCTGCAGCGGATCCAGATCGAGAACGCACCGGCGCTGGAAGTGGTCGAGCGCTACGACACCCCCGAAACCCTCTTCTACCTCGACCCGCCCTACGTGCACGACGCACGCGGAGACGCGATCGCCTACGGAGCGGAAATGAGCGACGCCGACCACGCCGACCTTGCCCGGTTGCTGCACCGGATCAAGGGACGAGCGGCGATCTCGGGCTACCGCACGCCCCTGTACGATCGACTGTTCGGAGATTGGCTGCGCGTGGACGCCGACCCCCGCCTGTGCCATTCGGTGCGGCAGCCGCGGCAGGAGTCGCTGTGGATGAACTACGAGGCCGGCCGACCTGTTGCCGACCCGGTTCGGCGCGTACCCGGAGCCGTTCTTGGACGCCATCCGGGCCGCGGGGGACAGCCTGATTTGACCGCTACGGGGGCTCGTCCGACTGTCGCAACCCTTGTGCAGACGGCTCCAACCCGTTAAGCAGGGAACTTGACGCATCGACCTCACAGGACCCCTTGGTAGGCGATTCCTTCGCCGGAGAAGGGACGACTCCGTGAACCAAACCATCGAAGACCTGATCGAAGACCATGCCATGCTCATGGCCGAGCAGATGCATGAGGCCGCGAAATGGGCCGGCTCGGAGGAGGACGTGCGCCATGCGTGCAACACGCTCATCGACGACTTCATCAAAAAAGCGGGGCTGACCGTCAAAGGTCGGCATGAATACGGCTTGGCTGGTGGGCGCATCGACTCGAAATACGGCGGCGTGGTCATCGAATACAAGCATCCCAAGGGCGCTGGCCGGATCACCGAGAACAAGGACGCGCCAGGCGTCAGGGCTGTGGTCGAGCAGGTCAGGAAGCGGTTCCGGGACTTGCAGGCGGAAGAGCACGTCGGCATGGAGCGAATCCTCGGCGTCGGGTGCGACGGCGATACGCTCGTGTTCGTGCGGAAACACGGGAGCACGCTCGACGCCGAAGACCCGACGCCGGTCACGCCGCAGGCGGTCCAGCGCCTGCTACGCGCTATCGTCTCGCTGGGAGCGCGGGGGCTGTCGTTCACGCCCGAGAATCTGACCGTCCACTTCGGCGCGGAGGGCCAGAGTGCGCAACAGGGCATCCGCCTCATACACGACCTGATCCGCACGACCGACAGTCCCAAGGCCCGGACGTTTTTCCGCCAGTGGCAGATCCTCTTCGGCGAGGTCTGCGGTTACGACATCCACGGCCGAAACGACAAAGTCCGCAAACTGGCCGACCATTACCAAGCGCCCGACCCGCACCCGGCCGAACTCCTGTTCGCCGTCCACAGCTATTACGCCCTTTTCATGAAAATGCTGGCCGCGGAGATCGTCGCGTCCTTTTCGCCACTAGGCACTTCGACGCTGAAGAAACTCGTCTCTGCGCCCACGTCGGCCAAATTACGGGACGAACTCCGCAATCTCGAACAGGGCGGCATCTGGTCGCAACTCGGTATCCGCAACTTTCTCGAAGGCGACCTGTTCTCCTGGTATCTCGACTCCTGGAACGAGGGCTGCGCGGAAGCCGTCAGGGCCATGACAGCCTCCTTCGACAGATTCGACCCGACCACTCTCAGCGTCGATCCCGCGGAGTCCCGCGACCTGCTCAAGCAGCTCTACCAGCAACTTTTTCCCAAGTCGGTGCGCCACGACCTGGGCGAATACTACACGCCCGACTGGCTGGCCGAACTGGTGCTCGACGAACTCGGCTACGACGGCAACCCGGACAAACGGCTGCTGGACCCGGCCTGCGGCTCGGGCACCTTCCTGGTCATGGCGCTGAACCGGGTCCAGACCTGGTACGACGCGCACCGCCACGAGTGCGGCTTCGGGGAAGACGAACTATTGCGCAAAATCCTGCGCAACGTCATCGGCTTCGACTTGAACCCGCTGGCCGTCATGGCCGCCCGGACCAACTATCTGCTGGCTGTTCGCGAACTGCTGCGCCACGCGGATAACGTCGAGTTGCCCGTCTATCTTTGCGACTCCATCATGACGCCTTCGGAGTACGGCGACATGTTCACCGGGGGCGCCAGTAACGCACGCCAACTCAAGACCAGCGCCGGCGATTTCAACATCCCCACGGAAGTTACCGAAAACCGTGAACATATAGGGCGCTACGCCGATACGCTCGAAGCCTGTATCCGCAACGGCTATTCACCCGACGAGTTCCTCGAACGGTGCGCCGCGGAGGCCATCCCTGCAACGCAAGGCCAACTGCATCAAGACCTCTACCGCCATCTCCAACGACTTGCCGCGGACAACGAGAACGGCATCTGGGCGCGCATCATCAAAAACGCCTTCGCGCCACTGTTCATCGGCGCCGTGGACTACGTGGCCGGCAATCCGCCGTGGGTAAATTGGGAGCACCTGCCGGAAGGCTACCGCGACGGCATGAAACCGCTCTGGGACAGGTACGAACTCTTTACGCTTTCCGGGTCCGCCGGCCGCTTGGGCGGCGGCAAGAAGGACATCTCGATGTTGTTCACGTATTCCGCTGTGGACAACTACCTGTCCGAAGGCGGACGGCTCGGATTCGTCATCACGCAAAGCGTGTTCAAGACCTCGGGGGCAGGTGACGGATTCAGGCGATTGCGCTACAGGCGGAACGACACCGAAACGACCTGGTTGAAACCGCTCATGGTCCACGACCTGAGCGCAATGCAGGTCTTCGAAGGCGCGGTCAACCGCACCGCGGTTTTCGTCTGCGAAAAGACGCCGCAGCCTTTCCGGTATCCCGTGCCATACACGATGTGGACCGGGGCCGGTCGCATGGCTCAAAGTGAGTCGCTGTCGGATGTCCTCGAGGGGAGCAGACGAGTGCAAATCGAGGCCATCCCGGTCGTTGGCGCGAAAAATTCTTCCCCGTGGCTCACGGTCCCGCAACGCGCCCTGTCCGGCATTCGGAAAGTGATCGGCGCCAGCGGCTACCGGGCGTATGCGGGCTGCTGTACGTGGTTGAACGGCGTGTACTGGATCAACGTCGTCAAAACCCTGCCCACCGGCGAACTGCTGATCGAAAACCTTTCGGAAGTGGGGAAAGTCAAGATCAAGCACGTACAAGCTGTGGTCGAACCGGACCTGGTCTATCCGTTGCTGCGTGGAAGAGACGTTCGACGCTGGCAGGCTGAACCTTCATCGCACATTATTTTGGCCCAGGACCCGAAAATGCGAAAAGGCATCCCCGAAGCCGAAATGAAGCGCCGCTGGCCGAAGACATATGCCTACCTCAAGCAGTTCGAGGGCAGTTCCGAAGGACCTGAACGCGGGACGTTACGAGGGCGTTCCGGTTACCGGCGGTATTTCAACCCTGACGACGATCCATTCTACTCCATGTACAACGTTGGGCCTTATACGATGGCGAAATGGAAAGTTGTGTGGAGAGAACAGAGTTCCCTATTCCAGGCTGCCCTTGCCGGATCGAGTGCACGACGGGCCACGTTGCCCGACCACAAGCTCATGCTGGTATCCTGCAAAAGCCAACAGGAAGCGAATTTTCTCATTGGAATGCTGAATTCCGCTCCAAGCCTCTTGGCAATTTACTCTTACGTCATTTCAACTTCGACCTCGACACATGTTCTCGGCAATGTGTCCGTCCCCCAGTTCGACAAGGCCGACGCCGCTCACACTCGGCTGGCTGAACTCTCACGCCAATGCCACGTTGCGGCAAGAAAAACCGGCGCGCAGGAGTTGAAGGAATTGGAGTCTGCAATCGATGAGGCGGGAGCCGGAATCTGGGGCATTACGACGCCCGAACTGAAGGCGATTCAGGAGGCCTTGGCCGATGCGAAATGACGGCTATGGAAGTCGGTCGGATCTCCGAGGACATGGGGCAGGGGGGCGAGGATCATGGCGCAGGCTCCAGTGAACGAGACGAGGTCCACCACCGCCGAAGACACCCTGGCGGCCAAGAGCCGGGACCGGAGCGTGGTCTCCGGCGGCCATCTGGTGGCGTCGGCGCTCAGGAACGAGGGCGTCGATACCATATTCACGCTGTGCGGCGGCCATATCATCGACATCTACGACGGCTGCATCGACCACGGCATCCGGGTGGTGGACGTGCGCCACGAGCAGGTGGCGGCCCATGCTGCGGACGGCTACGCCCGGCAGACGGGCCGGCTGGGCTGCGTGGTGACCACCGCGGGGCCCGGCTTCACCAACGCGTTGACCGGCATCGCCACCGCGTTCCGTTCCGAGAGCCCGGTGCTCCACATCGGCGGGCAGGGCGCCCTCACCCAGCACAAGATGGGTTCGCTGCAGGACCTGCCGCACGTGGACATCGCCGCGCCCATCACCAAGTTCTCGGCCGGAGTGCGCTCCACCGAGCGCATTGCCGACATGGTGACCATGGCCGCGCGCGAATGCTTTGCGGGGGCTCCGGGTCCCAGCTACCTGGAGATCCCCCGGGACGTGCTCGACCGGGAGGCGCCGGTGGAGAAGGTCGTGGCGCCGCAACCCGGAGGTTACCGGGCGTCCACCAAGTCCATCGGGGACCCCGCGGACGTGGAACGGCTGGCGGAGCTCCTGGTCCGATCCGAGCGTCCCGCGGTCCTGCTCGGCAGCCAGGTGTGGACCTGCCGGGGACACGAGGCGGCCGCGGCCCTGTTCAAGTCCCTCAACGCGCCCTGCTACATGAACGGGGCGGCCCGGGGCATCCTGCCGCCCGGCGACCCACACTACTTCAACCGCACCCGGGCCGACGCCTTCCACGAGGCCGACGTCATCGTGGTGGTGGGCACGCCGTTCGACTTCCGCATGGGCTACGGCCGGCGGCTGCGCGCCGAAGCGGCCGTGGTCCACATCGACATGGACTACCGCACGGTGGCCAGGAACCGCGACGTCTCCCTGGGGCTGGTGGGCGACCCCGGCGCCGTGCTGAAGGCGGTGCACGACGCAGTGGAGGAACGCAAGGACAACGGCGCCGGCGCCCGGACCGGGTGGCTCGAGCGTCTCCGGGACCTGGAGGAGGAGAGGCTGCGGAAGCTCATGCCGCTGTTCCGCTCCGACGCCAACCCCATCCATCCCTACCGGGTGGCCTGGGAGCTCAACCGGTTCCTCACCGAGGACACCATCTACATCGGCGACGGCGGCGACGTGGTGACCATCAGCGCCCAGGCGGTGGAGCCTCGTGCCCCCGGCAACTGGATGGACCCGGGGGCGCTGGGGTCGTTGGGGGTGGGCACCGGGTTCGCGCTGGCCTCGAAGCTGGCGCACCCGGAAAAGGAAGTGCTGTGCTACTATGGGGACGGCTCCTTCGGCATGACCGCCTTCGACATGGAGACCGCCAACCGGTTCGGCGCCCCCTACATCGCGGTCATCGGCAACAACTCCGCCATGAACCAGATCCGCTACGGCCAGCTCTCCAAGTACGGCGAGGAACGCGGCAACGTGGGGAACCTCCTGGGGGACGTGCCCTTCTCGAAGTTCGCCGAGATGCTGGGCGGGTACGGCGAGGAGGTCACCGACTGCAACGAGGTCGCGCCGGCGCTGGGCCGTGCGCGGCAGGCGGTGCGGACTTCCGGCAAGTCCGCGGTGGTCAACGTCTGGGTGGACGCGGGGGAATGGGCCCCCGGCACCAAACGGCAGACCATGTACCGGTGACCCGCGGACCAGGGAACGTCATGGACAAGGCACTCTCCGGCATTCGCATCCTGGACATGACCCACGTGCAGGCAGGCCCCACCTCCAGCCAGCTCATGGCCTTCCTGGGAGCGGACGTCATCAAGCTCGAATCCCCCGCGGGGGACGCCACGCGCCGGCAACTCCGGGACATGCCGGACGCGGACAGCCTCTACTTCACCATGCTGAACTGCAACAAGCGGTCCATCACTGTGAACCTGAAGAACGCCCGAGGCAAGGAGGTCTTCACCCGGCTGGTGCAGGCGTGCGACGTGCTGCTGGAGAACTTCGGCCCCGGCGTGCTGGAGCGGCTCGGTTTCGGCTGGGAGAAGGTGCACGAACTGAACCCCCGGCTGGTCATGGGCTCCATCAAGGGCTTCGGCAGCGAGGGGCCCTACGCCTCGTTCAAGGCCTACGAGAACGTGGCCCAGGCCATGGGCGGGGCCATGAGCACCACCGGGCTGTTCGACGGCCCTCCGGTGGCCACCGGCGCGCAGATCGGCGACTCGGGCACCGGCGTGCACCTGCTGGCGGGCATATTGGCGGCGCTGCTCCAGCGGGAGCGCACGGGACGCGGCCAGTACGTGGAATGCGCCATGATGGACTGCGTCATGAACCTCTGCCGCGTCAAGTGGCGGGACCACCAGCGCCTCGACCGCGGCCCGCTGGCAGAGTACTCGGTGCAGGAGTTCGAGGACTTCACGCCCCGGGCGGGCAACGACTCCGGCGGCGGGCAGCTCGGCAACGCGGTGCCGTGCAAGCCCGGCGGCGCCAACGACTACCTCTACGTGGTGGTCCAGGAGCACGTGTGGAACGCCCTGGCCGCCCGCATCGGCGGCGGTTCGCTGGCCGCGGACCCGCGCTTCGCCGACATCGACGCCCGGCGCGCCAACCAGGCGGAGATGTGGCGCCTGCTGGCGGACTTCGCCCGGGACTACACCAAGTGGGAGCTCATGGAGATCCTCAACGAGCTCGACGTTCCCTGCGGCCCGGTCATGAGCACCGCGGACCTGGCCGACGACGAGCACGTCCAACTCCGGGAGATGATGGTGGAAGTGGATCATCCCGAACGCGGCCCGTGGCGCAACGTGGGCTGCCCCATCAAGCTCTCGGACTCCCCCGTGGAGGTCCGCCCCTCCCCCCTGCTGGGCGAGCACACCGACGAGGTCCTGCGCGAGGTCCTGGGCTACGGCGCTGAAGAGGTCGCCCGGCTCCGGCAGGAGGGGGCGTTCACGCGGGAGCCGCCGGCTCAGTCCGGCAACGTGAAGAAAGGTAAGTCTTGATGGCCAAGTGCAGACTGGCCGATTGGCAGGCGGAGAGTCTGCGGCTCTCCGCTTTCTTGGCCGAAGCGATGGACCCGACGAAGATGCGCTTCTGGGAGTCCCTGGTCGGGAGCCCGCCGGAAGAGCTGCGCAACCGGCCGCAACAGCAGTTGTTCACCGAGGAAGGTCCCTTCCTCGATGGGCGGCTTCGTGTCCAGGCGAGCAACAATCGAATAGACTGGATGTTGTTCCCGGCCCTCGACAATCCTCGTTCCGAACTGCCTGTAGTCGGGCCGTATGACGTTCTGGATCAGGGTTTCCGGGAATTGATGCGAAGATGGATCGTTGATTGTCCGCCTGTCAACAGGCTTGGATATGGCGGCGTGTTGCTGCTGCCGGTCGGAAGTTTGCCGGATGCACACGGAAGACTCGACGGGTTGCTCCCGGCGGTTGAGATCGACCCCGGGAATACGCGGGATTTCATGTATCGAATCAACAGGAGACGTGTTTCACGCTGTTCCATTGAGGGACTGGAAGTCAATCGCCTGTCAACGTGGTCTGTGGTTCAGGTCATCGAAACCCTCGTCGAGTTGTCCGCAGACGGCCAGCAAACGCCGAAAGTGACCCACCAGCCGGGATCGAGGAGCATTTGCAGACTGGAGATCGACATCAACACCGCCCCGGAATTCAGCCGGGTACTCGACAGGGATGCCGTACCCGAAGTCTTCGAGGAGCTTGTCGATATCGGCAATGAAATCGCTATGGAAGGAGACGTTCGATGAATGGCGAAGTCGTTTCGACGGAAACCGCCTCTGCACTGCGGAATACGTTCGGTGAACTTGCCACAGGCATGGAATCAGCGTCTCTGGTGTGGCTTGTGCCAGGTGACGCCACCGAAGACTTGCGGCGGTGGAGTAGTAGGGCGTTTCGAGATCCAACCGGGAACATCATACGGCTTGCCAATGCCCGGCCGTTGGAGGAGATTGCGGGTGTTGTGGACGGTTGCGCCACCGTCAACAAGAGCACGCCGGTTGCTTCCATCCCTCGCCAAGTGGGAGAGCAATTGAACCGCTTGTGTCTGGCCGCTCATGACGAGCAGTTCGAAGCCGGCGTCGAGAGCCGGTTTTCCAGAGGTCTCCAACAACTATTCGCATATGATCCAGCATCGGTGTTGCAAGCTCTGAGGGTGCGATTGACGAATAACGACGCAAGCTCGGAGGTGTTGGCCGAAATATTGCAGTGGACTTCGCGTCAGGAGGCGGACGCCATACGCGCCCTTGTCGTCGATCTGCTGTCAACGGGACTCCATCACACGGCGTCGTTGGTGCGGGACGCGGCAGCGTCAGGGCTGGCCTATCTGGATGAAGGCGCAGCCATTTCCCACCTCCGGCAAGCCCTCGCAAGAGAGAAGGTGCCCGAGCTTCGGCAGGATTTGGAGGATCTCATCTGCTCGTTGGAGTCCTGAAGCTCGTGTCGGCGCTCTTCCGAAAGCTGAGCCAGAAACGGCATTGGGATGCCGAGTCCTGGCTTGAGCCGGGAGACCTCCAGGCGGATGCGACCAAATGTCTGGCGACGAGTGAGAACAAGCTGTCCGTCTTCGTGTTGGAGGAACCTGACGAACAGGTGGAAAGAGTCGTCGCCGCGTTGGCCGTTACTCGAGACAGCTTGGCGCATCTTGATATGGCCCTTGCCCCTGAAGAGATCCTTGCGCGATGTGGGATTCGACGGGACGGAGTTCCAGGACAGACGGCTGATTTCAAGGTCAACGAATGGCATCAGGATCTCGTTGAGTTGACGGTTATGAAAATCGCGCGATTCGCTGCCGCCATAAGAAGCGGCGGAGAGATCAGGCGCTATAATTGGAAGAAAGTGGGAGCGGCAATCCGGCAGTCCTTGAACGCCGGCTACATCGGCCCTGAACACATCAATGGGAAACTGTTCCAGTCGCTGAGAAGGCGAGGGATCCTCTAGGGGAGGTCACATAAGATGGCAAACAACCATGAAGGACAGGAGGAAGTCCGTGCACTGCTGCACCGGGCGCAGTCGGAAGGCCGGTCGGTGCTCACCACGCAGGAATGCGCCGCGGTGTTGCGGGCCTACGGCGTCGCCGTGCCCCGGGACGGCGTGGCCCGCTCGGCCGCAGAGGCCGCGGAGACGGCCGCGGAGTTGGGGTTTCCGGTGGTGATGAAGGTCGTCTCCGGGGACATCCTGCACAAGAGCGACGCCGGCGGCGTGCTGGTGGGGGTGGCCGACCGGGAGGCTGCGGCGCGGGGCTACGATACCCTCATGGAGAACGCCCGGGCCTACAAGGCGGACGCGGCCCTGGACGGGGTGCAGGTCCAGGAGATGGTCCCGCACACGGGCGCGGAGGTCATCGTGGGCGCGGTCACCGACCCGAGCTTCGGCAAGGTGGTGGCCTTCGGGCTGGGCGGCGTGCTGGTGGAAGTGTTGCGGGACGTGACCTTCCGGCTCGCCCCGGCGAGCCGCGCGGAGGCCCTCTCCATGCTGGACGGCATCGCCGCGGCCCAGGTGCTCCGGGGGGTCCGGGGCCGGAACCCGGTGCACCGGGAGGCGCTGGCGGACGTCATCGTCAGCGTCTCGGAACTGGTCAACGATTTCCCCGAGATCCGGGAAGTGGATCTCAACCCGGTGCTGGCGGACGCCGCTGGCGCCACCGCGGTGGACACGGTGATGACCGTCGATTTCACGCCGGGGCCCGAGCCGTACCGGCCGAGCCGGGAGGCCATCGTCTCCGCCATGCAGCGCATCATGAACCCCAGGGCCGTGGCGGTGGTGGGCGCGTCGGACGGGGAGGGGAAGATCGGCAACTCGGTGATGAAGAACATCATCAACGGCGGCTATGCCGGCGCCCTCTACCCCATCAACCCCAGGTTGGACGAGGTCCTGGGCAGGAAAGCCTACAAGAGCGTCAAGGACGTCCCGGGCGAAGTGGACGTGGCCATCTTCGCGGTGCCGGCCAAGCTCTGCCGGGCGGCCATGACCGAGGTGGGAGAGAAAGGCATACCCGGCGCGGTGATGATCCCGTCGGGCTTTGCCGAGGTGGGCGAGAGGGAGATGCAGGAGGAGCTCCTGGCCGAGGCGCGGAAGCACGGCGTGCGCGTCATGGGGCCCAACATCTACGGCTTCTACTACACTCCCGCCAACCTCTGCGCCACGTTCTGCACGCCCTACGACGTCAAGGGTCCGGTGGCGCTGTCGTCCCAGAGCGGCGGCGTGGGCATGTCCATCATCGGCTTCAGCCGCACCACCCGCATGGGCGTCTCCGCCATCGTCGGCCTGGGCAACAAGTCGGACCTGGACGAGGACGACCTGCTCACCTACTTCGAACAGGACGACAACACCCAGGTGGTGGCCATGCACGCCGAGGACCTGAAGGACGGCCGCAGCTTCTACGAGGTGGCCCGGCGGGTGTCGAAGAAGAAGCCCATCGTCATGCTGAAGGCGGGCCGGACGCAGCTCGGGGCCCGGGCCGCGGCCTCGCACACGGGCGCCCTGGCCGGCGACGACAAGGTCTATGACGACCTCCTGAGAGCCTGCGGGGTGGTGCGCGCGTACTCCCTCAACGACATGCTCCAGTTCGCCCGGGGGTTGTCGGTGCTGCCGACGCCCAAGGGCGAAGAGATCGTCGTCATCACCGGCGCGGGCGGGTCGGGGGTGCTGCTGTCGGACGCGGTGGTGGCCAACGGGCTCTCCCTCATGAAGTTCCCCAAGGACCTCGACGAGGGGTTCAAGCAGTTCATCCCCCCGTTCGGCGCCTCGGGCAACCCGGTGGACATCACCGGCGGAGAGCCCCCCGCCACCTACGAGCGGACCATCCGGTTCGGCCTGGAAGACGACCGCATCCACGCCCTGGTCCTGGGCTACTGGCACACCATCATCACCCCGCCCATGGTGTTCGCCGAACTGTGCGCCAGAGTGGTCCAGGAGGGCCGGGACAAGGGCATCCACAAGCCCGTGGTGGTGTCGCTGGTGGGCGACGTGCAGGTGGAGGAGGCGTCGGAGTACCTCTACGAGAGGGGCATCGTCGCCTGTCCCTACACCACGGAGCTGCCGGTGGCCGTCCTGGGCGCCAAGTACCGGTGGGCTCGGGGCGCGGGGCTGCTCGGATAGGGGGTCCGGGGACGGGCCGCCAACCACTTGCGGGAGGGAAGACTCATGGAACGATTGCCTCGCGGGGCGAACTTTCAACGGAGCCTGATGCTGTGGCAGGTCGGGCTGCACATCGCGGGAGACCCGGCGACGCCGTACTACGGCAACCGGGACATGTGCATCGCGGTGGGGAGCGGGTCTGCGGAGGACTTCCGCCCCTGGCTGCGCATGTCCACGGGTTCGCCCATCATCGCCCGTGCGGTGGCCCGGGGGGACCTGGAGATGGCCATGGTCAACCCTTCGGCCTTTCTCACCCAGGCGTACCGGGGCACGGGACTCTTCGATGAGCCGCTGCCTCTTCGGGTGGTGGCGTGCTACCCGTCCTGGGACCGTTTCGTGTTCATGATCCACCCGCGCACCGGGCTGACGTCGCTGTCGCAGATCAGGGAGCGGCAGTACCCGCTGCGGCTGTCCATCCGCGAGGACGCCACCCACTCCACCCGGGTGCTGCTGGACCAGACGCTGGAAATCTACGGGTTCACGCTGGCGGACCTGGAGTCCTGGGGCGGCAGCCTCCAGCGCAACGGCGGGCCGGGGGACCCGCGGCGGCTGGCGGCGCTGCGGGACGAGACCATCGACGCGGTGTTCGACGAGGGTCTGGTGCTGTGGTTCGACCAGGCCCTGGAGCGCGGCATGGCGCCGGTGACCCCGGAGGACTTCGCCCTGGAGGCGTTGTGCGCGCTGGGTTGGCGCAAGGTGACCATGCCCGCGGGCTGCTTTCCTCACCTGGAGGCGGACCACACCTGCCTGGACTACGGCGGGTGGCCGCTCTATGCGCGGGCGTCCCTGCCGGAGGAGGACGTGTACCGGGTGTGCGAGGCGTTGCAGGAGCGTCAGGCCGAAATCTACTGGGAGAGTTCGTTCACGGGCATCCGGCAGTTGTGGAAGGACACCGAGGCCACGCCCCTCGACGTGCCGCTCCACTCCGGGGCGGAGAAGTGGTGCAGGGAGCAGGGTTACCTGTGATGGACCTCCAGGACTTGACCATCGCCGAGGCGGCGCGCCGGATCGAGGCCGGCGAGCTCTCGCCGGTGGAGTTGACCCGTTCGTACCTGGAACGCATCCACCGCCTGGACCCCGAGATCAACGCGTACGTCACCGTGACCCGGGACCGAGCGTTGGCGGACGCGGCCCGGGCCGAAGCCGACCTGGCCGCGGGGGGTTGCCGCGGCCCGCTGCACGGCGTTCCCGTCTCCGTCAAGGACAACTTGGCCACTGCGGGGGTGCGCACCACCGCGGGCTCGAAGATGCTGGCCGATTGGGTCCCGGACGAGGACGCCACGGTGGTGGCAAGGCTCAGGCAGGCCGGGGCGGTGGTCCTGGGCAAGACCAACCTGCACGAATGGGCCGCGGGTTGCTCCACCATCAACCCCTACTACGGCGCCACGCGCAACCCGTGGGACCGGAACCGGGTGCCGGGCGGCTCCAGCGGCGGCTCCGCGGCGTCGGTGGCGGCCGGCCTTGCGCTGGGGTCCATCGGCACCGACAACGCCGGCTCCGTGCGCAACCCCGCGTCCCTGTGCGGCGTGGTGGGGCTCAAGGCCACCTACGGCCGGGTGAGCCGCTTCGGCGGGGTGGCCGGCACCGGCGGTTACTCCACCGACCACTTCGGCGTCCTCACCCGGACCGTGCGCGACAGCGCCCTGATGCTCCAGGCCATCGCCGGTTTCGACCCCCGGGACCCCCTGTGCAGCGACGCCCCTGTGCCGGATTTCGGCGCCCGCGTGGGCGAGGATGTGGCGGGCTTGCGGGTCGGGGTCGTCCGCGGCTACTTCGACGCCCTTGCGGTGGACGAGGTCAAGGAGGCGGTGGCGAAGGCCGTCGGGCTGCTGGAGTCCCTGGGCATGTCCGTGCAAGAGCTGTCGATCCCCCACATGGAGCACGTCCCCGCGGTGCAGAACTGCATCTCCCGGGTGGAGAACCTGTCCCCGGCCGAGCCCTTCCTGCGCGCCCGTCCGCGGGACTACAGTCCGGAGTTGTTGCACCGGCAGGTGCGCGCGCTGGCCATCCCCGCCCACGGCTACGTGACCGCCCAGCGGGTGCGTCGACTCATCTGCGAAGCCTTCGACGAGGCTTTCCGGCAGGTGGACGTGATCGTAGGTCCGACGGTGGGCATGCCCGCGGAGACCATGGAGGAGTGCCGGCGCGGGTACGTGGAATCGCCCGGGGGGCGGATCCCGTTGCAGGACGCCCGCGGCACCCGGGGCACCCTGTGCACGATCCCGTTCAACCTCACCGGCGCGCCGGCCATCAGCGTGAACTGCGGGTTCTCCGCCCGGGGCCTGCCCATCGGCCTGCAGATCGCCGCAGCGCCTTTCGAGGAGCCGACCCTGCTCCAGGTGGCCCACGCCTACGAGCAGGCGGCCGGATGGTACGCGAGGAAGCCGCGGCTGGATCCCGTTGGAGCAGGCGAACCGTAGGAACCGCTGAACAGTCGGGACAGGGGAGGCATGAGCGCGTCCTTCGACTCCGCTTCGCTACGCTCAGGACGAACGGGGACAGGGGCCAGGGTGGAGGAATTGGGAACCCATCCCGGATGTCTCGGTTGTTCAGAGGTTCCCGTAGCGGACGCAGGGAAACGGACCCGTTCCACTGCCTCGCAGCGGATTCCCTCTTGCCCGGAACGGCGTCCGGGTCAGCGGCAGGGGCGGTCCGGGAGCCGTCCCGCAATCCGGGAGGTACGACGACCATGAGATACCGGGACTTGGGAGTGCTGGTTTACGACAAGGCCAAGGCAACGCCGGGTTACACGCTGATCGTGCCGCAGTCGTCGAGGAAGGCGTACCTCATCGGGCTTCGGGGAGAGGTGCTGCACGAGTGGAGTTTTCCCCTGTGCCCGGGAAACTACGCCTACCTGCTGCCCAACGGCAACCTGCTGTGGGCCGGCCGGATGGAGGAGGGACCGCCGTTGCGCCGGGGCAAGGGCGGGCTGCTGCGGGAGTACACATGGGACGGGGAGGTGGTGTGGGAGTACTGCGACCCGGCCCAGCACCACGACTTCCGCAGGCGGCCCGACGGCAACACCATCTACATCGGCTGGGAGCCGGTCCCGGCCGACGTGGCCCCCAGGATACGGGGCGGCCAACCCGGCAGCGAGCGCGACGGGGTCACCTACGGCGACTACGTGCGGGAGGTCTCGCCCGCGGGCGAGACGGTGTGGGAATGGCACGCCTGGAGCGGCCTGGACCTGGACCGCTGGGAGATCTGCCACTGCTGCGGCCGGGACGAGTTCGCCCACGCCAACGCCTGTTTCCCGCTGGAGGACGGGGGCGTGATGCTCAGCTTCCGACGCTTCAGCGCCCTCATGATGATCGACCGGGAGACCCGCAAGGTGCGCTGGTCCCAACAGGACGTGACCTGGGGCCACCAGCACGACTGCACGCTCCTGCCCAACGGCAACGTCCTGTTCTTCGCCAACGGCATCCACGGCATCGAAAACCCCTTCTCCCGGGTCATCGAGCTCGACCCGGAGTCGGGCGAGACCGTCTGGGAATACCGGGGATCGCCCATCTGGACCTTCTTCAGCCCCAACATCAGCGGCGCCCAACGCTTCGAGAACGGCAACACCCTGGTCTGCGAGGGGCAGATGGGGCGCGCCTTCGAGGTCACCCGCGCGGGCGAGATCGTCTGGGAGTACGTCTGCCCGTACTTCGCCGACTACGAGGGCCGCGGCCCCGGCAACAGCATGTTCCGGGTCTATCGCTACGCCGCGGACTCGCCGGAGATCCGCGGGAGGCTGGCGACGCCGGTGGCTTGGTAGGCGCCCCGGGCCCACGGCGTCGGCTCCAGGCAAGGACTTCCAGAGATGGACCCCGAAACCAGTCCGTTCCGACCCGGACAACCTGCGCCGGTGGAGTTGTTCGTCGGACGCAGCCGCGAGGTCGAACGCCTTTCGGCGACCGCGTCCGCAAGGTGGGACTGTTCGGCGTGACGATCGAGTTGGACCTTGCGGACCGGGACCTTTCGACCCTCGCCCATGACTTCGTTCCGACCGTGGCGCGGCTTCTGGACGGCATCGGCAAACGGAAGAAGGGCCTCTTCCTGATCCTCGACGACATCAACGGCCTTGCAGGATCCGAGGGCTTCGCCGACTGGCTCAAGAGCACCGTGGACGAGATGGCCACGTCCCGGCGGAAGGCGCCGCTCTGTGTGCTGGTGGTGGGACTGGAAGAGCGGCGGCGGGAACTGGTGGCAAGGCAACCGTCCCTGGCCCGGGTCTTCGAGTTGATCGACGTTGCCCCGTGGCCGGACGACGACGTCATGGGTTTCTTCCGCAGCTCGTTCGGTTCCGTGAACGCCGCGGTGGGGGAGGCGGACCTGCGCGAGCTCGTCCGGTTCAGCGGCGGACTTCCGGTGCTGGCGCACGAGCTCGGCGACGCCGTATGGCGCAGGGCCAAGCGTCCCGACATCGGTTCGAAAGAAGTCCAGTCGGGCATCTGGACCGCGGCCGAGATGATCGGACGCAAGCTGCTGGAGCCCCAGGTCTTCAGCGCCATCCGCAGCGAGCGCTACCGGTCGATCCTGCGGAAGACTCTAGACGAACCCCGGTTGCGCTTCCGCAGGTCTGAACTGGTGGAACGCCTGACGAGCGGCGAGCGCAAGGTCATGGACAACTTCCTGCAACGCATGAAGCGCCTGGGCGCCCTGGAAACCGACCCCGAAGTCCAGGGCGGATACCGGTTCCCCAACCTCCTCCACGCACTGTATTTCTGGATGGAGTCGCAGCGGGCCGCCCGGTGAGGTCCGCCGGGCGGGCGCGCCAGCGAACGTCCCTTCGAGGACCGTCCCCGGCAAACGCATGTTTCGGGTGTACCGCTACGCTCCGAACTCGCCGGAGATGCTTTCCGGCTCTTCCGGCTTTCGTGTGGGTAAGGAAACCCTGAACAATCGGGACAGGGGACATGAGCGCGTCCTTCGACTTCGCTACGCTACGCTCAGGACGAACGGGGATAGGGGCGTCAGGGTGAGGGAATCGGGAATCCATCCTGGATCTCTCGATTGTTCAGAGGTTCCATAAGGCAGGACGGAAAGGGGAGCGACAGGGGTCACGCCGTCATTGCTCCGTAGCCGCCCACTCCGTTATTCCCGCAGCCGCCCACGCGCGTCCTTCGACTTCGCTACGCTACGCTCAGGACGTAGACATCTGCCCCGTCATTCCCGCAGCCGCCCACCCCCGTCATTCCCGCGAAAGCGGGAATCCAGAGAGAGAGAGAAGGCGTTCAAGAAATGGAATCGGGCATGGAAGATCGAGCTGATCGAGAAGAGTAATCCGAGCCGGAGAGGTTTGTACAACGAAAGCGATGAAACTGGATGGATTCCCGCCCCCGCTTCCGCGAGGACATGCTTTCGCGGGAATGACGGAGGTGGGCTTTCGCGGGAATGACGGCGTGGGGGTACAAACCGGGAACATGGTTTACACAGGGTCACCCCATTGAGGCCCATGAAGGCGGGAGAGATCGATGGGATTCCATCCCCGTTTGTCCTGAGCGTAGCGAAGCGAAGTCGAAGGGCGCACTCTCCTTCTGGAACAGGGTTGGGGAGAGGGCGCGGGCAGGTGCAGTGCTTGCATGTCAGGCCGCACTCGGCAACAAAGGATGCGATGACGGCAGCGAACGAAACCAACCTGACCGCGGCGGCCGAAGCGTACTTTGCCGACCTGGGGCGGGTGCGGGCCTCGGGTGGGGCCACCGGGGAGCGGTCCAGCTACGGACCGCTGGCGCAACTGCTGAACGCCGTTGGCGCGGCCCTCAAGCCCAAGGTGTTCTGCGTCCAGGAGCTTGCCGACCAGGGCGTGGGCCATCCCGATTTTGGTCTCTTTGCCGCAAAGCAGGTCCAGAAGGGCCAACCGCGCGAAGGCCAGACGCCGGAACGTGGAGTGGTGGAAGTGAAGGCCGCGGACGATGACGCATGGCTTACGGCAGCAGGGGACCAGGTAAGCCGCTATTGGGGCCGTTACCGGCTGGTGCTGGTGACCAACACCCGTGACTTCGTGCTGGTGGGAGAGGACGCCACGGGCCGGCCGGCGAAGCTCGAAACCTTCCGGTTGGCGGATAGCGCGGACGACTTCCGGCGCAAACTGGAAAAGCCGCGCACTTTCGCCCGGGATGTGGGCGCGGGGTTGGGCGAGTACCTGTGCCGGGCGCTCTCGCACCGGGCCGCGCTGGCCGAACCCGGGGACTTGGCATGGCTGCTGGCCTCCTATGCACGGGACGGGCTTGCACGGGTGGAGGCCGCGGGCGACGCGCCATCGTTGGAAGCGGTGCGCAAGGCGCTGGAAGAGGCGTTGGGCGTCCGCTTCGAGGGAGAGAAGGGCGTGCGCTTTTTCCGTTCGACCCTGGTGCAGACGCTCTTCTACGGCATCTTCTCCGCCTGGGTGCTGTGGGCGCGGGCCAGTGGTGTGGGAGGCGATGTCGGTGACAGCGGGCCATCGTTCTCCCGCGGCGCTGCACGCTTCGACTGGCGCACCGCGGTATGGCACCTGCGCGCGCCGGTGCTGGCGGCGTTGTTCCAGCAATTGTCGCAACCCGGCCGCCTGCAACCGCTGGGTCTGGTGGAAGTGCTGGACTGGACCGCAGCGGCGCTGGACCGTGTGGACCACGGGGCCTTCTTCGCCCGCTTCCACGAAGGCGAGGCCGTGCCCTATTTCTACGAACCCTTCCTCGAAGCCTTCGACCCCGAACTGCGCAAGCAACTGGGCGTCTGGTACACCCCTTCCGAAGTGGTGCGCTACATGGTGGCCCGGGTGGACCGGGCCTTGAAGGACGATCTGAACATCCCCGAGGGGTTGGCTGCGGAGAACGTCTATGTGCTGGACCCGTGCTGCGGCACCGGGGCCTACCTGGCGGAGGTCTTGCGCCGCATCGCCGCCAACCTGGAAGGCAGCGGCCTGGGAGCGTTGGCCGGGGCGCGGGTGAAGCAGGCGGCCACCGAGCGGGTGTTCGGCTTCGAGATCATGCCCGCTCCCTTCGTGGTGGCTCACCTTCAGGTGGGACTGACCATGCAGGACCTGGACGCGCCCTTGGCGGACGACGGGGCGGAACGGCCCGGGGTCTTCCTCACCAACGCGCTGACCGGCTGGGAGCCGCACACCATCAAGCCGCTGCCCTTCCCGGAACTGGAGGAAGAACGCGACCGTGCGGAGCGGGTGAAGCAGGACAGGCCCATCTTGGTGATCCTGGGCAACCCTCCCTACAACGGCTTTGCCGGCATGGCGGTGGACGAGGAGCGGGAACTGTCGGAGTCCTACCGAAGGACCAAGCGGGTGCGGCGACCGGAGGGACAGGGGTTGAACGACCTGTACGTGCGCTTCTTCCGCATGGCGGAACGGCGCATTGCGGAGAAGACGGGTCGGGGGGTGGTCTGCTTCATCTCCAACTACTCGTGGCTCGACGGCCTGTCGTTCACGGGGATGCGGGAACGCTACCTGGAAGCGTTCGACGCGGTGCGCATCGACTGCCTGAACGGGGACAAGTACAAGACCGGGAAGGTAGCGCCGGACGGGAGGCCGGACCCGAGCATTTTTTCGACGGATGGGGACCCTGTGGGGATCCAGGTGGGGACGGCGATAGCGACGCTGGTGCGCAAGGCGGAGCATGCGCCGGCGGAAGCGGTAGGTTTCCGCCATCTGTGGGGTCAGGCGAAGCGGGTGGAGTTGCTGGAAACCGCGGAAGCGGATCCGGACACGGTGTATGCTGAGGTGTCCCCGCTTCTGCCCCTAGGCCTGCCGTTCGTGCAAACGGCGGTCAGCGAGGACTGGTTCGACTGGCCGGCGTTGCCCGACCTGTTTCCGGTGTCGTTTCCGGGGGTGCAGACCAGCCGCGACGGGTTTCTCGTCGATACCGACCTTGATCTGTTGAAGGCGCGGATCGGCGATTACTTCGACCCGACTATACGCCACGAGGAGGTCGCGCAGCGCTATCCATCAGCCATGAAGGATACCGTGTGGTTCGATGCGCGAGCAGTGCGAGACGTTCTGCTCTCACGGGGCGGCCCGAATGAAGACGGCTTCGTTCGTCATGCCTACCGCCCGTTCGATAACCGATGGCTGTATTGGGAGGCGGATGGAGGGTTGCTTGACCGTCCCCGCGCCGACTACCGTCCCCATGTGTTCAGGGACAACCTATGGCTATGCAATGCGCAACATGTGAGGAAGGGAGCGGATGAACCGCAAGCGTATTTTACGCGACATACCGGCGCACGGCACTTGATAGAACGCGGCGCGAATTGGTTTCCGGCATGGTTGCGCGACGACAGCCAAGGTATGGGCCGCCATCCCAATCTGTCAGGCGATGCGCAACGCTACCTCGACCGCCTCGGTCTCGGCGTCGAGGACCTGTTCCACCACGTCCTGGCAACCCTCCACGACCCCGCCTACCGGGAGGCCAATGCCGGCGCGCTCCGCATGGAGTGGCCGCGCATCCCGCTTCCCGGCTGGCCTGCCCCCGGGACCGCAAGGGTATCGCCGGCTTCGATCCGCTCTGCCTTGCCCCCCACCCCTGCGGGCGGGACGCCCGCGCTCCCAGGGGGGTCCCTCGCTTATGAGGGCCATGAGCCAGCCGGGGAAAGCGCCTTTCCTGGGAACGCGGGCGTCCCGCCCGCATCCGAACAAGGCTCCGCATCCTCGGACAGGGAGACCACCGAAGCGGCTGACGCCCTCGCCCGATCAGCCGCCCGGGGCCGCCAACTCGCAGCCCTGCTCGACCCCGATACGCCGGTCCCCGGCGTCACCACGGGCGCGCTGCGCCCGGAGATAGCCGCCATCGCCGTGCCCGCCACCACCGACGGACGCAACATGACCGGCCAGGATTTCGCCCTCACCGCAGGCTGGGGCCACGTCGGAGCGGGCGGCGCGGTCATGCCCGGCCAGGGCCGCATCGTCGAGCGCGCCTTTACACCGGACGAACGCGCTGCCTTGAGCAGCGCCCTCCCGGCCCTCGGCGAGACTACCTTCGACGTGTACCTGAACGACCGCGCTTTCTGGCGCAACGTTCCCGCCGCGGTCTGGAGCTACAAGCTCGGCGGCTACCAAGTCCTCAAGAAATGGCTCTCTTACCGCGAACGCGGCATCATCGACCGTCCGCTGCGCCCGGAGGAAGTCGGGCGCTTCACCGATGCCGCAAGGCGAATCGCCGCGATTCTGCTGCAAAGTGGATTCCCGCCCCCGCTTCCGCGAGGGCATGCTTTGCGGGAATGACGGGGTGGGCTTTCTCGGGAATGACGGGATGAGAGGGAATGACGGGATGGGAACCTCTGGACAATCCTGGCTTGAGGCGCCTCTCCCTATGGAAAGCGCGTCCTTCGACTTCGCTTCGCTACGCTCAGGACGAACGGGGATAGGATAGTCAGGATGAGGGGGAGGGTGCGAGTACGTGTCACACTCACGCCGGATACAACGTGTTCATCACTTGGAGGCTGTTGCGGTGACGTGTGAGCGCGCGCGTCACACTGCGACGCCCGCTTCGGCGCGGCGCAGCAGGTTCAACACGGCATGGGCGCCGGCCGAACAGGAGCGGGCCATGTCCAGGGGCGTAGCGCCGTCCAGCAACGGATGCGGACGCTCGAGGAAACGGGCCGATGGTGGATGGTGGCTTCCGGAAACCGGACGGCGGCAGACGGTCCTTCAGGACGATGCGACCTGTTCCTCGTTCGGATGGGCTCGTTCGAAAAGGTCCTTCAACAGGTCGAGTTTCTCGCTGACTTCCCCGGGAATGGACGACGAATGAACGAAGCGCGCGAGTCGGTGCAGTTCGCCTTTTCCGAGCAGCATCGCGTGTCCGGTCTCGTTCGCGAGACGGCGAAAGAACTCCTCGGCGAAGTCGCTGAGCTTCAACCGTTCGGTTCTGGCCTGCCACAGCAGTCGGGCCGCGTCAGGTCCGGCGTTCTTCCAGGTAGCGAGGTCCTCCTCGCGACCCTTGAAGGTCCGTTCCAGGATCAGCGCGTCCAGCACCTCGTCGGCCCGGTGAACGAACGGCGACGAGTCCCCGTACTGCTCCACGACTTCGCTACGGAGCACCTCCGGCGTGACGAGATAATTCTCGACTTCGTAGCGCGTCCAGTAAACGATGCGAAGGCCGCTTTCCTCGGAGTCCATGCGCTGACGGCCGTCGTTGTCCAGGATGGCGAGACCGTGCAGGCCTGGCGCCATGTGGCGCAAGGCGTGGAAGTGCCTCTTCGGAGGCATGCCGAATCCTCCCTCCACACGCTCCAGTTCGGCGTCCGGATGGTTGTCCTGCACGTAGAAGACGTTGATTCGTTGGTCCCATACGGTCAACACCGGATGGTCCAGCCGTTGCGCCAAAGCCCGTAGTACGTCGAGGTCGGTTCGTCCCTCCACGTACAGGACGTAACCGCGCTCGAAGGCCCGGACGTAATGCTCGGCGCCAAAGTGTTTGAGCGCGTTGCTGATGTCGGTCTTGGCGGCCAAGTCGTTCGCTTGTCCTCGTAACAGCAGCGTAAGGTTTCGTTCGAGTCCCTCGTCGAGGATTACCTCCGAATGGGTGACCAGTACGACCTGCGACTCGTTCTGCGCCGCGATCTCCCGCAGAAGGACGTAAACCTGTCTTTGCCGGAGGATTTCCAGGTGCGCGTCGGGCTCATCGACGAGCAGCACGGCCCGACGATGGGAGTAGAGGTAGGCGAAGATGAGGAGCATCTGCTGGAATCCGCGGCCTGCGAGCGAGACCTCCAGCGGCTCCTTCACGTTGGCCTGACGGTACGAGAGGGCGATGGTGCCGCGCGCGGTTTCGGTGGGTTCGCTCAGCTCCACCAAGAACAGCCACGCCATCAGTTCGGTAATCCGATGCCAGTTCTCCGGGGCGTCCTCGAACACCAGGAGGCACAGATTGCGGAGCACCTGGGCCGTCTGCCCCTGCCCCAGCAGCACGTCGATACGACCGGGTTGCAGGATCGGCTCCTCGGTATCGAGACCCGACATCGGGTAGAGCAGCGCCACGTCCAGTCCTGCCGCGGTCTTCACGACGTCCGGCCTCTGCAGGGTCGCTTCGTCGGGAGTGCAGTAGATCAGTTCGTCTCCCTGGTTGCGGAAGCGCATGGTGACCGGCTCCACCCTGTTCTCGTGCAGGACGCCCATCGTGATCGAGAGTGGAACGTCCCGGTTGCCGCGCCGTACCATGGCGTTGTGCCAGAAGTAGCGGGTACGCCGGACCGGCGCCGAGACGATGTTCAGTCGGTTGAGCGAAGTCGCCGTGCGCTCCCTGGGCGTGGAACGTCCCTTTGCGTCGAACCACGTTCTGACCGCCTGGGACCAGAGCGCGATGGCCTGGATCACCGTGGTCTTGCCACAGTTGTTGGGACCGATGAGTACGGCCGGATGGTCCAGTTCGATCCGCTGACGTTCGCCGAAGCGCTTGAAGTTCTGGATCTCGACGTAGTGAAGCCGTCTCATGCGGTCTCCCTCCAGCCCTTCGGGCGGGTGCACCTGCAAGCTTCTCCCGGAGACGGTTGTCATCGCCTTGCAGGAGTGGTTCCTCGTGCCGGTCCTCCGTGCGCAGGACACCCGTCCGCTCCGATGGGAATTTGTGCCTTGGAAAGCGTTGGTGGTATCATCTTGGCCAAGGTTGGTCCACCATCGGCGATCCGTATGACGGCGTGCGCGAATCCGCAGTTTCGGGAAGGACTGGAAGATGGCGACTTACGATACCGTGGTTCACGGCGGGGCGATCATCGACGGGGCCGGCAACCCGTGGTTCTACGGCGACTTGGCCATCGCGGACGGGAAGATTGCGGCCGTGGGCAGGCTCGACCCCGGGTCCGGCCGGCGCGCCATCGACGCCCGGGGCAAGGTGGTCGCTCCGGGTTTCATCGACATGCACACCCACAGCGACCAGCCGCTGGTGGCGGACGGCAACGCCGAAAGCAAGGTCCGGCAGGGGGTGACGCTGGACATCATCGGCGAGAGCCAGACCGTGGCGCCGCTGGTGGGGCCGGTCTTCGAGGAGTACGCGGCCGAACACCGTTACCGGAGCGGCATCGAGACCGACTGGTCCACCTTCCGCGAGTACTTCCACCGGCTGATGGCCGGCGGGATCTCCATGAACGTGGCCTCCGGCGTCTCCCCGCAGCAGGTCAAGCGGGTGGTGGTGGGGTTCCAGGAACGCCCCGCCAGCGCGGAGGAGCAGGAACGGATGAACGCCTACGTGGCCGCGGCCATGGAGCAGGGCGCCCTGGGGCTCACGGCCGCGTGGCACGCCAAGGGTCCCGAGTACCCGGACGAGGTGGTCTCCATGGCCCGGGTCGCGCGGCAATACGGCGGCTATTACGGCGTGCACCTGGGCAGCGAGGGCTTCGACATCATGGAGGAGCTGGAGAAGGCGCTCAAGGTGGGACGGGAAGCGGACATCCCCCTGCACGTCTATCACCTGAAGATGCGCTCCAAGGAGAACTGGGGGCGCGTCATGCAGGTGGTGGAGCAGATCGAGGAGGCCCGGCGCGAGGGGCTGGACGTGACCGCCAACCAGTACCCCTACACCGCCATGCAACACCCGTGGCGGCGGCTGTTCCCTCGCTGGGTGCAGGACGCCCCGGTGCAGGAGACCATCGGCCAGTTCATGAGTCCGAGCTTCCGCCAGCGGGTCATGGACGACCCCGAGTTCCACCAGTACGTCAGCGAGCACGGCGGTTGGGAAGGCGTGGTGGCGGCGCGCCTGGACAAGCCCCAGCACAAGGGGCTGGAGGGAAAGACCATCGCCCGGATCGCGGAGATACGCGGCCAGGACCCCGCCAGCGCCTGCTTCGACCTGATCTACGGCGAGGGCGTCTTCATCCATGGCATCCACCACACCATGCGCGAGCAGGACGTGCAGGACGTGATGCGGGTTCCCTGGATCTCGGTGGCCTCGGACGGCAGCGCCCTGAACTTCCGGTCCCCCGGCGTGCCCCACCCGCGCAGCTTCGGCACCAACCCCCGGGTGCTGGGCCGGTACGTGCGCGACGAGAAGGTGCTGACCCTGCCGGACGCCGTGCGCAAGATGACCTCGCTGCCGGCCCAGGTGCTGGGCCTCAAGGACCGGGGGCTGCTCCGGGAAGGGTACTGGGCCGACGTGGTGGTGTTCGACCCCGACACGGTGGCGGACCGGGCCACGTTCGACAACCCGAAACAGTATCCCGGGGGCATCGAGTACGTGCTGGTCAACGGCGGCGTGGTGGTCGAGAACGGCGACCATACCGGGGCCCGGCCCGGGCGCGTCGTCCACGGTCCCGGGAAGAAGGAGGCATGAGCATGGCGCTGCCCGATTGTCTTTTCGCCGACACGATCCTGGTCAACGGCAACGTGGTCACGGTGGACGACGCCCGCCCCGCCGCGGAAGCCGTGGCCGTCAAGGGCGACCGCATCCTGTACGTGGGCGGCAACGACGAGGCGCGCCAGTGCGCCGGCCGGGCCACCCGGGTCATCGACGTGCGGGGCAAGACCGTGCTGCCGGGCTTCATCGAGCCCCACACCCATTTCATGTCCTTCGGCACCCGGCTGGCGATGGTGAACGTCCGCACCCCGCCCAACCGCTCCATGGAGGACGTGCTGGCGCGCATCCGCGAGCGGGCGGCGGTGACCCCCAGGGGCCAATGGATCCAGGCCCAGGGCTACGAGCACACCGCCATCGCGGAGAAGCGTTGGCCCACCCGGGCCGAGCTCGACGCCGCGGCCCCCGACCACCCGCTGCTCATCACCTACCGCTCGTCCCACGTGTGGATGGCCAACAGCGCGGCGTTGCGGCTCGCGGGCATCGACGACCATACGCCCCAGCCCGAAGGCGGCCACATGGACCGGGACCCGCGCACCGGCAAGCTCACCGGGGTCTTGCGGGAGAAGGCGGCCAGCCGGCCGGTGACGAGCCTGGTGCCGCACCCCACGCTGGAGGAACTCAAGGACGGCGTGGAGCTGGCGGGCCGGGAGTACAACTCGGTGGGCATCACGTCCACCCACGACGCCGGCACCGGCGACACGCCGGACTACTACCGCGCCTACCAGGAGGCCATCGACGAGGGCCGGCTCAAGGTCCGGGTCTATCTCATGATCCACGACCTGCCCTACAAGCGCTTCTACCTGGAGCGGGACTTAGGTCTTCGCACCGGCTTCGGCAGCGACTGGCTGCGGCTGGGCGCGGTCAAGACCTGCAGCGACGGCTCCATCCAGGTGCATACCTGCGCCTTCTACGACCCCTACGTCACCAGCGACACCGACGACCCCACCAAGGACCCTTGCGGCGTGCTCCAGTACTCGCCGGAGGACCAGAAGAAGATCGTGCTGGAGGCCCACGCAAAGGGCTACCAGGTGGCGGTCCACGCCCAGGGGGACCGGGGCATCGACGTGACCCTGGACGCCATCGAGAACGCCATGACCCTGGCGCCCCGGCCGAACCCGCGCCACCGCATCGAGCACTGCCAAGGGGTGACCCGGGCCGCGCTGGAGCGCATGAAACGGCTGGGGGTCATCGCCTCCTTCTACCCGCACCACCTCTGGTACTGGGGCGACCGCCACATCCACGACTTCCTGGGCATGGAGCGCGCGCAACGGCTGGACCCCATGCGCACCGCCATGGACTTGGGCGTGGTCACCGTGGCCCACTCGGACACGCCCATCGCCCTGCCCAAGGACCCGCTCTTCGCCACCGATCCGCTCTTCGGCATCTGGTGCGCGGTCAACCGCACCACCCGGGCCGGCGTGGTGCTGGGTCCCGACGAGCGCATCACGCCCATGGAGGGCATCCGCGCCTACACCATCAACGCCGCTTATGCGGCTTTCGAGGAAGGAATCAAGGGCTCCATCGAGGTGGGCAAGCTGGCGGACCTGGTGGTGCTGGGGGAAAACCCCCTCACGGTGGACCCGTGGGAGATACGCCACATCCCGGTGGAGCAGACCATGGTGGGGGGCGAGGTCGTCTATCAGGCCTGAGCGCCGCAGCGGGCGGGTGGGGGGTGCAGCCGCGCCGCGGGATGCGGCGCGGCTGCCGGAGAAGTCCATGATCGTTCCCTCGGCGTTGCCCGCAAGGGGGCGCCGCCTACGGGATCAGGCCTTGATCTTCATCTCTTCGAGCAGGATCTTCTCGTCCGGGCGCGGGTTCCAGTCGATGTTCCGGGCCGCGCCGTAGTGGTCGAACAGTTGGTACAGCGGGATCAGCGGCGCCTCGTCCATGATGACCTCGCTCATCTTCCGCAGGATGGACAAGCGCTTGGCTTCATCTGATTCGGCCTGCTCCGCGTCCACCAGTTGGTCGAACTCGGCATGGCTGAAGTTGGTGCGCTTGGAGCCGCCGGTGCGGAAGTACTGGTACAGCGGCGTGTCCGCGTCCAGGACGCTGCCCCTGCCGATGTAGTAGAAGGGGACCTTGCCGCCGTTGACTCCGCCTCGGCCCCAGAAGACCACCCATTCCTGCGGCACGATCTCGACCCGGAACCCGCCCTTGGACATCTGGTTGGCCACCACCTGCACCAGTTCCGTGTCCTTCTCGTACTTGCCCGGCGAGAAGTGCAGCTTCACGTCCACGCCGTCGGGATGGCCGGCCTTGGCCAGCAACTCCCTGGCCTTCCCGGGGTCGTAGGGGTAGCGCTTGACGTCGGGGTTGTAGCCGATGACGCGGGGTCCCACCGGTCCCTGGAGCACCTCGCCGTTGCCGTCGAAGATGTTCTTGACGATGGCGTCGGCGTCCACGCAGTGGTTGGCGGCCTGCCGCACCAGCTTGTTGTCCCAGGGCTTGTAGTTGACGTTGAAGGCGAAGAAGTAGATCCGCAGGCCGGGCACGCTGCGCACCCCGACCCGGGGATTGCGGTTGAGCCGCGCCACCTCGTGGACCGGCACCCGGTCCATGACGTCGGTCTGCCCGGCCTCCAGGCCGGCCATGCGCGACGAGACCTCCACCACCTTGCGCCACACCAAGTCCCGGACCGCGGGTTTCCGTCCCCAGTAATCGTCGTTCCGGGTCAGCACCAATTCACCGTCGCGCTTGAAACTGACGAACTTGTAAGGCCCGGTGCCCGTGGGGTGCTTGTCCACGTCCTGGCCGTACTTGTCGGCCACGGCCTTGCTCATGACGAAACGGTTGCGCACGCCCCGGGACAGGAACGTCACCGAGGGCTTCTTGGTCACCACCACCACCGTGTGCTCGTCCGGCGTCCGCACTTCCTGGACGTTCCGGAACGACCGCCGTTGCAGGCTCTTCTTGTCGTTCTTCATGCGGTCGATGGAGAACGCCACGTCCTCGGAGGTCAGGGAGCTGCCGTCGTGGAACCGGACGCCCTTGCGCAGCTTGAACTCCCATTCCTTGCCTCGGTACTCCCAGGACTCCGCCAGCCGTCCCACGAACCTGGCCTGCTGGTAGTCGAACTCCACCAGCGGCTCCATCATGTGCTGCCACACGCCGTACAGCGCGCCGCTGCTGTGGTCGTAGGGATGCAGGTTGTCGAGCCCGCTCGCGTTATAGACGATCACCCGGTCCCTGGACGCCGCCCACGCGAACCGGCCCAGCGAAGGATGCATCATGGCCGCAAGCCCTACTGCGGCGCCCCCCTTGAGCACGTCCCGACGACTGATGCGTTTCCTGTCGTCACTCATATTGTAACTCCTTTCTTCCTGGATTCCAGGTCCTGGTTGTGGCCTTCGTTGCAGGTTCCTTCAGGGTCTCGACCACCTGTGGCTGCGCGGCCTCCCCTTGCAGCCCTAGGCGATGTAGCCCCATTTGCGGAAGGTGGCTTGCAGTTCCGGATCGTCTCGGAACGCCTGGTAGTAGATATATTCCGGGGCCAGGTCCGTTCCGTTGGGCCAAACGATCGTCTGGAGTTCTTCGTCCACCCGGAACTTCCTGAACGCCTCCAGCTTCTTCAGCGGCTCGAACACCGGTCCCTCCAGCGCCTCCGTGAGGTCCGCGACGCCCTGGCGCCCGTCGTCGAAGCATACTTCCACCCTGTAGCCGTCGAGGGGTCTTGCCTTTGTCACGTGAAGGAACATCGAAGTTGCATGGTGGAGCACGCCGCTTCGGGCCGCTCAACTCAACAGGGTTGCTGGAAGCCTTCCGCCGAGTTCAGGCCGCTTATGTTGGCGATGGGCATGGCTCAGAACACTACGACGCCCCGGGCCGCTTCTCCCTGCTTCAGCCGTTCGACCCCTTCGTTGATCTCTTCGAGCTGGTAGCGGTGGGACACCAGCCGGTCCAGGTCCAGGCGTCCGGCTTGGTAATGCTGCACCATCCTGGGGATGTCGATGAGTTGGCGCGCGTTGCCGTAGCCCGTGCCGGTGAGGGTCTTCTGCTCGCGCACGAAGCGCAGGGGGTCGATGGACGCCCGGTGGTCCATGGGGGCCATTCCTACTACCACCACGGTCCCGCCCACCCGCGCGCATTCCAGCGCCTGTTCCACTGTGGGACCGAGGCCGATGGCCTCGAAGACGTAGTCGGCGCCGCCGTCGGTGATCTCGCGCACCCGCTTGGCCACGTCCTCGCGCGCGCCGTTGACCTTGTGGGTGGCGCCGAACTCCTGGGCGTATTCGAGCTTGCCGTCGAGGATGTCGATGGCGACGATGGCGCTGGCGCCCACCAGCCGCGCCCCTTGGACCACGTTCAGGCCCACGCCGCCGCAGCCGATGACCGCCACCGTGTCCCCGGCTTCCACCCGTGCGGCGTTGGTGACGGAGCACACGCCGGTGGTGACGCAGCAGCCGATGAGGGCCGCCACCTCCGGGGGAACGTCCCCGGTGACCGGGATGGCCTGCTCCGCCGGACACACCACCTGCTCGGCCCAGGTCCCGAGCCGCGCCGAGACGAACAGCGGCTGCCCCTTGAGGCTCACCCGGGCGGTGCCGTCGTGCATGAGCTGGCGCGGGGAGTCGTGGCCGTTGCACAGCACCGGGATGCCGCGCACGCAGTTCCTGCACCGGCCGCAGTTGGGACGGAAGGAGAGGATGACGTTGTCGCCGGGCTTCACGTGGTCCACGCCGGCGCCCACCGCTTCGACCGTGCCCGCGCCCTCGTGGCCCAGGATCGCCGGGGTCCGGTTGTCCCACTCGCCCTTGATGTTGTGCAGGTCGCTGTGGCAGATGCCCGTGGCGCCGATGCGAACCTGCACCTCGCGTTCCCGGGGTCCCTCGACGTCCACCTCTTCGACCGCCAGGGGCGTGTTCGTCCCCGTCAGGACCGCGGCTTTCATGCGCGCGCCTCCGCCTGCGTCACGAACGGGACTCCGGCCGCGGCGTTCCTCACTCGGTGATCCTCATCTCCCAGGTGCGGATGCGCTCGTCGGAACGGGGCGACCACTCGATGTTGGCCGCGGAGCCGTAGATGTCCGCCAGGTTCCACAACGGCACCCACGGGGAGTCTTCCTTCAGGATACGGCCCGCCTGGTGCAGCAGCTTCGCCCGCTTCGCGGGGTCGGCTTCCGCCTGCTCCGCGTCCATGAGCTTGTCGAACTCCGGGTTGCTGTATGAGATCCGCGGGCTCATGCCGGTCTTGAAGTACTGTTCCAGGTGGGTGTGGACGTCGATGACGCCGCCGCGTCCGATGTAGTAGAACGGGGTCTTGCCGCCGTTGACCCCGGACTTGCCCCAGAACACCCCCCATTCCTGGGACACGAGCTCCACGTCGAAGCCCCCTTGCTTCATCTGGCCGGCAATGGCCTGGAGCACCTCGTTGTCCTTGGGATACCGTCCCCCGGAATAGTAGAGTTTCACGGACACGCCGTCCGGGTGCCCGGCCTTGGCCAGCAGTTCCCGGGCCTTCTTCGGGTCGTAGGGATAGCGCTTGGCGTCGGGGTCGTAGCCGATGGTCTGCGGCCCGCCGGCGCCCTCCACCACGAAACCGGCGCCGTCGAAGATGTTCTTGACGATGGAGTAGGCGTCCACCGAGTAGTTGGCGGCCTGCCGCACCAGCTTGTCGTCCCAGGGCTCGAACGCCTGGTTGATGGCCAGGAAATAGATGCGCGACCCCGGCACCGACTTGATGTTGATCCTGGGGTTCTTGGAGAGGCGCGCCACGTCGTGGGCCGGCACCGCGTTGATGACGTCCACCTGCCCGGATTCGAGGGCCGCCACCCGCGCCGCCTCTTCGGTGACCTTCCGCCACACCAGGGTCTTGACCTGCGGCTTGACCGCGCCCCAGTAGGCGTCGTTGCGCTCCAGCACCAGGTCGCCGTCGCGCTTGAAGCTCACGAACCGGTAGGGTCCGGTGCCGGTCGGATGCTTGTCCACGTCCTCGCCGTGCCTGTCCGCGGCCGCCTTGCTCATGATGAAGCGGCTCTGGAGCTTGTCCAGGAACACGACGTTGGGCTTGTCGGTGACCAGCACCACGGTATGGTCGTCCGGCGTCCTCATCTCCACCAGTTCCCGCAACTGGCGCCTCTGGCGGCTCTTCTTGTCCGCTTTGACGCGGTTGAAGGAATACACCACGTCCTTGGACGTGAACGGCGAACCGTCGTGGAACTGGATGCCCTTGCGCAGCTTGAAGACCCATTCCTTGCCCTTGAACTCCCAGGACTCGGCGAGCTTCGGCACGTACTGCTTGCGCTTCTGATCGACTTCCACCAGCGGCTCCATGATGTGCTCCCAGATGCCGTAGGCCGGGCTCAGGCTGTGGGCATAGGGATTGAGGGAGTCGATGCTGCCGGCGTGGTAGATGACCACCCGCTCCTTGGAGGCGGCCCAGGCCGCCCCTGACGCGAGCACGCCCAGGACCAGCGCCGAGGCTGCAAGCAGCATCCACGCCCTTTGCCGTGGTTTCTCGTGGGAAAGCATTCGAGGTTTCATGGGGGAGTCCTCCTTCCGGAACCCGAACCCGTCGCGGGTCCGTACCCGCGATACATAGGAAATTGTCCCGTGGAAAGTCAACCGGAAAGTCACCGGGCGCCCTGTCCCCGAGCGCACGGCCGCGGGATTGACCTTCACCCGCGAGGTCGATATGGGTAAGGGAACGTCTGGACAATCGAGACATGGAGGGTGGATTCCCTCGCTCGACCTTCCTGTCAAGGGTCTTGGAGCAGGCGCCATTGACAGGAAAGGAACCGGGGTGAAGGGCCTGTAGCCTGTGAACAGGGGCGGCTACCGCGCTATCATACGTCCTTGTAGCGGCAGCTACTCCAGGATCCGCAATATTCCCGTTCGTCCTGAGCGTAGCGAAGCGAAGTCGAAGGGCGCGCTCATGCCCTCTGCCCAATCGTTCGGAGTCTCCTGATGTTCGCGCGCCGGCGTCCGCCGGCAGCCGCGAGTGGAGGTGTCCCATGCCCCGAAACCACCTGCCGTATCCCGACACGGCGTTCGTCAACGGTAAGGTCCGCACGTTCGCGGCCGGGACGCAAACGGCGCAAACGGTCCAGGCGGTGGCCTGCTCTGGCGGGCGCATCGCCGCGGTGGGGACATCGGACGAAGTCCTGCGGCTGTGCGGCGCCGATACCCGGGAAGTGGACCTCGGGGGCCGCACCGCGGTCCCCGGACTCACCGACGCCCACGTCCATCTGGCGGACAAGGGACTGGCCGAGCGGGAACTCGTGGACTGCCGGGACTTCTACGGCCCGGTTGCGAGCATCGCCGACGTCCTGGCCCGGCTGTCCAGACAGGCCGCGGACACCCCGGCCGGCCGCTGGGTGGTGGGGCAGGGCAGCCCCATGCAGGACTTCCGCATGGCGGACAAGCGCTTCCCCGACCGGAACGACCTGGACGCCGCGGTCCCGGACCACCCGGTGTCGCTCTCCTTCGGCGCCCACGTGACCGTGGCCAACAGCCGGGCCCTGGCCTTGGCGGGGATCGACCGGGAGACGCCGGACCCGGCCGGCGGCTCCATCGAGCGGGACCCTGGCGCCGGCGAACCCACCGGCGTCCTGCACGAGCGCGCCCAGCTCATGGTGGCCGGCGTGACCCCGGACTTCGACGCGGCCCAACGGAAGCAGGGCATCGCGTACGCGGTGCAACAGAGCCTCGAACGGGGCGTGACCACCATCCACGACATCGTGAAGGACCCGGCCGCGGTGCGCGCCTACCAGGAGTTGGCGCGGGAAGGCGGACTGCACATGCGGGTGAGCCTGCTGCTGCGGGTCATCGAGTCCGCCATGAGCACGGACAGCGTGCTGGAGACGGGCCTGCAGACCGGCTTCGGCAACGAGTGGCTGCGGGTGGGCGGCGTGAAGATGAGCATCGACGGCGGCATCACCGGCAGGAACGCGCTCTTCTACGAACCCTACCTGGACGCGCCGGGGCACCGCGGCCTCATCCGCATCCGGCAGGACGAGCTGGACGAGACCGTGGCCCGGTGCCACCGGGCGGGCCTCCGGTGCTGCGTGCACGCCATCGGCGACCGCGCCTTCGACATGGCGCTGGAGGCCTACGAGAAAGCGCTGCGCACGTCTCCCAAGGACGACCACCGCCACCGCATCGAGCACATGGGCAACTGGCTCATGTCCCCGGAGCGCATCGAGAAGCTGGTGCGCATGGGCATCGTGGCCATCCCCAACATTTCCCTGGGTTACTTCGTCGGGGACTCCATCCGGGAGTCCATCGGCGCCCATCGTCTGGCGGGCGCGTTCCCGTTCAAGACGCTGCTGGCTGCGGGCGTGAAGATGGCGGGCGGCTCCGACGCCCCCGGGTACTGGCCGGTGGACCCGTTGCGCGACATCGGCGCCTACGTCTCGCGCCGGACCCTGTGGGGCGAGACCCTCGTGCCGGAGGAGGCCCTGGGCGTGCGCCAAGCCTTCGAGCTGCACACCACCCACGCCGCGTTCGCCGGTTTCGAGGAAGACCGCAAGGGGACCCTGGAAGTGGGCAAGCTCGCCGACATGGCGGTGCTGGCGGAAGACCCCTTCGAGACGCCCCCGGAACGGATCAAGGACCTGAAGGTGGAGATGACGGTGGTGGGCGGCGAGGTCAAGTACCAGGCATGATGCGGGAGCGGCGCGGTTCGGTCAGCCGGAGCCTCCGGGAGCGCTCGCCCGGTCCAACGGGAACTCGGCGCTGCCGGCGTGCAGCGTGCGCCTGACGCCTTGGATCACCACGTCCAGAGGCGCCCCGGACTCCTCATCGTCCAGTGAGATGCGCACGCGGGCGCGGGTCAGGTCCAGGGCCAGCCGCCGCCCCCTGTACAGGAACCCCAGCCGCAAACCGGGCAGCTCCTCGGGCAGGCAGGGGTCGAGGCTCAGGGTCTCTCCCATCGTGTCGATGCCGGCGTAGCGGCTCAGCACCAGGTCGTCGATCCCGCCCATGGCCCCCAGGTGGACGCCTTCGGGCGTGGTGCCGCCCTGGATGTCCGCCACGTCGCTCTGCAGCGCCTCCCGGAAGTAGCGCCAGGACGTCCGGGGGTCGGACCGGGCCGTTACCGCGGCGTGGACCACCCGGCTCAGGGTGGAGCCGTGGGAGGTGCGCGCTGTGTAGTAATCCACCGTCCTGCGGATGGTGCCATCGTCCAGGTCGTAACCCAGTTGCCGGAACAGGGCTTGGAGATACTCGGTCCGCAGCAGGTAGAACAGCATGAGCACGTCCGCCTGCTTCGACACCTTGTAGCGGTTGGTGGAGTCGCCCTCCGCCTCCAGGATGCGGTCCAGCCGCTCGATGTTGCCGTACTTCTCGCGGCAGCCGCGCCAATCGAACTCCTCCAGTTCGTCGTAGCCCTCGAACTGGCTGACGACGCCCTCGCCGTGGAACGGCACCGTCATCTTCCGGGTCATGTCCCGCCACCGCCGGAGGTCTTCCGGGCCGAGGCCGATCTCGCCGGAGAGTTCCGCCCGCCGGCCCTCTCCGAGCAGCGCGAGCACGTCCAGGGCCCGTTCCAGCAGCCACGCCACCATCACGTTGGTGTAGGCGTTGTTCCTCAAGCCGCCGGCGTCCGAGTCCGGATAGCGGTCGTGGTACTCGTCCGGCCCCATCACCCCGGTGATCTCGTAGCGCTGCGCGTCTTCGTTCCACCGGGCGAGGCTGGCCCAGAAGCGTGCGATCTCCAGGATCATCTCGGCGCCGTAGCGCTCCATGAAGTCCCGGTCCCCGGTGGTGCGCCAGTAGCGCCAGAGGTTGTAGGCGATGGCGATGTTCACGTGCCGCTGGCGATGGCTGTGGTCCTCCAGCCAGCGCCCGGAAACGGGGTTCAGGTGCAGCTTCTGGGTCTCCTCCGAGCCTTCGCTGCCGCTCTGCCAGGGGTACATGGCGCCGTCGAGGCCCTCCTCCCGGGCCGCCCTCCGCGCCGCGTCGAGCCGGTGGTAGCGGTACAGCAGCAGGGTCCGGGCGATCTCGGGCGTTCGCGCCATGGAGGAGAACAGGATGTAGAGTTCGTCCCAGAAGACGTGGCCCCGGTACGCCTCGCCGTGCAGTCCCCGGGCCGGCGCCCCCACGTCCAGACCGACGGTGTTGGGAGACATGACCTGCAACAGGTGGAAGAGGTGCAGGCGCAGGATCTTCTGTTCCTCCGGCCGGTCCGGCAACTCCACGTCGCACCGGCGCCACAGGGAACGCCACGCCTTGGAGTGGGATTCCAGCAACTCGCCGAAGCGGCCGCATTCGGCCACCGCCATGCGGGCGGCGTGCCCGCATTCGGCCACGGCCCGGTCCCGGGACGAGTACAGGGCCACCGCCTTCTCCACGGCCACGGCCCGGCCCGGCTCCAGGGCCACCGTGACCTCCTGGGCGATGGCTTCCGGTTCCTCGACGGTGCGCCGGCGGTCCTCCGCGAGCCTCTCGTCATGGGATGACGGCCCGTTCGGGTTGCCGTCTTCCTTCGGTTCCTTCTCCGCCGCTTCGGTCCTCGCCTTTTCCTCGGACGCGGTCGAATCCTCGAAGCTCGGCTCGGATGCCGCGTCCACGGTCTCCCGGTCCGGGCTTCCCGTCGAATCCTCGAAACGCTCGAAACTCGGCTCGGAGTCCTCCTCTTTCGGCCGGTACAGCCGCGTGGCCGCGGCCAGCGCCACCCGTATACGCGACTGGCTGGTCTGGGCCACAAGGTACGTTCCGTCCGGTCCCGCGGCCCCCTTTTCGAGCACTTCCAGGTGCTTCGAGTTGAGGTCTCGGTAACGGGGCACGCCGGAGTTGACCACCGCGCCGTCCAGGGCCCACCGAAGGGTGGCGGTCCCGGACCAGTTCTCCGCTTGCAGGGTCATCTCCAGGGCAGCCAGGTGACGCTGCTTCATGTGCACGAGCCGCCGGCTCCGGACGGTGGTGACGCGGCCCGCCCGGTCGCGGAACCGCACCCGCCGCGTGAGCACGCCGTTGCGGAAATCCAGCTCCTGCCGGTAGGCCAGGATCTCCACCGAGGAGAGGTCGAACCAGGGACCGTCCTCCAGGCGAAAGCCGAGGCACAACCAGTTGGGCAGGTTCACCAAGTCTTCGTTCACCACCACCCGGCCCCCCACCGCGGTTTCCAGCCGGTTGTAGCACCCCGCCAGATAGGTCCCGGGGTAGTGGACGTGGTCGGCCCGGGCCTCCTCCGCGGCCCCGCGGGCGGCGAAGTACCCGTTGCCGAGGGTGCACAGGGCCTCCCGCAAGCCCTGCCGGCCCGGGTCGAAGCCGTCGTATGCCAAAGTCCATTCACTCACGGGTGAAGCCCAAGCCCCTGGAGGACGCCGCCCCGGATGGTGTGGCGGGCGGCGATGCGGCGTTCCGCGGTCCGCCGGTTGCCCACGCTGTCCTGCAGGGTCGTCTCCTCGTCCACCAGTTCCAGCACCGCCACGTCCGCCTCGCGGCCGACTTCGAGGACGCCGAGCCGGTCTTCCCAGCCCATGGCCCGGGCCGGGTTGACGGTGCAGTCGGCCACCACCTCGTCGAGGCTCAGGCCCAGGGTCAGGAACTTGGTCATGGTGGTGGGCAGGTCCACCACGTGGCCCGCGCCGCTGCGGCTGTGGAGGTCGGTGCTGATGACGTCCGGAGCCAGTCCCTGGTCCATGGCCCGGGCCACCAGGTCGAAGTCGAAGTGCCCGTTGGCGTGGGCCACGTCGAAGACCACGCCCCGGCGCCGGGCCTCCAGCACGGCCGGGCGGAGCCGGCCGGACGGCTCCACGATGGCCGGCTGCTTGGGCGTGTAGCAATGGGTCACGATGTCCCCCGGCCGCAGCGTTTCGACGATCTCTTCCATGGAGACGCCGGTGTTGCCCACGTGGACCATGACCGGGGACCGGCAGGCTTCCCCCGCTTGGACCGCCAGGCCCAGGGCCTCCCGGCCGTTCCGCCCCACCGATGTCACGTGCAGCCGGACCTTGATGCCCACCGCCACGTCGGGGTTCTCCCGCACGGTGCGCGCGGCCCCTTCGGGGTCCGCGAAGGCGATGTTCTCCAGCTCCCCGGGGACGCTCAGGACCCCGTGCTGGGCCAGCGCCACGAAGGACAGCATGCGGGTGCGGGAGCGTTGGTGCACCAGGCGCCGGAAACCCGGGAAGTTCACCGGTCCCGCGGAGCCCGCGTCCGCGGCGGTGGTCACGCCGGTGGCGCGGCACACGGGGTCCGCGTCGAAGCCGTAGGGGTTGACGCCCCAATAGCTGTGCACGTGGAGGTCGATGAGGCCGGGGGTCACGAAGCAGCCCTCGGCGTCGATGACCTGCCCGGCGCCCTCGGGGGACAGCCCCGCCTGCATGGCCGCGATGCGGCCGCGGGAGATGCCCACGTCGAGCCGCCGCCGAGTCCCCTGCACCGGGTCCAGCACCGTCCCGTTGACCAGCACCAGGTCGAATGCCCCGCTCACGCCGAAGGCCCCCTCGCGTGGGTCCCCTTCACGCGGGTCCGTTCCCGTGTCGGTCCGCTCCCGCGCCGTCCGGCCCTCATGACGCGGGCCGGTCCTCCGACAGGCCGTAGAACCGCGCGGGGTTGTCGTGCAGGATCCGGTCGATGACGCGGGGCTCCAATTCGCCCTTCTCCTTGAGGCCCTTGAGGGCGAGCAACTCGCTGGCGTTGTCGGCGTGGCCGTAGTCCGAGCCGATCATGATCATGTCCTCGCCCGCGTGCCGGATCACGTAGGGCAGGTCGTCGTCGGTCTGGCAGGCCACGTAGATCCGGTTGGCCCGGAGCAGGTCGCCGTCGGGCTCGACCCCGCGCTTGCGCTGCCGCAGGGCGATGTCCTTGACCACGTGGGGGATCCATTGGGCGGCGACCTCGATGGCGCCGATGCGGAGTCCCGGGAAACGCCGGGGGACGCCGCGCATCACCAGGGCGTGGACCGCGCCGATGACCGTGAGCTTGGCGGTGCGGAACGGGTCGTTGCCGAAGGCCTCCGCCACCGCGGCGTTGCCGATGCCCGAGTGGACGCCGATGGGCACGTCCAGGCGGGCGGCCTCGTCGTAGAGCGGGAAGAAGTAGGGGTGGTGCAGCGGGTGACGGGTCTCCAGGCCGCGCATGGACACGGTGCAGGCGCCGTGGTCCGCGGCCCAGCGCAACTCGTCCAGGGCCTCCTCCATGCTCGACAGCGGCAGTTGCGCCGCCCAGCGCAGCCGCCCCTTGCCCGCGGCCCAGATGTCCCCGAGCCAGCGGTTGTACGAGCGGCACAGGGCCAACTCCACGTCGGCGCGGTCGGTGACGGGCCGCAGGAACAGGGTAGGGTAGAGCACCTGGACGTCGGTGCCGATCTCGTCCATGTGCCTGAGGCGGGCGTTGATGTCGGCCATGTCCCGGGATTCCCTGGGCGTGTCCAGGCCCACGTTGTCGCGCCCGCCGATGAGCCTGCCGTTGATGACCCAGTAGTCGCGGGTCCCGCCCTCGGGCAGGTCCACGGACACCGGAACCGGGCGGAACCGCTTGTCGCGCCCGGTGAGGTAGTCCCATGTGTGTTCGGTCTCGATGACGTGTGCGTCAGCGTCGATGGCCAGCATGTCGTCCGTCCTCCACTCTGTGGCTCCGGCGCCGCCGCGGCCATGCGGCGGCGTCCGGCGCGTCCCTCCATGACCGCCTTCGCCCGCGGCCCGTCCGGGGTTCCTCCATCACGACCTCTCCCCGGGCGCCCGGGCGCGTCATCGGGTCAGATGCCGTAGAAGGCCCTGGGGTTGTCCTGGGTGATCCGGGCCACCGTGGAATGGGAGATCTCGCCCTTGTCGGCGCGCTCCTTCAGGAGGCTGAGGAAGTCCATCTCCTGGGCGGAATCGTTGTGGGTGTAGTCCGAGCCCACGAGGAGTTGGCCGTCTCCCGTATGCCGGATGAGGTAGTCCAGGTCCTCGTCCACCTGGCACGATACGTACATGCGGTTCCGCCGCAGGAGGTCCTCCGGCAACTCCTCGACCTCCATGGTGGAGCGCAGCACGCTCGTGGGCCTCTCCCTGTTCTTCTCCAGCCGGCGGCGGATCTCGTACAGCACGAAGGGCACCCACGAGGCGGTGGCCTCGATGAACCCGAAGCGCAGGGCGGGGAAGCGCTCCGGCACCCCGTGGACGATCAGGGACTGGAACGCGTGCACCACCGGCAGCAGTATGCGGTAGAAGCGGCTGAAGGTGAACTCGCGCGCGGGGGTGAAGTCCGGCACGCCCGAGCCCGTGTGGAAGCAGATGGGCATGTCGAGTCCCTGGGCCTCTTCGTACAACGGAAAGAAGTAGGGGTCGTTGGCCCACAGCCCGGCCTCCCGGTCGCCCTTCTTGAGCACCCCGCAGGCGCCGTGCTCCCTGGCGAAGCGCAGCTCGTCCGGGGCCGCGTCCATGGTCAGCGTGGGCGGCAGCGCCACCCAGCGCAACCGCCCGTCGGACCGGGCCCAGCGCTCGGCCATCCACCGGTTGTAGCTGCGCCGAAGCGCCAGCTCGACTTCCGGCTTGTCGGTGAACTCCACCAGGAACAGGGTGGGGTACATGACCTGGAAATCTACTCCCATGCGGTCCATGTCCTCCAGGCGCCTCTCCACGTCCTTCAGCTCCCGGGCGCCCTCGGTGGTGTGGGTCTCCTCGTCCCTGCGCACGAAGCGGATCTGCCGCTTGCCGTCGATGATCCAGTAGCGCATCTGCGCGTTGCTGGCGTCCTGGTTCCTGGGGTAGGCGGTGACGGGCCTGAACGCCTGGTCGCCGTCGGGCATGAACGCCCAGGTATCCTCGGTCTCGTCCACATGGGTATCGGCGTCGATGACGGGCATGACCTCCTCCGGGTCCGGCGCAAGAACGTAGAACGGAGTCGAACGTGGAAAGGAGTCGATTACCAGAACCGGGCAGGCTTGGCTAGGCACTGCCGCGGGGCCGGAACTTGGGCAGGCTGATCTCGCTGCTGGCCGGGTCGAAGACCACTTCCACGGCCATGCCGATCTCCACCCGGTCCACCGGGCACTGCACGATGTTGGTGTAGAACCGGGGTCCCTCCTCCAGATCGACCCAGGCGATGACGTAGGGGATGTCCTTCTCGAAGGCCCGGGCGCCCCGCCCGGCCAACTGGCGGATGACGGTAAAGGAATAGACCGAGCCGCGGCCGCCGAGCTCCTGCCAGTCGAGTTCCGGGCTGCCGCATTCCGTGCACGCGGGACGGGGGCACCACACGTACTCCCGGCACGTCCGGCAGCGCTGCATCACCAGCCGGCCCTCCCGGGCCGCCTGCCAGAAAGGCGCGGTGAGTTCGGTGACCTCGGGCAGGGGCCGCCGGGGTTGCCGTTCCGTTTCAGCCATGTTGGTTGCCCAGCAGGGCCACGGCCGTGGACCCCAGGTTCTTCCCGTAGGGGAGGCCGCCGAGGCCGGTGACCAGGCCCGTGCGCGCGTCGGCCACCTGCCTCTCGCCGCCGTCGCCCCGCAGTTGGGTCACCGCCTCCAGGATGTGGACCATGCCGCCCGCGGTGGACGGCTGCCCGCAGTTGATCATGCCGCCGCCGGTCTGGAGGGGCAGGACGCCCTTGCAGGAGAAGTCGGTGGTCTCGAAGTACCGGACGTCGCCCTTCTCGCAGAAGCCCAGGTCCTCCACCTGCATCAGCTCGATGATCACGTAGTCGTCGTAGATCTCGGCGAAGTCCACGTCGGCGCGGGCGGCGCCGGCCATGGCGAAGGCCCGGGCGCCGGCGTCCTTCACCCCCATCACCAGCGCGTCCGAGTGGCTCCGGGGGCCGTAGCTCGGGTTGTCCTGCTCGCCGAAGCCCATGAGATAGACCGGCTTCCGGCGCTGCCGGGCGCGGGCTTCGGCCGCGGACGCCAGGATGAACGCCTTGCCGCCGTTGGCGGGCATGACGCAGTCCAGCAGGCGCACGGGGTCGGCCACCAGCCGGGATTCCTTGTATTCGTCGAGGGTGAGGGGCTTCCTGAGGTAGGCGTTGGGGTTCAGCGACGCGTGGTAGCGGGCGGTGACGGCGATGTTGCCCAGCGCGTCCAGGGTGGTGCCGTACTCGTGCATGTGCCGCCGCATCACCAGCGCGATGGCGCTGTTGGCGCCCATGAGGCCGTAGGGGACCTCGAAGTCCCGGTTGTCCCGGGGCTCGACCCCGGGATGGTTCTCCACGAACGCCGCAGACGCGGCCACGCACAGCACCCGTTCCACCAGCCCGCTGTGGATGGCCGCGGCCGCCTGGCCCAGGGCGGACACCGCGCTGGCGCCGCCGTTGGCCGAGGCCAGGGACAGGGCCGGGGCGACGCCCAGTATGGCCGCGGCCTCCTCCGGCCAGAAGGGTTGCAGGTAGTTGGTGGTGTAGATGGCGGCGAGCCCCTGGCCGTCGAAGTCCTTGCGTTCGAGCCCGGCGTCCTCCATGGCCAAGCGCGCGGCCCAGGCCAAGTACTCCGGGATGGTCCTGCGCCGCTCGCCCGGACGCCGCCCCAGGCGGTCCACCGGAGTCTCGCCGATGCCGATGACGGCCGTGCTGCCGCGAATGCTCATGGGGTAGAAGGACTGCGCGCCGCCGTGCGCGCGGGTTCCCGAATCATACGCGACTTTGCTTTCGCGTCAAGGGTTCGACTATAATTTCTCCCGCGGCCGTACGCCGCCCGGGGCATGGCCCCGCGGCGGGTCCACCGCGCGGGCGCGACCGCCATCGAGGAGATTGCCACCCATGTCGGAGTTCAGGTTTCAGCCCATTTTCGAGCTCGGCGAGGACGCCACCGAGTACCGGAGCCTGGGAACGGAGGGCGTGTCGGAGGCGAGGGTGGACGGCCGCTCCCTCCTGAAGGTGGACCCGGCGGTGCTGCGCAGGCTCACGGCCGAGGCCATCCGCGACGTCTCCCACCTGTTCCGGCCGAGCCACTTGGCGAAGCTGCGGGCCATACTCGACGACCCCGAGGCCTCGAAGAACGACCGCTTCGTGGCGCTCCAGCAACTCAAGAACGCCAACATCGCCGCGGGCGGCGTCCTGCCCGCGTGCCAGGACACGGGCACCGCCATCGTCATCGGCAAGAAGGGGGAGGACGTCTTCACCGGCGCCAACGACGAGCAAGCCTTCTCCGCCGGCGTCTTCGACGTCTATACGGGCACGAACCTGCGCTATTCGCAGCTCGCGCCCCTGACCCTGTACGAGGAACGGAACACCGGCACCAACCTGCCGGCGCAGGTGGAGATCCACGCGGCCCCCGGAGACGCCTACGAGATCCTCTTCATCACCAAAGGAGGGGGCTCCGCCAACAAGACGTTCCTGTACCAGCAGACCCCGGCCCTGTTGAACGAAGCGTCCCTGGCGGCGTTCCTGGAGGAGCAGATCAAGACCATCGGCACCGCGGCCTGTCCGCCGTACTACCTTGCCATCGTCGTGGGCGGCACTTCGGCCGAGTTCACCCTGAAGACTGTGAAGCTGGCGAGTTGCCGCTACCTGGATGGGCTTCCCACCACCGGGAACGAGTACGGCCGGGCGTTCCGGGACCTGGAGCTGGAGGCCAGGGTCCAGGACATGAGCCACAGGATGGGCGTGGGCGCCCAGTTCGGCGGCAAGTACTTCACCCATGAGGTGCGGGTGGTCCGCTTGCCCCGGCACGGCGCTTCCTGTCCCGTGGGTATCGGCGTCTCGTGCTCCGCGGACCGGCAGGCCAGGGCCAAGATCACCCGGGACGGGGTGTTCCTGGAGCGGCTGGAGACCGACCCCGCCAGGTACCTGCCGGACTTCCACGAGGAGGACGATGCGGACACGGTGGTGCGCATCGACCTGGGCCGGCCCATGGACGAGATCCGCGGCGCCCTTTCCAGGCATCCGGTCAAGACCCGGCTGTCCCTGAACGGCGTCATCGTGGTGGCCCGGGACCTGGCCCACGCAAGACTGAAGGAGCGGCTGGATGCGGGCGAGCCGTTGCCGGACTACTTCAAGGACCACGTCATCTACTACGCCGGACCGGCCAAGACCCCCGAAGGGTACGCCTCCGGGTCGTTCGGCCCCACCACCGCCGGACGCATGGACTCCTACGTGGAGTTGTTCCAGTCCCACGGCGGCAGTCTGGTCTCCCTCGCCAAGGGCAACCGGTCGCGGCAGGTGACCGAGGCGTGCAAGAAGCACGGGGGGTTCTACCTGGGCTCCATCGGCGGCCCCGCGGCGGTGCTGGCCAGGGACCACATCAAGCGCGTGGAGGTGCTCGACTATCCCGAGTTGGGCATGGAGGCGGTGTGGAAGATCGACGTGGAGGACTTCCCGGCCTTCATCGTCGTGGACGACAAGGGCAACGACTTCTTCTCCGACCTGCGGTAGCGAGGGTCAGGCCGTCGTTCCCGCGGACATCCCCTGCCATTCCCGCGGACGCCCATGCCATTCCCGCGTATCCCCACTCCGTCATTCCCGCGAAAGCGGGAATCCATCCCTTCTTCTACCCCTTCCGTTGCTCAGTTCCGTTACTCAATTTTCGGGGGGGGGGGGGGGGGGGGGGGGGGGGGGGGCTTGTATTTCCTCGAAGAGGTACTCGCAGATGGCCAGTCCGCAGGTGGCCGACTGGCCGGTGACGGGTCCCGTGACCTTGCTGGTGGCGACTTCCACCCGGAACGTTTCCACCGCCTCGGCGAGGGAGGCTCTGAGCGCAGCCACGTAGCTCGGCGACATGGCCAGGGGGCCGGCGATCACGAAGATTTCGGGGGCCACGAATAGGACGGCCTGGGCGGTGACGAGGCCCCCTCCGTAGCCCATCTCGCCCATGATCCCGGCGACCGCGGGGTCGCCGTTCCGGTCGCGCTCGATGGCGTCGAACAGGTCCTTCCCCATCTTTGCGAAGGACCCCCTCGACAGGTCCACGTCGTGGCCGTACAGGCGCTCCAGCACGCCGCGTCCGCTGGCGACCCGATCCAGGGTGGTGATCTGGCCGGTCCTGCCGGTCACCTTGATGTGGCCGACGATGCCGGCGTTGAAGTCGTGTCCCCTGACCAGGTGCCCGTCGTGGATCAGCCCGGTGCCCATCCCGATGCCGCAAGTGGTGCACAACACGTCGTTCCGTCCCTGCGCCGCGCCGAAACGCGCCTCGGCAAGGGCGATGGCGTTGGACAGGGACTCGACCCGCATGGGGATGCCCAGCCTCTCCTCCAGCTTCGACCGCAACGGCACGTCGTTCCACCCGTGCAGGTAGTTCGAGCGCCGCACGTTTCCCGCCACCGTATCCACCGCCCCGGAGACCATGACGCAGCCTCCGAGCACGCTGCCGCGCTTGGGGACGTGCTCGTCCATGAGCCGCAGGCTCTCCCGCGCCATGTGGTCGATGACCCTCTCCGGGTCGTCGAAGTCGGGGAGTTGCATCTCGATGCCGGCGACCACCCGGTTCTTGAGGTCGGCCAAGGTAACGGTCTGGAGGACCAGGCCGAGGCCGATGCCGAGCACGTAGCCGCTCCCGGCCACGATGTCGAGGCGCTTCGTGCGGCGGCCGGGACCGGCGTCGGGGTCGGCATCCTCCGGCAGCTCCCTCACCAGCCCTTCGTCGATCAACCCCCGCGTGATGCGCGACACCGCGGCGTCGCTCAGGTACAGCCGGCCGGCGATTTCGGCGCGCGACAGGGGGTCGTCGTTCAGCACCATCTCCCGGAGCACCCTCAAGCGGTTCTCGTGGCCTGTCCTGCGTTGGGTGCGGGCTTCCATCACTTCCGTTTCGCCGCGGCGGTCTTCCTCGAGGGACCGGAGCAGGCCGCCGTCCCGTCGTCATGGACGAGGGTGCTGGCGGCGGGTCCCCGCATGGCGTCGAGGGAGGGCAAGAGCATGGCCCATGACCGGGTTTTCGTCAACCCGACGCCACAGAAGACCGTCGTCGGATTCCCCTTCACGGGTTTAGTTGTTTACTTGTTGCAAATAAACCGGAAATATGCAAAGGATCGTCGATCGTTTATCGACGCGCAACATTATTTACACGCAGGCAGCAAATAATGGGAACCTGTCCGAGCAAGCGAATGGCCCCGAGAGGCAGGCAAGTCAACCGCACACGGACCGGATGAAGCGCCGTATCCACAGGCACAGGGCCGTGGCTTGCCCGCGCACTGCTTTTCTGCGGGCGTTCCTCGCGGTGGCCGCGGTCGTTGCGCTGCTGACGTCCGCCCTCCCCTCCGGGGCGCAGACCGGCGCGCCCGAGGTGCGTGGGGTCTACGTCACGTCCAGCCCCAGCAAGGCGTCGGAGACGGAGTTCCGGCCCTACGACCAGGGCGACCACGTCGACGTGCAGGTCCTCTTCAGCCAGGCGGTCACGGTCACCGGCGCGCCGCGGCTGGCCCTCACCATCGGCTCCCGCACTCGCCATGCCGCCTTCCGGTCGGTGTCCGGCGGCAACGTCTTCTTTCGCTACGAGGTCATGGGGGGCGACCGGGACGCCGACGGCATCTCCGTCGCCGCGGACGCGCTGACGCTCAACGGCGGCGCCATCGAGGCGGGGGGCGTGGCCGCCGCCCTCGGCCTCGGCAGCCACGCGCTGGGCAACCAGGCCAACCACCGGGTGGACGGCGGCTGGCCGACCTATGGCGGCGTGGCGCAGCCCGCCTACGCCTTCACGCGCGGGACGCGCGGCAGCTTCACGCTGCCGGCGGCCGCGGACGCGAATTCGTGGACGACCTACGCGCTGGCGGCGCCGCCGGCCCTGCCCGGCGGCCTCTCCTTCGACCCGGCGACCCGCGTCCTCTCCGGCGCGCCGCAGGTGGGGATGGCGAAGACGGCCTACACGCTCAACGTCTTCCATCTCGTCGGGCCCGGGCGCAACGTGCTCGCGGACTCGCTGACGTTCACCGTCACGGCCGCCGGCGCCACGCCGGCCGTGAGCGGGGTCTCCATCGCCTCCTCCCCGGCCAGCGGCGCCAGCTACGCGACCGGCGAGAACATCGACGTGGAGGTCACCTTCAACTACCCGGTGACGGTGACCGGCGCGCCGCGGCTGGCGCTCGCCATCGGCTCCGCCACGCGGCAGGCGGCCTACCGGACGCATAGCGGCTCGACCGTGAGCTTCCGCTACCCGGTGGCCGCGGCGGACGTGGACCGCGACGGCATCGGCATCGCCGCCGGGGCGCTCACTTTGAACGGCGGCAGCATCGAGGCGTCGAACGTCGTCGCCGCCCTCGGCCTCGGCAGCCACGCCATCACCAACGACTCCGGCCACTCGGTGAACGACCCCCAGCCCTCCTTCGGTTCGGCGACCGTGGCGGACCGGCACTGGACCGCCGGCACGGCCGCCAGCCTGCAACTGCCCCAGGCCACCGGCGGCGACGGCACGGTGAGCTACACGCTGACCGGGCCGGGCGCGGTGACGTCGCTGAGCCTGCCCCAAGGCCTGGTCTGGAGCGCCGCCACCCGCACGATCTCGGGCACGCCCGGCGCCGCGGCCGCCGCCGCTTCCTACACCTGGACCGCGACCGACGGCGACGGCGATACGGCGCGGCTTTCGTTCGACGTCACGGTGGCCGCGGCCAACGCGCCGAAGCCGATAGGACTGGCGTTTCACACGCAGCCCGGCTTCGACGGCGACTACGCCGCGGGCGAGCGAATCGAGGCGTACATCCAGTTCGATCAGCTCGTCACGGTGACCGGCTCGCCGCGCCTCGCGCTCGACGTCGGCGGTGTCGTCCGCCATGCGGCCTATTCGCGCAGCAGCAGCGACGTGGACGAGCTCGCCTTCAAGTACACCGTGACGTCGTCGGACTTCGACGGCGATGGCGTCAGCATCCGCGCGGGGGCGCTTTCGCTCAACGGCGGGACCATCGTGGGGGCCGACGCCGCCGCGGTGCCGGCCTCGCTCGCCATCGCCGCCTACGCCAGGATCAACGCCGCCGGGCATACGGTGCGCGATACGCAGCCCGCCTTCTCCGGGGCCGCCAGCGCCGCGGCCCGGTCGCTGGCCAAGGACGCGGCGACGGCCACCGACCTGCCCCGGGCCACCGGCGGTGACGGGGCGCTCACCTACGGCATCTCGCCGGCGCTGCCCGCCGGCCTGGCGCTCGGGAGCGCGCGCCCCACCATCACCGGCACGCCCACCGCCGCGGGCGCGACCACGCACACGCTCACCGCCACCGACGCCGACGGCGACGCGGCGACGCTCGGCCCGTTCACGATCACGGTGGTGGACGGCGCGCCGGCGATTTCCGACGTGACCATCGCCTCCGTTCCGTACGCCAACGGCTCCTACGGCCTGAAGGAGCTGATCCAGGTCACGCTCAAGTTCGACCGCGGCGTCGTCGGGCGCAATTTGTCCCTGTCCAGGCTGGCCCTGGACGTCGGCGGGACGACCCGCCTGGCGCGCTACAACGGCTTTCACCGCAACGGCGGCTGGCTCTACGAGTACGTGGTGCAGGCGGCGGACCTCGACACCGACGGCATCAGCATCGGCACGGACGCGCTGGCCCTGAACGGCTCCGCCCTGACCCACCACGAGACCGGCGTGGCCGCGTCGACGGTGCTGGGGACCCACGCCATCACCAACGCTGCGGCGCACAAGGTGGACGGCTCGGCGGCCACCGCCCTGGCCGTGGAGTCGGTGCGCATCCTCAGCACCCCGGCCAGCAGCGACGGCTACGACGTGGGCGAGAAGATCAGGACCCAGGTCACCTTCTCCCGGCCGGTCACGATCACCGGCAATCCGCGCCTCGCGCTCGCCATCGGCAACGACGTGCGCCAGGTGACCGGCTACCCCCCCTCGTGGGTAACCGACGAGCTCGTGTTCGCCTACACGGTCACCGCCAACGACCGGGACGCCGACGGCGTCTCCGTCGGCGCCTCGGCGCTCACCCTGAACGGCGCCACCATTCGCGACGCCGACGGCGCGGACGCGGCGCTCGCTCTGGGAACCAACGCCATCACCAACGCCTCGGCACACAAAGTGTACACGCCGGCGCGGGTCACCGGGGTGACCATCAGCTCCAGCCCCGGCGCGAACGGCGCCTACGACGTGGGCGAAACCATCGACGTGGATCTGTCCTGGTCGCAACGGGTCGTCCACAGCGGGAACGGGGGGTGGCCCCGTCTGGCGCTCACCATCGGGGCGAACACGCGGCAAGTGCCGTGGAACCATGCGGCCTACGGCATCGCGCCGTATCGCTACAGCTACACGGTGACGGCCAGCGACTGGGACGGCGACGGCATCAGCATCGGCGCGGACGCCCTGACCGTGCCGTCCGGCTCCCACCTGAAGGGCAACGGCAACGTGGCCGCGGTCCTCTCGCTCGGGACCCACGCCATCGCCAACGACTCCGGCCACACGGTGCGGGACGGCAAGCCGGCTTTCGGATCCGTGGCGGCGCGGCCCTACCTGCTCAACGTGGCGGTCAGCGACGAGCTGCCGGCGGCGACCGGCGGCGACGCGCCGGTGACCTACGCGCTCACCGGGCCGGGGACCGCGGCGACGCTGTCCCTGCCCGCCGGCCTCTCCTGGGAAGCGGACACGCGCACGCTCTCCGGCGCGCCCCAGAGCGAAACCGCGGCGGCCTCCTACACGCTCACCGCCACCGATACCGACGGCGATACGGCGACCGCGTCCTTCGACCTGTCGGTGGTGACCGAACCGTTGGTGACCGGCCTCACCATCACCTCCAGCCCGGCGTCGGGGGACACCTACGCCGCCGGCGAGACGATCACCGCCGAGGTCACCTTCGACCAGGTGTTGACGGTGACCGGCGCGCCGCAATTGGCCCTGTCCGTCGGGGACGCCACGCGGCAGGCGGCGGGGAGCCACACCACCGGCGAGAGCAAGATCGCGTTCCGCTATACGCTGGGGACCGCCGACCGGGATGCGGACGGCATTTCCGTCGCCGCCGGCGCCCTGACCCTGAACGGCGCCACCATCCGCAACGCCAAGGGAGAGGACGCGCGCCTCGGGCTCGGCGCCAACGCTCTGGCCGCGCAGACCGGCCACAAGGTCTCCGCCCCGCCGAAGATCACCGGGGTGGAGCTCCACTCGAACCGGCTGCGGTGCTGCTGGGGCGTCCAGCCGGACGGTTGGGCGGACTCCCGGCAGACCGACCACAACCGCTTCCCCCCGGCCCTGGTGTACGTCGAGGTGACCTTCGATCAGACCGTGGCCGTCACCGGCACGCCGCACGTCGCGCTCCGCATCGGCTCCGCCACCCGCCAGGCCGTCTACGACTCGTTCCTCAGCAGGATCCTCGCGAACCGCGCGCACCAGCCCGGGGACGTGAGCGTCGCCGGATTCTACTACGAGCTGCAGCCCGGCGACCACGACGGCGACGGCGTCTCGGTGGCCGCCGACGCGCTGACCCTGGGCAGCGGCGAGATACGCGACGCCGAGGGCGAGGACGCCGTGACCGGCCTCGGCGCCCACGCCATCACCAACGACCCGGACATCCGCGTGGCGGACACGGCGCCATCTTTCGCGGCGTCCGCGGAGTCGACGCGGCGCTACCTCCTGAACCTGCGGGCGAACGACCGGCTGCCGGCGGCGACCGGCGGCGACGGAACCGTGACCTACACACTGACCGGGCCGGGCGCGGCCACGACCCTGAGCCTGCCTGCCGGCCTTGCCTGGAGCGCCGCCACGCAGACGATCTCGGGCACGCCGACCACCGCCGCGGCCGCGGCCTCCTACACCCTCACCGCCACCGACGCCGATGGCGACGCGGCGACGGTCACCTTCTCCCTTGCGGTGGTGACCGATCCGGTGGTGACGGACGTCGCCATCACCTCCAGCCCGGCGTCGGGGGACGCCTACGCCGCCGGCGAGACGATCACGGTGGACGTGACCTTCGACCAGTCGGTCACGGTGGAGGGCACGCCGAACCTAGCGCTCACCATCGGCAGCGAGGCCCGAAAGGCGGGCGGGAGCCACCTTCCGGGGCAGAGCAAGATCACGTTCAGCTACCGGGTGGCGGCCAACGACCGGGACGCCAACGGCATCTCCATCGCCGCGGACGCGCTGACGCTGAACGGCGGGACCATCCGCAACGCCAAGGGCGAGGACATGCGGCTCGGCCTTGGCGCCCACGCCGTGGTCGGCGCCGCCGGCCACAAGGTTTCCGCGCCGCCCCGGGTGGTGGAGGTGAAGCTCGACACCACGGATCTGGCGTGCTGCTGGAGCACGCAGCCGTCCGGCTGGGCGGACCCCCGGCAGACCGCCACCAACCGCTTCGCCCCCGCGGTGGTGATCGCGGCGGTGACCTTCGACCAAGCGGTCGTCTTCGGCGGCAGCGGAACTCCGAGCCTGGCGCTCACCATCGGCGCCCGGACTCGGCAGGCGGCCTATAACGGCTACATCAGCCGGAGGATGGCGCGGAGCACCGGCAGAGACCTCGCCCGGGTGCTCGCGTTCCAGTACACGCTGCAGCCCTCGGACTTCGACGGCGACGGCATTTCCATCAGAGCCGGCGCGCTGTCCCTGCCCTCGGGCATGACCATGCGCGACCGGGAGGGCGAGCCCGCGGTGCTCGGCCTCGGCGCCCACGCCATCGCCAACGACCCGGCCTACCGGGTGCGCGACACCGCGCCCTCCTTCGGGACGGCCGCGATCCAGCCCCAGCACTGGTTGGCCAGGGTCGCGGGCTCGCTCACCCTGCCGACGGCGACCGGGGACGGTTCCATCTCCTACGCGCTGACGCCGGCGCAGCGGCCGTCCTGGCTGGCGTTCGACGCCGCCACCCGCGTGCTGTCCGGCACGCCCCCGGGTTCGGTGGAGCGGACTACCTGGACATGGACGGCCACCGACGGCGACGGCGACGCGACCGCGCTCACCTTCCCCCTCACCGTGGCCTCGGCCCGGGCGCCGAGGGTCTTCGACGTGAAGTTCATCTCCACCCCGGCGGCGCACTCCACCTACCCGCCGGGCGCCATGATCAAGGCCGGGGTCAAGTTCGACAAAGGGGTGACCGTGACGGGGGTCCCGACCCTCGACCTCGATATCGGCGGCGCGGCGCGGCAGGCGGCCTACGTCGGGACCCAGAACGGTTACCTGGTGTTCGACTACACCGTGCTGCAGGAGGACTACGACACCGACGGCGTGAGCATCGGCTCGGGCGCGCTCGCGCATCCCGCAACCGGCAACGGCGGCATCTTCGACGCGGCCAACGGCGCGACCCGGGCCGCGCTCGGCCTCGGCTCCCACGCCATTACCAACGCCATCGGCCACCAGGTGGGCAGCCCGCCGCGGGTCACCGGCGTGAGCGTCCGGTCCACGCCGCAGCAGGCCGGTACCTACACCCGGGGCGCGACCATCACCGTGCAGGTCGATTTCGACCAGACGGTGACGGTGACCGGCGCGCCGCGCCTCGCGCTCGCCATCGGCGGCCAGACCCGCCAAGCCGTCGCCGCTGCGGGCACGGGTACCGCCTATATCCGCTTCTCTTACACGGTGGCGGCGGCGGATGCCGACACGGACGGGATCGGCGTCGCCGCGGGGGCGCTGACGCTGAACGGCGCCACCATCCGCGACGCCGACGGCCAGGACGCGGTGCTCGACCTGGGCAGCCACGCGCGGGCCGCGTTCGCCAACGCCAAGGTGGACGGGAGCATGACCGGCCTCTGGCCGGTGTTCGGCGCCGCGGCCGGCCCCGATCTCGCCCTGACCGTAGGCACGGCGGCGACCCACGCGCTGCCCACCGCGACCGGCGGCGACGGGACGCTCCGCTACGCCGTGTCGCCGGCGCTGCCGGCGGGGCTGGTCGTGAACGCCGCAACCGGCGTGCTTTCCGGCACGCCGGGGATGGAGAGCCCGCGCACCGCCTACACGCTGACCGCGACCGATACCCACGGCGACGCCGCGACGCTGGTGTTCCACCTCAAGGCCGCCGGCACGCGCCCGGTGGTGAGCGGGGTCACCGTCGCCTCCACGCCGCTCTCCGGGGATACGTACGGGGCCAGCGAGGAGATCCGCGTCGACGTGACCTTCGAGCGCACGGGCACGGGCGCCATGATGGTGCGCGGCGCGCCGCGGCTCGCGCTCACCATCGGCGGGAGGACGCGCCAGGCGACCTTCCTCTCCGTGTCCGGCGCGACGCTCCGCTTCCGCTACACCGCGCAGGCCGAGGACCGGGACACGGACGGCATCGCCGTCGCCGCCGGCGCGCTCACCTTGAACGGCGGGCTGATCCGCGACGCCGCGGGGAACAACGCGATCCTGGGGCTGGGGAGCCACGCGCTCGGCGCGCAAGCGTCGCACAAGGTGGACGGGAGCGCCGGGCGCGCCCCGGCCGTGACCGGGGTCCGGGTGATTTCGACGCCCGCGAGCGGCGACACCTACTCCTACGGCGAGACCATCGAGGTGGAGGTGCGCTTCGACCAGGCGGTGGGCGTCTCGGGAACGCCCAACCTGGCGCTCACCCTGGGCTCGGCGACCGCGCCGGCGGCCTGGAACCGCGCCGGAACCAGTCCCACGAAACAGATCTTCCGCCGCGTGGTGGCGGCGGCGGACGTCGACCCCGACGGCCTGTCCGTTGCCGCCGGCGCGCTGACCCTGAACCGCGGGACGATCCGCAACGTCGCGGGCACGAACGCGGCGCTCGGCCTCGGCAGCCGCGCGCTCGGCAACCAGGCGTCGCACAAGGTGAACGGCGCCAACGCCGCGGCGCCGGCGGTGACCGGCGTCGCCATCCGCTCCTTCCAGAGCGACGGCTGGTACGACCACGGCGAGACCATCGAGGCGCGGGTCACGTTCAGCAAGGCGGTCACGGTGACCAAGGCGACCGTGCGCGGCGAGGACTTCTGGCCGGAGCTGACCCTCACCATCGGCGGCACGGCGCGGAAGGCGTCCTACCACGCCGCGAGCGGGCGTAGCGTCGACTTCCGCTACACGGTGCGGGACCCCGACCACGACCCCGACGGCATTTCCATCGGTGCGCGGGCGCTCGACTCGCATGGCGCGATCACCTACGACGTGGGCGCCGCCGCCGACCGGGTCCTCAGCGGCGTGGTCGATCTCGGCAGCCACGCGCTCGGCAATCAGACGTCGCACAAGGTGGACGGACGCACCGCCGCGGTGACCGGCGTCACCATCAACACGACTCCGGCGAACAGCGCCGGTTATGGCGCGGGCGAGACGATCAGGGTGCAGGTGAATTTCAGCGACCTCGTCGACAAGTGGTCGGGGTCTTCTCGCCTGGCGCTCACCATCGGCGACAATACGCGCCACGCCTCGCTCTCCCACTCGATCGGGCCCCGGCACTCTCGCAGCCTCTATTACGAATACACGGTCCGGAGCACGGACCGGGACGCGGACGGCATCTCCATCGCGGCGGGCGCGCTGACCGGCTCCCTGCGGCGGCGGGAAGGCAACCCGGTGAATTTCGCCCTGGGCAGCCACGCGCTGGGCGCCCAGGCGGCGCACAAGGTGACCGGCGCCGTCGTGACGCCGCGCGTGACCAGCGTCACCATGATCGGCTTCCCGCAGAGCAACCAGACGTTCACCCTTGGGGAAGAGATACGCGTAAGGGTCACGTTCGACGTCCCGATCGTCGCGAGCGGGGGGGCTCCGCGGCTGGCGCTCGCCATCGGCAACGCCACGCACCGGCTGAACGGCCAGCTGCTTGCCCTAATCCACGCATTGGAGTTCAGTCACACGGTGGGGCCGTCCGACCGGGACGCCGACGGCATCTCCATCGCCGCCGGCGCCTTGACGCTCCCGGCCGGCGCAACCCTGCGCAGCCGGCTGGGGGCGGCGGCGGCGCTCGGCCTGGGCAGCCAGGCGATGACCAACGACGCGCGGTTCAAGGTGGACGGCAGTTCCAACCCGGCGGCGGCAGGTGAAGTGAAGCTCTCGGGATCGGCCCGTCACGACACCTTCCTCACCGGCGAGCGGTTCAAGATCTCCGTCCATTACGACAAGACGGTGACGGTCACGGGCACGCCGACGGTGGCGCTGCAGGTCGGCAGCGTCACGCGCCGCGTGCCGCTGTCCAATAACATTGGCAGGACTCTGAGTTCCTACCGGGGCAGGGCTCCGAACTTCTATTACACGGTGCAGCACGGCGACCGGGACCCGGACGGCATCAGCATCGGGGCCGACGCGCTGCGCCTGGAAGGCGCCAGCATCACGGGGCCGGGCGGCAAGGCGGCGCAGCTCCGCTTTACCAACAGCATCGTGAACGACAGCATGTTCAAGGTCGGCGGCGCCGCGCGGCCGACGCCGACCTTCGGCGCGGCGGTGGTGCCGGCGCGGGTCTGGACGGTGGGCGTGCCGGTCGACTTCACCCTGCCGCCGGCGACCGACGGCGACGGGACGCTCACCTACGCGCTGACCGGGCCGGGCACGTCGGCGGCCACCTTGAGCCTGCCGCGCGGGCTCACGTACTCCGCCACTTCGACCGGCGCCTTCGGCGGCGGGAGGATCAGCGGCACGCCGGCGGTCGACGCGAACCCGGCCACCTACCGGTTGACGGCGACGGACACCGACGGCGACGCGGCCACGCTCGACTTCACCATCCGGGTCATGCGCGACCTGACGCCGCGCTTCGAGGCGACGGTCGACGACCGGGAGTGGATCGAGGACGCCGCGATCGACGCCTTCGATCTGCCGGCGGCGGTCAGCGGCAACGGGACGTTGACCTACACCCTCTCGCCGGCGCTGCCGGGCGGGGTGTCGCGGGCGGACCGCCGGGTGAGCGGCGCGCCGGACGCCGCCGCGGCGCGGACGGAATACACCTGGACGGCGACGGACGCCGACGGCGACGAAGGCTCGCTCACCTTCCACGTCACGGTGGCCGAGGACACCGCGCCGAGCTTCGGTGACGCCACCATCGACGACCAGTCGTGGAAGCAGGGTTCCCAGATCACCGCGGTCATCCTGCCGGAGGCGACCGGCGGCAACGGCCCGCTGACCCACGTGCTGAGGCAGGAGGGGCTGCCCGCCGGCGTCGAGCTCGACGGGCGCGTGCTGCAAGGCACGCCGACCGCGGTGTGGGAGCTGGTCGAATACACGTGGCGGGCCACGGACCAGGACGGCGACCGGGCGGAGCTCACCTTCGACCTGGAGGTGTACGCGGACCTGCAGCCGAGCTTCGGCGACGCGACCCTGGACGACCGAACCTGGATCGAGCGCCAGGCGATCACCGCCTTCACGCTGCCGGCGGCCACCGGCGGCGACGGCGACCTGACCTACGCGCTCACGCCGGCCCTGCCCGCGGGCGTGAGCCGCGACGCGGCGACGCGCGAGGTGTCCGGCACGCCGAGCGCGACGCTGGCCGCCACCGTCTACACCTGGACGGCCACGGACGCCGACGGCGACCGGGCGGAGCTATCCTTCACCGCCGCGGTGGACGGCATCCCCACCTTCGGGGACCGGACCATCGCCGAGGCGGAGTGGGTCAAGGGTGTGGCGATCGCTGCCTTCACGTTGCCGGAGGTGACCGGCGGCGACGGCCGGGTGACCTACGCGCTGACCGCGGACGCGCCGCATACCGGGCTGCCGGCCGGGGTGGTCCGCGACGCGGCGACGCACGAGGTCACCGGCACGCCGACCGCGACGCGGGCGCGGGCCGAGTACACCTGGACCGCCACCGACACCGACGGCGATGAGGCGTCGCTCAGCTTCCATGCGGCCGTGGTCGAGCCGCCGGTGGTGACGCTGGCGCTGTCGCCCGCGGCCATCGACGAGCACGACGGGACCAACCCCGGCTCGGCGGAGGTGACCGCGACGCTGGACAAGGCGTCGCGCGCCGACGTGACGGTCACGGTGGCGGCGGCCGCGGGGACGAACGCCGCGGCCGGCGACTATGCGCTGAGCAACGCGGTGACGCTCACCATCGCCGCGGGCGAGACGACCAGCACGGGGACGGTGACGGTTACGGCGGTCGACAACGCGGTCGACGCGCCGGACAAGGAAGTGACGGTCTCGGCAACGGTGAGCGGCAACAGCGGCGCGGCTGACCCGGCGAGCGTGACCTTGACGATCCGGGACGACGAGGCGGCCCCGGCGGTGGTGCTGGCGGTGGCCGACGGCGCCGTGGCCGAGGACGGCGGTACGACGACGGTGACCGCGACCTTGAGCCACGCGTCGAGCGCGGCGACGACGGTGACGGTGGCGGGCGTCGAAGGCGCCTACACCGTGGATTCGTCGGACGCGACCATCACGATTGCGGCCGGCGAGACGGAGAACGCGACCGACACGGTGACGATCACGGCGGTCAACGACGACGTGGACAACGTGGGCGACCGCGCGGTGACGGTGACGGGAACGGCGGCCAACGCGCAGGCTGCCGCGGAGTCGGAGACGGTGGCGGTAACCGGCGCGGCGCTGACGCTGACCGACGACGAGGCCACGCCGGTGGCAACCCTGGCGCTGAGTGCGGCGGCGATCGACGAGCACGACGGGACGAATCCGGGGTCGGCGACGGTGACGGCGACCTTGGACGGCGCGTCGAGCGAGGCGGTAACGCTGACGGTGGCAGCGTCGGCCGGGACCAACGCGGCGTCGGGCGACTTCAGCCTGTCGGGCACGAATACGCTCACCATCGCGGCGGGGGAGACGAGCAGCACCGGCACGGTAACGGTCACGGCGGTGGACAACACGGCGGACGCGCCGGACAAGGAAGTGACGGTCTCGGCAACGGTGAGCGGCGACAGCGGCGTTGCTGACCCGGCGAGCGTGACCCTGACGATCGACGACGACGACGCGGCGCCGACGGTGACGCTGGCGGTGGCGGACGGCGCCATTGCGGAGGACGGCGGTACGACGACGGTGACCGCGACCTTGAGCCATGCGTCGAGCGCGGCGACCACGGTCACCGTGCAGCCGGAGGCCGGCGCCTACACGGTGGACGCGGACGCCACGATCACGATTGCGGCGGGCGAGACGGAGAACGCGACCGGCAGCGTGACGATCACGGCGGTGAACGACGCGGTGGACAACGTGGGCGACCGGGCCGTGACGGTGACGGGCACGGCGGCCAACGCCCAGGCTGCCGCGGAGTCGGAGACGGTGGCGGTGACCGGCGCGGCGCTGACCCTGACCGACGACGAAGACACGCCGGCGGTGACCCTGCTGCTGAGCGACGCGACCATCGACGAGCACGACGGGACCAACCCCGGTTCGGCGACGGTGACCGCGACCTTGGACCGGGCGTCGAGCGAGGCGGTAACGCTGACGGTGGCAGCGTCGGCCGGGACCAACGCGGAGGGCGGCGGCGTCTCGCTGCCGGGCGCACAGTCGCCTACCGACGGCCCGGGAGAGAGGACGAGCACCGGCGCGGTAACGGGGACGAGCACGGACGACCGCGACTTCACGCTGTCGAGCGCAAGGACGCTCACCATCGCCGCGGGGGAGAGGACGAGCACCGGCACGGTGACCGTGACCGCGGTCGACGACACTGTGGACGCGCCCGACAAGCAAGTGACCGTCTCGGCAACGGTGAGCGGCGACAGCGGCGTTGCTGACCCGTCGAGCGTGACGCTCACGATTGAGGACGACGAGGCGGCTCCGACGGTCGTGCTTGCGGTAGCGGACGCCTCGATCTCCGAGAACGGCGGCACGACGACGGTGACGGCGACGCTGAGCCACATGTCGAGCGCGGCGACCACGGTCACCGTGCAGCCGGAGGCCGGCGCTTACACGGTGGACGCGGCCGCCACGATCACGATCGCGGCAGGTGAGACGGAGAACGCGGCGGACAGCGTGACGATCACGGCGGTGAACGATGACGTGGACAACGTAGGCGACCGGGCCGTGACGGTGACGGGCACGGCGGCCAACGCCCAGGCTGCCGCCGAGTCGGCGACGGTGGCCGTAACCGGCGCGGCGCTGACGCTGACCGACGACGAAGCCACGCCGGAGGCGACGCTGGCGCTGAGCCCGGCGACCATCGACGAACACGACGGGACGAATCCGGGGGCGGCGACGGTGACGGCGACGCTGAATCGTGCATCGACCGAGGCTGTAACCCTGACGGTGGCAGCCACGGCGGCGACGAACGCGGCGGACGGCGACTTCAGCTTGTCGAGCGCCAAGACGCTGACCATCGCGGCGGGAGACACGAGCAGCACCGGGACGGTGACGGTGACCGCGGTCGACAACACGGCGGACGCGCCGGACAAGGAAGTGACCGTCTCGGCAGCGGCGAGCGGCGACAGCGGCGTAGCTGACCCGGCGAGCGTGACGCTGACGATCGAGGACGACGAAGCGGCGCCGACGGTCGCGCTTGCGGTAGCGGACGCCTCGATCTCCGAGGACGGCGGCACCACGGCGGTGACGGCGACCTTAAGCCACGCGTCGAGCGCGGCGACCACGGTCACCGTGCAGCCGGAGGCGGGCGCCTACACGGTGGGCGCGGACGCGACTATCACGATTGCGGCGGGTGAGACGACGAACGCGGCCGACAGCGTGACGATCACGGCGGTGAACGACGCGGTGGACAACGTGGGCGACCGGGCGGTGACGGTGACGGGCACGGCGGCCAACGCGCAGGCTGCCGCCGAGTCGGCGACGGTGGCCGTAACCGGCGCGGCGCTGACGCTGACCGACGACGAAGACACGCCGGAGGCGACGCTGGCGCTGAGCCCGGCGACCATCGACGAACACGACGGGACGAATCCGGGGGCGGCGACGGTGACCGCCACGCTGAACCGGGCGTCTACTGAGGCGGTCACGCTGACCGTGGCGGCAGCGGCCGGAACCAATGCGGCGGCGACCGACTTCAGCCTGTCGGCTGCGGAGACACTTACGATCGCAGCGGGGGAGACGAGCAGCACCGGCACGGTAACGGTCACGGCGGTCGACAACGCCGTCGACGCGCCGGACAAGGAAGTGACGGTCTCGGCAACGGCGAGCGGCGACAGCGGCGTAGCTGACCCGGCGAGCGTGACGCTCACGATTGAGGACGACGAGGCGGCTCCGACGGTCGTGCTTGCGGTAGCCGACGCCTCGATCTCCGAGAACGGCGGCACGACGGCGGTGACGGCGACGCTGAGCCACGCGTCGAGCGCGGCGACCACGATCACCGTGCAGCCGGAGGCGGGCGCCTACACGGTGGGTGCGGACGCCACTATCACGATTGCGGCGGGTGAGACGACGAACGCGACTGACAGCGTGAGGATCACGGCGGTGAACGACGCCGTGGACAACGTGGGCGACCGGGCGGTGACGGTGACGGGCACGGCGGCCAACGCCCAGGCCGCCGCCGAGTCGGAGACGGTGGCGGTGACCGGCGCGGCGCTGACGCTGACCGACGACGAAGACACGCCAGTGGCGACCCTGGCGCTGAGTGAAGCGACGATCGACGAGCACGACGGGACCAACCCCGGATCGGCGACGGTGACGGCAACTTTGGACCGGGCGTCGAGCGAGGCGGTCACGCTGACCGTGGCGGCAGCGGCGGGGACGAACGCGGCATCGGGCGACTTCAGCCTGTCGGTCGCAAAGACGCTCACCATCGCGGCCGGAGAGACCAGCAGCACCGGCACGGTGACGGTGACCGCGGTCGACAACACGGCGGACGCGCCGGACAAGGAAGTGACCGTCTCAGCGGCGGTGAGCGGCGACAGCGGCATTGCCGCGCCGACGAACGTGACGCTGACCATCGAGGACGACGAAGCGGCGCCGACGGTCGCGCTTGCGGTAGCCGACGCCTCGATCTCCGAGAACGGCGGCACGACGACGGTGACGGCGACGCTGAGCCATGCGTCGAGCGCGGCGACCACGATCACCGTGGAGCCGGAGGCCGGCGCATACACGGTGGACGCGGATGCCACGATCACGATCGCGGCAGGCGAGACGGAGAACGCGACCGACAGCGTGACGATCACGGCGGTGAACGACGCGGTGGACAACGTGGGCGACCGGGCGGTGACGGTGACGGGCATGGCGGCCAACGCGCAGGCTGCCGCCGAGTCGGAGACGGTGGCGGTGACCGGCGCGGCGCTGACGCTGACGGATGATGAAGCCACGCCGGCGGTGACATTGGCGCTGAGCGACGCGGCGATCGACGAGCACGACGGAACCAACCTTGGATCGGCGACGGTGACGGCGACCCTGGACCGGGCGTCGAGCGAGGCTGTGACGCTCACCGTGGCGGTAGCGGCAGGGACGAACGCGGCGGCCAGCGACTTCAGTCTGTCGAGCACGAAGACGCTTACGATCGCAGCGGGGGAGACGAGCAGCACCGGCACGGTGACGGTGACCGCGGTCGACAACACGGTCGACGCGCCGGACAAGCAGGTGACCGTCTCGGCAACGGTGAGCGGCGACAGCGGCATTGCCGCGCCGACGAACGTGACGCTGACCATCGAGGACGACGAAGCGGCGCCGACGGTCGCGCTTGCGGTAGCGGATGCCTCAATCTCCGAGAACGGCGGCACGACGACGGTGACGGCGACGCTGAGCCATGCGTCGAGCGCGGTGACCACGATCACGGTGCAGCCGGAGGCGGGCACCTACACGGTGGGTGCGGCCGCCACGATCACGATTGCGGCGGGTGAGACGGAGAACGCGGCCGACAGCGTGACGATCACGGCGGTGAACGACGCGGTGGACAACGTGGGCGACCGTGCGGTGACGGTGACGGGCACGGCGGCCAACGCCCAGGCCGCCGCGGAGTCGGCGACGGTGGCCGTGACCGGCGCGGCGCTGACGCTGACCGACGACGAAGACACGCCGGAGGCAACGCTGGCGCTCAGTCCGGCGACGATCGACGAGCACGACGGGACGAATCCGGGGGCGGCGACGGTGACCGCCACGTTGAACCGTGCATCCACTGAGGCAGTGACGCTGACGGTCGCTGCGGTCGCGGGGACGAACGCGGCGACGACGGACTTCAACCTGTCGAGCACGAAAACGCTGACCATCGCGGCGGGAGACACCAGCAGCACCGGCACGGTGACGGTGACCGCGGTCGACAACACCGCGGACGCGCCGGACAAGGAAGTGACCATCTCGGCGTCGGTGAGCGGCGACAGCGGCGTGGCTGACCCGTCGAGCGTGACGCTCACGATTGAAGATGACGAAGCGGCGCCGACGGTCGCGCTTGCGGTAGCGGATGCCTCGATCTCCGAGAACGGCGGCACGACGGCGGTGACGGCGACGCTGAGCCACGCGTCGAGCGCGGCGACCACGATCACCGTGCAGCCAGAGGCGGGCGCTTACACGGTGGACGCGGACGCCACGATCACGATTGCGGCAGGTGAGACGGAGAACGCGACCGACAGCGTGACGATCACGGCGGTGAACGACGCCGTGGACAACGTGGGCGACCGGGCGGTGACGGTGACGGGCACGGCGGCCAATGCCCAGGCTGCCGCCGAGTCGGCGACGGTGGCCGTAACCGGCGCGGCGCTGACGCTGACCGACGACGAGACTACGCCGACGGCGACGCTGGCGCTGAGTCCGGCGACGATCGACGAGCACGACGGGACCAATCCGGGGTCCGCTACGGTGACCGCCACGCTGAACCGCGCTTCGAGTGAGGCGGTCACGCTGACCGTGGCGGCAGCGGCGGGAACCAATGCGGCGGCGACCGACTTCAGCCTGTCGGCTGCGAAGACGCTTACGATCGCAGCGGGGGAGACGAGCAGCACCGGCACGGTGACCGTGACCGCGGTCGACAACACGGCGGACGCGCCGGACAAGGAAGTGACCGTCTCGGCAACGGTGAGCGGCGACAGCGGCGTTGCTGACCCGGCGAGCGTGACGCTCACGATTGAAGATGACGAAGCTGCGCCGACGGTGGCGCTTGCGGTAGCCGACGCCTCGATCTCCGAGAACGGCGGCACGACCGCGGTGACGGCCACGCTGAGCCATGCGTCGAGCGCGGCGACCACGGTCACCGTGCAGCCGGAGGCGGGCGCCTACACGGTGGGTGCGGACGCCACGATCACGATTGCGGCAGGTGAGACGGAGAACGCGACCGACAGCGTGACGATCACGGCGGTGAACGACGCGGTGGACAACGTGGGCGACCGGGCGGTGACGGTGACGGGCACGACGGCCAACGCCCAAGCCGCCGCCGAGTCGGAGACGGTGGCCGTAACCGGCGCGGCGCTGACGCTGACCGACGACGAAGACACGCCGGAGGCGACGTTGGCGCTGAGCCCGGCGACCATCGATGAACACGACGGAACCAACCCTGGATCGGCGACGGTGACCGCGACGCTGAACCGGGCGTCCACTGAGGCAGTGACGCTGACCGTGGCGGCAGCGGCGGGAACCAATGCGGCGGCGACCGACTTCAGCCTGTCGGCTGCGAAGACGCTTACGATCGCAGCGGGGGAGACGAGCAGCACCGGCACGGTGACCGTGACCGCGGTCGACAACACGGCGGACGCGCCGGACAAGGAAGTGACCGTCTCGGCAACGGTGAGCGGCGACAGCGGCGTTGCTGACCCGGCGAGCGTGACGCTCACGATTGAAGATGACGAAGCTGCGCCGACGGTGGCGCTTGCGGTAGCCGACGCCTCGATCTCCGAGAACGGCGGCACGACCGCGGTGACGGCCACGCTGAGCCATGCGTCGAGCGCGGCGACCACGGTCACCGTGCAGCCGGAGGCGGGCGCCTACACGGTGGGTGCGGACGCCACGATCACGATTGCGGCGGGTGAGACGACGAACGCGACCGACAGCGTGACGATCACGGCGGTGAACGACGCGGTGGACAACGTGGGCGACCGGGCGGTGACGATGACGGGCACGGCGGCCAACGCCCAGGCCGCCGCCGAGTCGGAGACGGTGGCGGTGACCGGCGCGGCGCTGACGCTGACCGACGACGAAGACACGCCAGTGGCGACCCTGGCGCTGAGTGACGCGACGATCGACGAGCACGACGGGACGAATCCGGGTTCGGCGACGGTGACGGCGACGCTGAATCGTGCATCAAGCGAGGCTGTGACCCTGACGGTGGCAGCTACGGCGGGGACGAACGCGGCGTCGGGCGACTTCAGCCTGTCGGCCGCAAAGACGCTCACCATCGCAGCCGGAGAGACCAGTAGCACCGGCACGGTGACGGTGACGGCGGTCGACAACACGGCGGACGCGCCCCACAAGCAGGTGACCGTCTCGGCGACGGTGAGCGGCGACAGTGGCGTTGCCGCCCCGGCGAGCGTGACGCTCACGATTGAGGACGACGAGGCGGCGCCGACGGCGACGCTGGCGGTAGCGGACAGGGCCATCAACGAGAACGGCGGCACGACGACGGTGACGGCGACGTTGAGCCACGCATCAAGCGTGGCGACGACGGTCACCGTGCAGCCGAAGGCGGGCGCCTACACGGTGGGTGCGGACGCCACGATCACGATCGCTGCGGGCGAGACGGAGAACGCGGCCGACGGCGTGACGATCACGGCGGTAGACGACGCGATCGACAACGTGGTGAACCGCACGGCGACGGTGACCGGAACGGCGCAGAACGGCCACGGTGTGGGGACGGTCACGGGCGCGAGACTCACCCTGACCGACGACGAGGGAGCGCCGACGGCGACGCTGGTGCTGAGCGATGCGACGATCGACGAGCACGACGGGACCAATCCCGGGTCGGCGACGGTGACCGCGACGCTGAACCGGGCCTCGACCGAGGCGGTAACGCTGACGGTAGTCGCCGCCGCCGGAACGAACGCGGCGGCGACGGACTTCAGTCTGTCGAGTACAAAGACTCTGACCATCGCGGCCGGGGACACGAGCAGCACCGGCACGGTGACGGTGACCGCGATCGACAACACGGTCGACGCGCCGGACAAACGGGTGAGCATCTCGGCATCGGTGAGCGGCGACAGCGGGGTTGCCGCGCCGACAAGCGTGACGCTGACCATTGAGGACGACGAAGCGGCGCCGACGGTCGCGCTGGCGGTAGCGGACGCCTCGATCTCCGAGAACGGCGGCACGACCACGGTGACGGCGACGCTGAGCCACACGTCGAGCGCGGCGACTACGATCACCGTGGAGCCGGAGGCGGGCGCCTACACGGTGGGCGCGGACGCGACGATCACGATTGCGGCGGGCGAGACGGAGAACGCGACCGACAGCGTGACGATCACGGCGGTGAACGACGCCGTGGACAACGTAGGCGACCGCGCCGTGACGGTGACCGGAACGGCGCAGAACGGCCACGACGTGGGGACCGTCACCGGAGCGGCGCTGACGCTGACCGACGACGAGGAGACGCCGGAGGCGACGCTGGCGCTGAGCCCGGCGGCGATCGACGAACACGACGGGACGAATCCGGGGTCGAGCACGGTGACGGCCACGCTGAACCGTGCATCGACCGAGGCGGTGACGCTGACGGTGGCAGCGACGGCAGGGACGAACGCGGCGGCCAGCGACTTCAGCCTGTCGTCCGCAAAGACGCTGACCATCGCGGCGGGGGACACGAGCAGCACCGGCACGGTGACGGTGACCGCGGTGGACAACACGGCGGACGCGCCGGACAAGCAGGTGACGGTGTCGGCGTCGGTGAGCGGCGACAGCGGCGTGGCGGCCCCGTCGAACGTGACCCTGACGATCGAGGACGACGAGGCAGCGCCGACGGTAGCGCTGGCGGTAACGCACAACCCGATCTCCGAGAACGGCGGCACGACGACGGTGACGGCCGCGTTGAGCCATCCGTCGAGCGCCGCGACCACGATCACCGTGTCGGCGGCGGCCGGGGATCACACGGTGGCGGCGGACTTCGAGCAGACAGGGACGGCGCTCAGCATCGCCGCCGGAGACACGACCAGCACCGGAACGGTGACGATCGCGGCGGTGGACGACGACGAGGACGCGGCCCACGACAAGACGGTGACGGTGACCGGTTCCGCGCAGAACAGCCAGGGGGTGGGTAGGGTGACCGGGGCCAGCCTCACCCTCACCGACGACGACGTGAACAAGGTTCCGAGCTTCGGGACGGTGATCGAGGACCAGGAATGGCCGGTAGCGACGGAAATCGCGCGGCTCGACCTGCCGCAGGCGACCGGCGGGGACGGCCCGCTGACGTACACGATGTCGCCGGCGCTGCCGTCGTGGCTGACGCGGGACGGGTTTGCGGTGACCGGGACCACGCCGGCGCTTTCGGTGGCGGGCAGGGACTACACGTGGACGGCGCGGGACTCCGACGGGGACGTGGCGGAGCTGACGTTCGAGATCGCCGTGTCGGAGACCACGGTGGACCCGGAGGGCGGGATGCTGTCGCTGGCGATCTCATCGCCGCGCGTGACGGAGGGAGCATCGGGCGCGACGGCGGCGCTGAGCTACGCGGTGACGCTGAGCTCGGCGAGCACCGAGCAGGTGACGGTGAAGTATGCGGACGCGGGTACGGGGACGGCGGCGTCGGGGACCGACTACGCGGCGCTCAGTGCGGGGACGCTGACGTTTGCGCCCGGCGACACGAGCAAGACGGTAACGGTGACGGTGACCGGCGACGGGGTGGACGAGCCGAACGAGACGGTAAAGGTCTCGCTGAGTCTGCCGGTGAACGCCAACGTCCCGGTGAGCGGAGGCACGGGGACCGGGACGATCGAGGACGACGATGCTGCGCCGACGGTGACGCTGGCGGTGGCGGACAGCGCGATTGCCGAGAACGGGGGCACGACGACGGTGACGGCGACGCTGAGCCATGAGTCGAGCGCGGCGACCACGATCACCGTGGAGCCGGAGGCGGGCGCCTACACGGTGGGAGCGGACGCGACCATCACGATCGCGGCTGGCGCCACGTCGAACGCTACGGACACGGCGACGGTCACGGCGGTGAACGACGCGATCGACAACGTGGGCAACCGGGCCGTGACGGTGACGGGAACGGCGGCCAACGCGCAGGCTGCCGCGGAGTCGGCGACGGTGTCCGTGACCGGCGCGGCGCTGACGCTGACCGACGACGAGGACACGCCGGAGGCGACTCTGGCGCTGAGCGACGCGACGATCGACGAGCACGATGGGACGAATACCGGGTCGAGCACGGTAACGGCGACGCTGAACCGCGCGTCGAGTGAGGCGGTCACGCTGACGGTGGCGGCGGCCGCGGGGACGAACGCGGCGGCGACGGACTTCAGCCTGTCGAGCGCCAAGACGCTCATAATAGCGGCGGGGGAGACCAGCAGCACCGGCACGGTGACAGTGACGGCGGTGGACAACACGGCGGACGCGCCGGACAAGGAAGTGACGGTCTCGGCGACGGTGAGCGGCGCCAGCGGGGTGGCGGACCCGACGAACGTGACGCTGACGATCGAGGACGACGAAGCTGTGCCGACGGTGGCGCTGACGGTAGCGGACGCCTCGATCTCCGAGAACGGCGGCACGACGACGGTGACGGCGACTTTGAGCCATGCGTCGAGCACGGTGACCACGATCACCGTGGAGCCGGGGGCCGGCGCATACACGGTGGGTGCGGACGCCACGATCACGATCGCGGCGGGTGAGGCGGAGAACGCGACCGACAGCGTGACGATCACGGCGGTGAACGACGCGATCGACAACGTAGGCGACCGGGCGGTGACGGTGACGGGAACGGCGGCCAATGCGCAGGCCGCCGCTGAGTCGGCGACGGTGGCGGTGACCGGCGCGGCGTTGACGCTGACTGACGACGAGACCACGCCGATGGCGACGCTGGCGCTGAGCGATGCGACGATCGACGAGCACGACGGGACGAACCCGGGGTCGGCGACGGTGACGGCGACGTTGGACCGGGTGTCGAGCGAGGCGGTGACGTTGACGGTGGCAGCGACGGCGGGGACGAACGCGGCGTCGGGGGACTTCAGCTTGTCGAGCGCGAAGACCCTGACCATCGCGGCGGGGGAGACGAGTAGCACCGGCACGGTGACGGTGACCGCGGTGGACAACACCGCGGACGCGCCGGACAAGGAAGTGACGGTCTCGGCGTCGGTGAGCGGGGACAGCGGCGTTGCTGACCCGGTGAGCGTGACGCTGACGATCGAAGACGACGAAGCGGCGCCGACGGTCGCACTTGCGGTAGCGGATGCCTCGATCTCCGAGAACGGCGGCACGACCAGGGTGACGGCCACGCTGAGCCATGCGTCGAGCGCGGCGACGACGATCACCGTGCAGCCGGAGGCCGGCGCCTACACGGTGGGCGCGGCCGCCACGATCACGATTGCGGCGGGTGAGATGGCGAACGCGACCGACAGCGTGACGATCACGGCGGTGAACGACGCCATCGACAACGTGGGCAACCGGGCCGTGACGGTGACGGGCACGGCGGCCAACGCGCAGGCTGCCGCCGAGTCGGCGACGGTGTCCGTGACCGGCGCGGCGCTCACTCTGACCGACGACGAGGAGACGCCGGAGGCGACCCTGGCGCTGAGCGATGCGACGATCGACGAACACGACGGGGCCAACCCCGGGTCGGCGACGGTGACGGCGACGCTGAACCGTGCATCGACCGAGGCGGTAACGCTGACCGTGGCGGCCACGGCAGGGACGAACGCGGCGGACGGCGACTTCAGCTTGTCGAGCGCGAAGACGCTCACCATCGCGGCGGGGGAGACGAGCAGCACGGGCACGGTGACGGTGACGGCGGTCGATAACACGGCGGACGCGCCGGACAAGGAAGTGACCGTGTCGGCAACGGTGAGCGGCGACAGCGGCGTGGCTGACCCGGCGAGCGTGACGCTGACGATCGAAGACGACGAAGCAGCGCCGACGGTCGCGTTGGCGGTAGCCGACGCCTCGATCTCCGAGAACGGCGGCACGACGACGGTGACGGCGACGCTGAGCCATGCGTCGAGCGCGGCGACCACGGTCACCGTGGAGCCGGAGGCGGGCGCCTACACGGTGGGCGCGGACGCGACGCTCACGATTGCGGCGGGCGAAACGTCGAACGCGGCGGACAGCGTGACGATCACGGCGGTAGACGACGCGATCGACAACGTGGGCAACCGCGCTGTGACGGTGACGGGAACGGCGGCCAACGCCCAGGCTGCCGCCGAGTCGGCGACGGTGTCCGTCACCGGAGCAGCGCTGACGCTGACCGACGACGAAGCGACGCCGACAGCGACGCTGGCGCTGAGCGATGCGACGATCGACGAACACGACGGGGCCAACCCCGGGTCGGCGACGGTGACGGCCACGTTGAACCACGCGTCGAGTGAGGCGTTGACGTTGACGGTGGCAGCGACGGCAGGGACGAACGCGGCGGCGACGGACTTCGGTTTGTCGAGCACGAAGACGCTGACCATCGCGGCGGGGGACACGAGCAGCACCGGCGCGGTGACGGTGACCGCGGTGGACAACACGGCGGACGCGCCGGACAAGCAGGTGACCGTGTCGGCGTCGGTGAGCGGCGACAGCGGCGTGGCGGCCCCGTCGAACGTGACCCTGACGATCGAGGACGACGAGGCAGCGCCGACGGTAGCGCTGGCGGTAGCGCACAACCCGATCTCCGAGAACGGCGGCGCGACGACGGTGACGGCCACGTTGAGCCATCCGTCGAGCGCCGCGACCACGGTCACGGTGTCGGCGGCGGCCGGGGATCACACGGTGGCGGCGGACTTCGAGCAGACGGGGACGACGCTCAGCATCGCCGCCGGAGACACGACCAGCACCGGTACGGTGACGATCGCGGCGGTGGACGACGACGAGGACGCGGCCCACGACAAGACGGTGAGGGTGACCGGTTCCGCGCAGAACAGCCAAGGCGTGGGGACGGTGACTGGCGCCAGCCTCACCCTCACCGACGACGACGTGAACAAGGTTCCGAGCTTCGGGACGGTGATCGAGGACCAGGAATGGCCGGTAGCGACGGAGATCGCGCGGCTCGACCTGCCGGAGGCGACGGGTGGTGATGGGGCGCTGACGTACACGATGACGCCGGCGCTGCCGTCGTGGCTGACGCGGAACGGGTTTGCGGTGACCGGGACCACGCCGGCGCTTTCGGTGGCAGGCAGGGACTACACGTGGACGGTGCGGGACTCCGACGGGGACGTGGCGGAGTTGACGTTCGAGATCGCCGTGTCGGCAACCACGGTGGACCCGGAGGGCGGGATGCTGTCGCTGGCGGTCTCATCGCCGCGCGTGACGGAGGGAGCAGCGGGCGCGACGGCGTCGCTGAGCTACGCGGTGACGCTGAGCGCGGCGAGCACCGAGCAGGTGACGGTGAAGTACGCGGACGCGGGTACGGGGACGGCGGCGTCCGGGACCGACTACGCGGCGCTCAGTGCGGGGACGCTGACGTTTGCGCCCGGTGACACGAGCAAGACGGTCACGGTGACGGTGACCGGCGACGGGGTGGATGAGCCGAACGAGACGGTGAAGGTTTCGCTGAGCCTGCCGGTGAACGCCAACGTCCCGGTGAGCGGAGGCACGGGGACGGGGACGATCGAGGACGACGATGCTGCGCCGACGGTGACGCTGGCGGTGGCGGACAGCGCCATCGCCGAGGACGGGGGTACGACGACGGTGACGGCGACGCTGAGCCATGAGTCGAGCGCGGCGACCACGATCACCGTGGAGCCGGAGGCGGGCGCCTACACGGTGGGAGCGGACGCGACCATCACGATTGCGGCTGGCGCCACGTCGAACGCTACGGACACGGCGACGATCACGGCGGTGAACGACGCGATCGACAACGTAGGCGACCGGGCGGTGACGGTAACGGGAACGGCGGCCAACGCGCAGGCTGCCGCGGAGTCGGCGACGGTGGCCGTGACCGGCGCGTCGCTGACGCTGACCGACGACGAAGACACGCCGGAGGCGACGCTGGCGCTCAGTCCGACGGCGATCGACGAGCACGACGGGACGAATCCGGGAGCGAGCACGGTGACGGCGACGTTGAACCGTGCGTCAAGCGAGTCGGTGACGCTGACCGTGGCCGCGGCTGCTGGGAGGAACGCGGCGGCGACGGACTTCAACCTGTCGAGCGCGAAGACGCTCACCATCGCGGCGGGAGAGATGGCGAGCACCGGTACGGTGATGGTGACGGCGGTGGACAATACGGCGGACGCGCCGGACAAGGAAGTGACCGTGTCGGCAACGGTGAGCGGCGACAGCGGCGTTGCGGACCCGGCGAGCGCGACGCTGACGATCGAGGACGACGAAGCGGCGCCGACGGTGGCGCTGGCGGTAGCGGACGCCTCGATCTCCGAGAACGGCGGTACCACGACGGTGACGGCAACGCTGAGCCATGAGTCGAGCGCGGCGACTACAGTCACCGTGGAGCCGGAGGCTGGCGCTTATACGGTGGGCGCGGACGCGACGATCACGATTGCGGCGGGCGAGACGGCGAACGCGGCGGACAGCGTGACGATCACGGCGGTGAACGACGCGATCGACAACGTGGGCAACCGCGCCGTGACGGCGACGGGGACGGCGGCCAACGCGCAGGCTGCCGCGGAGTCGGCGACGGTGGCGGTGACCGGCGCGGCGCTGACCTTGACGGACGACGAGGCCGCGCCGGCGGTGACCCTGGCGCTGTCCGAACCCGATGCGTTGAAGCCGGACACCATCGACGAGAGCGGCGCGGGCAACGCGAGCACGGTGACGGCAACTTTGGACCGCGCGTCGAGCGAGGCGGTGACGCTGACGGTGGCGGCAGCGGCCGGAACCAATGCGGCGGCGACCGATTACAACCTGTCGAGCGGGAAGACGCTGACCATCGCGGCGGGGGAGACGAGCAGCACCGGCACGGTGACGGTGACGGCGGTGGACAACACGGTGGACGCGCCGGACAAGGAAGTGACGGTCTCGGCGACGGTGAGCGGGAACAGCGGGGTGTCGGCCCCGTCCGCCGTGACCCTGACCATCGAGGACGACGATGCTGCGCCGACGGTGACGCTGGCGGTGGCGGACAGCGCGATCTCCGAGAACGGCGGAACGACGACGGTGACGGCGACCTTGAGCCACGCGTCGAGTGCGGCGACCACGGTGACGGTGCAGCCGGCGTCGGGCGCCTACACGGTGGGCTCGGATGCGACCATCACGATTGCGGCGGGCGAGACGTCGAACGCTTCGGACACGGCGACGGTCACGGCCGTGGACGACGCCATCGACAACGTGGTCAACCGCTCGACGACGGTGACGGGGACGGCGGCCAACGCGCAGGCTGCCGCGGAGTCGGCGACGGTGGCGGTGACCGGCGCGGCGCTGACTTTGACCGACGACGAAGCCGCGCCGGCGGTGACCCTGGCGCTGTCCGAACCCGATGCGTTGAAGCCGGACACCATCGACGAGAGCGGCGCGGGCAACGCGAGCACGGTGACGGCAACTTTGGACCGCGCGTCGAGCGAGGCGGTAACGCTGACGGTGGCAGCGGCGGCGGGCACGAACGCGGTCGCGTCAGACTTCAGTCTGTCGAGCACGAAAACGCTCACCATCGCGGCGGGGGAGACGGCGAGCACCGGCACGGTGACGGTGACGGCGGTGGACAACACGGTGGACGCGCCGGACAAGGAAGTGACGGTATCGGCGGTGGTGAGCGGGGACAGCGGCGTGGCGGCTCCGGCGAGCGTGACCTTGACCATTGAGGACGACGAAGCCGCGCCGACGGTGGCGCTGGCGGTAGCGGACGCCTCGATCTCCGAGAACGGCGGCACCACGACGGTGACGGCGACGCTGAGCCATGCTTCGAGCGTAGCGACCACGATCACCGTGGAGCCGGAGGCCGGCGCCTACACGGTGGGCGCGGACGCGACGGTCACGATTGCGGCTGGCGAGACCTCGAACGCTTCGGACACGGCGACGATCACGGCGGTGGATGACGCGGTTGACAACGTAGTCAACCGCTCAGCGACGGTGACCGGGACGGCGCAAAACGGTCACGACGTGGGCGCGGTGACCGGAGCGGCGTTGACGCTGACCGACGACGAAACTACGCCGACGGCGACGCTGGCACTGAGCGACGCGACGATCGACGAACACGACGGGACCAACCCCGGGTCGGCGACGGTGACGGCGACGCTGAATCGCGCGTCGAGTGAGGCGGTCACGCTGACAGTAGCGGCGACCGCCGGGACGAACGCGGCGTCGGGCGACTTCAGCCTGTCGTCCGCAAAGACGCTCACCATCGCGGCGGGGGACACGAGCAGCACCGGCACGGTGACCGTGACTGCGGTGGACAACACGGCGCACGCGCCCGACAAACAGGTGACCGTCTCGGCGTCGGTGAGCGGCGACAGCGGCGTGGCTGACCCGTCGAGCGTGACGCTGACCATCGAGGACGACGAAGCCGCGCCGAAGGTGACGCTGGTTCTGTCCTCGTCGTCCATTTCGGAGGACGGCGGCCAGGCGACGGTAACGGCGACGCTCTCGCACGCATCGAGCGCGGCGACGACGGTGACGGTGGCGGCCTCGGCGGGGGCGCACACGGCGGCGGCGGACTTCAGCTTGAGTGCGAACAGGGTGCTGACCATCGCGGCGGGGACGACGACGAGCACCGGCACGGTGACGATTTCGGCGGTGGACGACGACGAGGACGCGGCCAACGACAAGACGGTGGCCGTGTCGGCGACGGCGGCCAACGGCCACGGCGTGGCCGGTGACCCGAACGCGGTGACACTGACGATCACGGACGACGACCTGGACCGGAAGCCGACGTTTGGCGGCGCGCAGGTCGCCAGCCGGCTATGGCCGACCGCCACCGTGATCCCGCGCCTGGTGCTGCCGCGGGCGACGGGGGGAGATGGGACGCTGACCTACACGTTGTCGCCGGCGTTGCCTTCGTGGTTGTCGCGGAACGGGTTCCTGGTGACGGGCACGACGCCGGGCGATCCGACGAACCAGGTGGAATACACCTGGACGGTGGAGGACGAGGACGGGGACGAGGACTCGGTGAAGTTCCTGGCGGCGGTGATTCGCCCGGGCGACCCGCCCCGGTTGGTCAACCCGCCGGGGATCGTCGTGAACACGGGAGACATGCCGGCGCTGTCGCTGTCGTCGCCGCGGGTGACGGAGGGGGCGTCGGGTTCGACGTCGGCCCTGAGGTGGACGGTGACGTTGAGCAAGGCGAGCACCGCGCAGGTGACGGTGAAGTACGCGGACGCGGGTACGGGTACGGCGACCTCCGGGACCGACTACGCGGCGCTCAGTGGCGGGACGCTGACGTTTGCGCCCGGTGAGACGAGCAAGACGGTGACGGTGACGGTGACCGGTGACGGGGTGGACGAACCGGACGAGACGGTGAAGGTATCGCTGAGCGAGCCGGTGAACGCGAGACTCCCGGTGAGCGCCGCGACGGGAACCGGAACGATCGAGGACGACGACGCGGCGCCGACGGTTGCGTTGGCGGTAGCGGACGCATCGATCTCCGAGAACGGCGGAACGACGACGGTGACGGCCACGCTGAGCCACGCGTCGAGCGCGGCGACCACGATCACCGTGACGGCGGTGTCGGATGCCTACACGGTGGGGGCGGACGCCACGATCACGATCGCTGCTGGCGAGACGGAGACCGCGACCGACAGCGTGACGATTACGGCGGTGAACGACGCAGTGGACAACGTGGGCGACCGGGCCGTGACGGTGACGGGAACGGCGCAGAACAGCCAGGGCATCGGCACGGTAACGGGTGCGAGCTTGACGCTGACCGACGACGAAACTACGCCGACGGCGACGTTGGCGCTGAGCGACGCGACGATCGATGAACACGACGGGACGAATCCGGGTTCGGCGACGGTGACCGCGACGCTGAACCGTGCATCGACCGAGGCGGTGACCCTGACGGTGGCGGCCACGGCGGGAACGAACGCGGCGGACGGCGACTTCAGCTTGTCGAGCGCGAATACGCTCACCATCGCGGCGGGAGACACCAGCAGCACCGGCACGGTGACGGTAACCGCGGTCGACAACACGGCGGACGCGCCGGACAAGGAAGTGACCGTCTCGGCAACGGTGAGCGGCGACAGCGGCGTGGCTGACCCGTCGAGCGTGAAGCTGACGATCCGGGACGACGAAGCCGCGCCGACGGTGACGCTGGCGGTAGCGGACAACGCGGTCTCCGAGAACGGCGGCACGACCACGGTAACGGCCACGCTGAGCCACGCTTCGAGCGCGGCGACGACGGTCACGGTGCAGCCGGAAGCGGGCGCCTACACGGTGGGCGCGGACGCGACCATCACGATTGCGGCGGGCGAAACGTCGAACGCTTCGGACACGGCGACGGTCACAGCGGTGAACGACGCCATCGACAACGTGGTCAACCGCTCGACGACGGTGACGGGGACGGCGGTCAACGCCCAAGCTGCCGCGGAGTCGGCGACGGTGACCGTAATCGGCGCGGCGCTGACCTTGACCGACGACGAAGCCACGCCGGCGGTGACGCTGGCGCTGTCCGAACCCGATGCCTTGAAGCCGGACACCATCGACGAGAGTGGCGCGGGCAACGCAAGCACGGTGACGGCGACGCTGGACCGTGCGTCGAGCGAGGCGGTGACCTTGACGGTGGCGGCGACGGCGGGGACGAATGCGGCGGCGACGGACTTCAGCCTGTCGAGTGCGAAGACCCTGACCATCGCGGCGGGAGACACGAGCAGCACCGGCACGGTGACGGTGACTGCGGTGGACAACACGGTGGACGCGCCCGACAAGCAGGTGACCGTCTCCGCAACGGTGAGCGGCGATAGCGGCGTCGCCGCGCCGGCAAGCGTGACGCTGACGATCCGAGACGACGATGCTGCGCCGACGGTGATGCTGGCGGTAGCGGACGCCTCGATCTCCGAGAACGGCGGAACGACGACGGTGACGGCAACGCTGAGCCACGCTTCGAGCGCGGCGACGACGATCACCGTGCAGCCGGAGGCCGGCGCCTACACGGTGGGGGCGGACGCGACCATCACCATTGCGGCGGGCGAGACTGCGAACGCCGCAGATACGGCGACAATCACGGCCGTGGACGACACGATCGACAACGTGGCGAACCGGACCGCGACGGTGACCGGAACGGCGCAGAACAGCCAGGACGTCGGCACTGTAACGGGTGCGAGCTTGACGCTGACCGACGACGAGGGAGCGCCAACGGCGACGCTCGTGCTGAACCCGGCGGCGATCGACGAACACGACGGGACCAACCCCGGATCGGCGACGGTGACGGCGACGCTGGACCGGGCGTCGAGCGAGGCGGTGACGTTGACGGTGGCGGCGACGGCGGGGACGAACGCGGCGTCGGGGGACTTCAGCCTGTCGAGCGCGGAGACCCTGACCATCGCGGCGGGGGAGATGGCGAGCACCGGCACGGTGACGGTGACTGCGGTGGACAACACGGTGGACGCGCCGGACAAGGAAGTGACGGTCTCGGCAACCGTGGGCGGTGACAGCGGCGTTGCCGCGCCGGCAAGCGTGAAGCTGACGATCCGGGACGACGAAGCCGCGCCGACGGTGACGCTGGCGGTAGCGGACAACGCGATCTCCGAGAACGGCGGTACGACCACGGTGACGGCCACGCTGAGCCACGCTTCGAGCGCGGCGACGACGATCACCGTGCAGCCGGAAGCAGGCGCCTACACGGTGGGGGCGGACGCGACCATCACGATTGCGGCGGGCGAAACGTCGAACGCGGCGGACACGGCGACGGTTACGGCCGTGAACGACGCCATCGACAACGTGGTCAACCGCTCGACGACGGTGACGGGGATGGCAGCCAACGCGCAGGCTGCCGCGGAGTCGGCGACGGTGGCGGTGACCGGCGCGGCGCTGACCTTGACGGACGACGAAGGCACGCCGGTGGTGACCCTGGCGCTGTCCGAACCCGATGCGTTGAAGCCGGACACCATCGACGAGAGCGGCGCGGGCAACGCGAGCACGGTGACGGCGACCTTGAACCGTGCGTCGAGCACGGCAGTGACCTTGACGGTGGGGGCGACGGCGGGGACGAACGCGGCGTCGGGTGACTTCAGCCTGTCGAGCGCGAAGACGCTGACCATCGCGGCGGGGGAGACAGCGAGCACCGGGACGGTGACGGTGACGGCGGTGGACAACACGGTGGATGCGCCGGACAAGGAAGTGACGGTCTCGGCGGTGGTGAGCGGGAACAGCGGGGTGGCGGCGCCGGCGAGCGTGACTCTGACCATCGAGGACGACGAAGCGGCGCCAACGGTGACGCTGGCGGTAGCGGACAGCGCGATCTCCGAGAACGGCGGAACGACGACGGTGACGGCGACGCTGAGCCACGCTTCGAGCGCGGCGACCACGATCACCGTGACGGCGGTGTCGGGGGCCTACATGGTGGGCTCGGACGCGACCATCACGATTGCGGCGGGCGAAACGTCGAACGCTTCGGACACGGCGACGGTCACAGCGGTGGACGACGCCATCGACAACGTGGTCAACCGCACGACGACGGTGACGGGGACGGCGGCCAACGCGCAGGCTGCCGCGGAGTCGGCGACGGTGGCGGTGACCGGCGCGGCGCTGACCTTGACGGACGACGAAGGCACGCCGGTGGTGACCCTGGCGCTGTCCGAACCCGATGCGTTGAAGCTGGACACCATCGACGAGAGCGGCGCGGGCAACGCGAGCACGGTGACGGCGACCTTGAACCGTGCGTCGAGCACGGCAGTGACCTTGACGGTGGGGGCGACGGCGGGGACGAACGCGGCGTCGGGTGACTTCAGCCTGTCGAGCGCGAAGACGCTGACCATCGCGGCGGGGGAGACAGCGAGCACCGGGACGGTGACGGTGACGGCGGTGGACAACACGGTGGATGCGCCGGACAAGGAAGTGACGGTCTCGGCGGTGGTGAGCGGGAACAGCGGGGTGGCGGCGCCGGCGAGCGTGACTCTGACCATCGAGGACGACGAAGCGGCGCCAACGGTGACGCTGGCGGTAGCGGACAGCGCGATCTCCGAGAACGGCGGAACGACGACGGTGACGGCGACGCTGAGCCACGCTTCGAGCGCGGCGACCACGATCACCGTGACGGCGGTGTCGGGGGCCTACATGGTGGGCTCGGACGCGACCATCACGATTGCGGCGGGCGAAACGTCGAACGCTTCGGACACGGCGACGGTCACAGCGGTGGACGACGCCATCGACAACGTGGTCAACCGCACGACGACGGTGACGGGGACGGCGGCCAACGCGCAGGCTGCCGCGGAGTCGCAGACGGTGGCGGTGACTGGCGCGGCGCTGACCTTGACCGACGACGAAGCCGCGCCGACAGTGACTCTGGCGCTGTCCGAACCCGATGCGTTGAAGCCGGACACCATCGACGAGAGCGGCGCGGGCAACGCGAGCACGGTGACGGCGACCCTGGACCGGGCGTCGAGCGCGGCGGTGACGCTGACGGTGGCTGCGGCAGCGGGGACGAACGCGGCGTCGGGGGACTTCAGCCTGTCGAGCGCGAAGACGCTGACCATCGCGGCGGGAGACACGAGCAGCACCGGCACGGTGACGGTGACGGCGGTGGACAACACGGTGGACGCGCCGGACAAGGAAGTAACCGTCTCGGCAACGGTGAGCGGCGACAGCGGCGTGGCGGACCCGGCGAGCGTGACGCTGACGATAGAGGACGACGAGGCGGCGCCGACGGTGACGCTGGCGGTAGCGGACAACGCGATCTCCGAGAACGGCGGTACGACGACGGTGACGGCCACGCTGAGCCACGCTTCGAGCGCGGCGACGACGGTCACCGTGCAGCCGGAAGCAGGCGTCTACACGGTGGGCGCGGACGCGACCATCACGATTGCGGCGGGCGAAACGTCGAACACTGCGGACAGCCTGACCATCACCGCTGTGGACGACGCGATCGACAACGTGCCCAACCGCGCCGCGACGGTGGACGGTTCGGCGCAGAATAGCCAGGGCGTCGGCACGGTAACGGGCGCGAACCTCACCCTCACCGACGACGAGGGAGCGCCTACGGCGACGCTGGCGCTGAGCGATGCGACGATCGATGAACACGACGGGACGAACCCCGGGTCGGCGACGGTGACGGCGACGCTGAACCGTGCATCGACTCAGGCGGTAACGCTGACCGTGGCCGCGGCTGCGGGAAGGAACGCGGCATCTGGCGACTTCAGTCTGTCGAGCACCAAGACGCTGACCATCGCGGCAGGAGACACCAGCAGCACCGGTACAGTGACCGTGATGGCGGTCGATAACACGGCGGACGCGCCGGACAAGGAAGTGACCGTCTCGGCAATGGTGAGCGGCGACAGCGGCGTGGCGGACCCGGCGAGCGTGAAGCTGACGATCCGGGACGACGAGGCGGCGCCGACGGTGACGCTGGCGGTAGCGGACAACGCGATCTCCGAGAACGGCGGCTCAACCACCGTGACCGCAACGCTGAGCCATGCGTCGAGCGCAGCGACCACGATCACCGTACAGCCGGCGTCAGGCGCCTACACTGTGGGTTCGGACGCGACCATCACGATTGCGGCGGGCGAGACGTCGAACGCTTCGGACACGGCGACGGTCACGGCCGTGAACGATGCCATCGACAACGTGGTCAACCGCACGACGACGGTGACGGGGACGGCGGTCAACGCGCAGGCTGCTGCGGAGTCGGCGACGGTGGCGGTGACCGGCGCGGCGCTGACCTTGACCGACGACGAAGCCACGCCGGCGGTGACCCTGGCGCTGTCCGAACCCGATGCGTTGAAGCCGGACACCATCGACGAGAGCGGCGCGGGCAACGCGAGCACGGTGACGGCGACCCTGGACCGCGCGTCGACCGAGGCGGTGACGCTGACGGTAGCGGCGACGGCGGGGACGAACGCGGCGTCGGGTGACTTCCGCCTGTCGAGCGCGAAGACGCTGACCATCGCGGCCGGGGAGACGAGCAGCACCGGCACGGTGACGGTGACCGCGGTGGACAACACGGTGGACGCGCCGGACAAGGAAGTGACGGTATCGGCGGTGGTGAGCGGGAACAGCGGCGTGGCCGCCCCGTCCGCCGTGACGCTGACCATCGAGGACGACGAAGCGGCGCCGGCGGTGACGCTGGCGGTAGCGGACAACGCGATCTCCGAGAACGGCGGAACGACCACGGTAACGGCCACGCTGAGCCACGCTTCGAGCGCGGCGACGACGGTCACCGTGCAGCCGGAAGCGGGGGCCTACACGGTGGGCTCGGACGCGACGATCACGATTGCGGCGGGCGAGACGGCGAACGCGGCCGACAGCGTGACCATCACGGCGGTGGACGACGCGATCGACAACGTGGTGAACCGGACGGCGACGGTGAGCGGAACGGCGCAGAACAACCACGACGTCGGCACGGTAACGGGCGCGAGCTTGACGCTGACCGACGACGAGGGAGCGCCGACGGCGACGCTGGTGCTGAACCCGGCGGCCATCGACGAGCACGACGGGACGAATCCGGGTTCGGCGACGGTGACCGCGACGCTGAACCGTGCATCGACTCAGGCGGTAACGCTGACCGTGGCCGCGGCGGCGGGAACGAACGCGGCGGCGACGGACTTCGAACTGTCGAGCGCCAGGACGCTGACCATTGCGGCAGGAGACACCGGCAGCACCGGTACGGTGACGGTGACCGCGGTCGATAACACGGCGGACGCGCCGAACAAGGAAGTGACGGTATCGGCAACGGTGAGCGGCGACAGCGGCGTGGCGGACCCGGTGGCCGTGACGCTGACGATCGAGGACGACGAGGCGGCGCCGGGGGTGATTCTGTCGGTGGCGGACAGCGCCATCTCGGAGGACGGCGGTACGGCGACGGTGACGGCGACGCTGAGCCATGCGTCGAGCGCGGCGACGACGGTGACGGTGCAGCCGGTGTCGGGGGCGTACAGGGTGGGTTCGGACGCGACCATCACGATCGCCGCGGGCGAGACGGCGAACGCTGCGGACAGCGTGACGATCACCGCGGTGGACGATGGCGTGGAGAACGCGGAGGACCGTTCGGTGTCGGTGACGGGGACTGCGGAGAACAGCCAGGGCGTGGGGGGCGTGGCCGGCGCGGCGCTGACCATCACGGAGGGGAGCGGGCAGGGGACCCGGCAGAATGCCGGAGCGGAGGACGGGGCGCCGGCCTTTGCCTCGGACAGGTTCGACGCGCAACGCTACGTGCGGGACTCGACCATCGCGCCGGTCCCGCTGCCGGCAGCCACCGGCGGGGACGGGACGCTGACCTATACGCTGAGCGGGCCGGGGGATTCGAGCGGCCTGACCCTGCCGGCCGGGATCGCGTATGCGGCGCCGAGCGCCGGCGACGGCACGGGCGGGACGCTGTCGGGCACGCCTGCGGAGGTGGCGGCAGAGGCGACCTACACGCTGACGGCCACGGACGAAGACGGTGACGAGGCCAGCCTGTCGTTCTCCATGGAGGTGGTGAGCGCGGTCAGGGCGGCGCCGAACCGGGTTCCGTCTTTCGATCCGAACATGTTTGCCTCGCAGCGCTACATCGAGGATCGGGCGATCGAGCCGGTGGTGCGGCTGCCGGCGGCGACCGGCGGCGACGGGAGGCTGAGCTACGAGTTGAGGGGGCCGCTCGTGGCCCCCGGCGACGACATGACCCGGTTGGCCCGGCCGTCCAGGGCGCCCCTGCCCACCGGAATCCTCTACGTGGCGCCGGGCAGGCCGGAGATGTGCCGCGGGAGGGGAGATGCCGGGAAGATGGACATGTCTGCGGTCGGCGGCGGCACCCTGTGCGGCACGCCGAGGGAGGCGGCGGTGGAGAGGGTATACACGCTGACGGCCAGGGACGAGGACGGGGACACTGCCACGTTGAGGTTCACCATCCTGGTGGAGCCGGACCTGACGCCGAGTTTCGAGGAGACGGTGGCGGACCAGGAGTGGATCGAGGACGAGGGCATCGCGCCGGTGAGCCTGCCGCTGGCGAGGGGCGGCAACGGGACGTTGCGTTACACGCTGACGCCGGCGCTGCCGGGCGGAGTGGTCCGGGACCCGTCCACGCACACGGTAACGGGAACGCCGACGGAGGGGTGGGAGCGGACGGAATACGCGTGGACGGCCACGGACGAGGACGGGGACAGTGCGGTGGTGCGGTTCTCGGTGACGGTGCTGACGGAGGCGGACGTGCAGCGGCGTCGTCTCCGTGGGGTGAACGAGGTGATCCTGCCGGAAGTGTCCCGAGCCATGTGGAGCAGCGCGGTGGACTCGGTGAGCGTGCGTCTGGGGCCGGACCGGAGGGTGGAGAGCGCCGACGTGGCGCGAACGGTGGCGTCGGTGTTGGAGAAGCTGCCCGGTCGGGAACGGGGGCTGGAAGAGGGCTTGGGTTGGGACGAGTTGCTGGGGCTGCGGCAGGACGGGTGGAAGCAACCGGAAGGGGAGGGGATCGACTGGAAGGAGGTGTTGGGCGGGACGTCGTTCACGGTTCGTCTGGGGAAGGAGGAGGAGGAAGGTTGGGGCCTGGGGATGTGGGCGGGGAGCGATTACCGGAGCCTGTCGGGTGGCCGGGGAGTGGAGTGGGAGGGAGGTCTGTTCGGGGTGCATACGGGGGCGGACGCGGAGTTGGGGGCGGGTTTGGTGGGAGGGCTGGGGGCGTCGTGGTTCGACGCGGACGTGGAGTACGCGGACCGGCGGGGAGGCGAAGAGGTCCGGGGAGAGCACCGGAGCCGGATGACCCTGTTCCATCCGTACCTCGGGTGGTCGTCTGCGGGCGGGTCGCAGTTGTGGGCAGTGTTGGGCTACGGAGAGGGCAAGGTGACGTTGCGGGACGGGGCTGCGGGCCGGGAGTCGAGCGACGCGGAGTTCCGGGGGGGCGGATTGGGTGGCAGCGTGCGAGTGTTCACGGGAGCGGAGGGGGCCGCCACGGTGGACCTCAAGGGGGAAGGGCAGATGACGGGGCTGCGGGTGGATGACAACGGGGAGTTGCTGGAGGGGGTGTCGGTGGGTACGCATCGGTTGCGGATGGCGGTGGAGGGGAAGCGTCGGCTGGAGTGGGAGTCCGGTGGGTGGTTGGAGCCGTCCGTGGAGTTGGGGGTACGTTGGGACGGCGGGGACGGTGAGACCGGTGCGGGGCTGGAGTTGGGGAGTGGGATGCGGTACGCGCACGCGGGTCTGGGGCTGAGTGTAGAGGGGTCGGGTCGGGTGTTGCTGGCGCACGAGGGAGAGGTGCGGGAATGGGGAGTGGGCGGGACGGTCCGGCTGGACCCGGGTTCGGACGGGCGCGGGCTGTCGTTGCAGGTGAGTCCTGCCTGGGGCAAGACGGACAGCGGTATGGATCGGCTGTGGCGGGAGGGACTGACGGGCGAGAGGGAGAGCGGATCGGGATCTGGCGCACGGGTGGATGCGGAGTTGGGCTACGGCGTAGGGGTTTTGGATGGCGTGATGACGGTGTACGGGGGCGTGGGGGTGTCGAGTGGCGAGCGCGCCTACCGCATGGGCAGCCGCTTCGCCTTGGGTCCGTCCCTGAGCCTGAACCTGGAAGGGGAGCGCGCCGGGAGTTCCGGCGGCGCCCCGGAATACGGCGTCAAGCTGGGCCTGGACTTGACTTGGTAGATCTGGGCCGAAACCGGGGAGTCTACGGGACCCATCCCGTCATCCCGGTGAAAGCCCTGCCCCGTCATTCCCGCGAAAGCATGTCCTCGCGGAAGCGGGGACGGGAATCCAGACCTTGCGAGCAAACCCCATGTGGATTCCCGCTTTCGCGGGAATGACGGAGGGTGGGCGTTTGCGGGAATGACGGAGTGAGCGTCCGCGGAGATGTCGCTTCCCTTTCCCTCCTACCTTGCCCATACGAATTCCTGAAGAGTCCCCAAGGGAAGGCCTGATCAATTCCGGCTTGGACTCCCTGTCCCTGCGGGAAAGCGCGTCCTTCGACTTCGCTACGCTACGCTCAGGACGAACGGAGGAAAGTGCTATCCGTGCGGAACTCGGTTATGATGACGGGCGGGCTTGTGGTAAGGAGGCCGACATGTCCGTTCGGACCGGCAGGGAGTACGTCGATGCGCTGCGCGATGGCCGCGAGGTGTGGCATGCGGGGAAACGCATCGAGGACGTGACCGCGCATCCCGGCTTCACCGGCACCATCGGGACTCTGGCGGACCTGTACGACCGGCAGGTCTCCGCGGAAGACCGCGACGCCATGACGGTGGCCCGGGAGGGCGGGCGCATCTCGTACAGCTACCTGCCTCCGGTGGACGCCGAAGAGCTCCGGGCCAAGCGCGGCAACATCGAGATCTGGTCCCGCGAGACCTTCGGCCAGATGGGCCGGTACCCGGAGTTCTGCGCGGAGCTGGTGGTGGGCCTGTTGGACTTCGCCGACACCCTCGCCGCCCACGACCCGCGCTGGGGCCGCAACGCCCGCGCCTACTACGGCCACTGCATCGCGGGCGACCTGTGCCTGACCCACGCCCTCACCGACCAGTTCTACGACCACTCCAGGCGCGTGAGCGAGCAGCGGGACCCGGACCTGGTACTCCACATCGTGGGAGAGACCTCCGAGGGGCCGGTGGTCCGGGGCCTGCGCAACCTCGCCACCTTGGCGCCCCTGTCCGACGAGGCGCTGGTGTATCCCATCCGTCCCAGGGATGCGGACGAGCCGGACTACGCCATCGCCTTCGCGATCCCCATGAACGCGCCGGGGCTCAAGATCATCTGCCGGGACCTCTACGCCGAGCACGCCGACCCGGAGCGCTTTCCGTTCACCAGACGGTTCGACGAGGTGGACGCCACCCTGGTCTTCGACGACGTGGTGGTGCCGTGGGATCGGGTCTTCGCCTACCGCGCGCCGGAGCTGGTGGCGGGGTTCCACCGGAACATCCAGACCTGGGCCCAGTACGCCACCATGGTGCGGCTCATCACCAAGCTGGAGACTTTCCTGGGCGTCGCGCAACTGCTCACGGAGTGGTCCGGCCGGCACGAGACGCCCAACTCGCAGATACGGCTGGCCGCCTTCATCCAGGACCTGGAGATCCTGCGCGACTGCGTGGAGATGGCCGAGAACCGGGCGCGCCGCACGGCCGGGGGCCATTGGGCGCCGCTCCTGAGCCCGTCGTACCGGGTGTACAGCATCGAGGCGTCGGACCGGGCGGAGCGCAACATGGAGAGCCTGCTGACCAGCTCCCTGGTGCTCACCGGCGGCGGCTCGGACCTGGACAGCGGCGAGTTGGGGCCGCTGGTGGAGCGCTATTTCCGCGGCTGCGCCCCCAGCACCCGGGAGCATCTGCGGCTGCTGGCGGTGGCCGCGGACCTGGTCATGACGCCCTTCGGCAAACGGGGGCAGCTCTACGAGCGCTTGCAGAGCGGCGAGACCGACAACATGAGGCGGCGGCTCCACGCGCAGTTCGAGGAGCGCGACGGCGCCGAGCGGCTGCTGGCGTTCATCAACCGGGAGTGGTGACGTTGGCCGCGGCCCCGGTCTTGCGGCGCGCCCGGTCGGTGGCCGAGTTGCGCTCCTACGGCGGAGGCGTCGGCAGCCTGGCCAGCCGGGCCGCGGGCCTCGCGTTTCGCCCCGGACCCACCGACGTCCTCATCGCGACCTTTCCCAAATGCGGCACCACTTGGCTGCAGCAGATCGTGCACGGGCTCAGGACCCGGGGGTCCATGGACTTCGACGAGATCACCCTGGTGGTGCCGTGGCTCGAGCTTGCGAGGGACCTGGGCCTCGACCCCGACGCCCCGCAGGCGGCCGAGCCCCGGGCGTTCAAGAGCCACCTGAGCTGGGAGGAGATCCCCAAGGGAGGCCGCTACCTCTCCATGGTGCGGGACCCCGGGGACGTGCTCGTGTCCCTGTACCATTTCCACGAGGGCTGGCGGTTCGAGCCCGGGGCCATCACCCTGGGGGACTACGCCCGGCAGTTCTTCTTGGCCCCGGAACGGGGCCGGAGGTACTGGAGGCACACGGCGTCCTGGTGGCGGCAGCGGGGCCGCGGGGACGTGCTGCTGTTGAGCTACGAGGCCGTGTGCGCGGACCTTCCGGGCGCGGTGCGAAGGATCGCGCGCTTCATCGGCTGTCCGCCGGACCGCGGCCTGCTGGACTTGGTGGTGCGGCAGTCCTCCATCGGCTTCATGAAGGCCCACGGCTCCCGCTTCGACGACCACGTGGTGCGTTCGGTCTGCAACGCCGCCAACGGCCTCCCGCCCGGAGGCTCGTCCTCCAAGGTGAGGAACGGGAGGGTCGGCGACCACGTGGGCGCGCTGCCCCCGGACGTCCGCCGGGCCCTGGACCGGATCTGGCGCGAAGAGATGGAAGGTCGTTTCGGCCTCGCCTCCTACCGGGACATGCTCGCCGCCCTCGGCCCCGCGGGGGACTCCCTGGCGTGAGGGCCGCGGGCGCGGTTCGCGGGAACGGCCATGGGCCGCCTTCCGTGTGGGCCGCCCTATTCGTACCGGCCGTCCTTGCCGGCCACCAGCTCGCCGTCCTCGTAGGTGAATAGCTGCCCGGACTGCTCCATGGGCGCCTGGGCCGCCAGCACGAAGCCCTGTCCCAGTATCTCCGGGGTCGGGAGCCGGGTGAACGCCTCCTCGGGCGCTCCTTCGGTGACGATGGGAACCCTGGGCGAGAAGACCACCACGCAGACGTTGGACTCCCGGACCTCTTCGGCCACGTACCGGGTGAAGGTCCAGATGGCGTCCTTGGTGACCACGTAGGCGCAGGCGCCCCCGGGCTTGACGCCCCCGCCGCCGTAGAGGTTGATGATGTGCCCGGACCGGCGCGGCTCCATGTGGTCCAGGGCGTGCTTGGTGCAGAGGAAGGTGCCGCCCAGGTTGGTCTGGATCACCCGGTCCCAGAACCCCAGGCCCATGTCCCGGACCAGCGGCCAGCGGGGGATGCCCCAGGCGAAATGCGGCACGATGGCGGCGTTGTTCACCAGCACGTCGATGCGCCCGAAACGCTGGACCACCTGTTCGAAGGCCCCCTTCACCGCGTCCTCGTTCCGGACGTTGGCGTTGATGCCCAGGGCGTCGGTCATCTCCCCGAGCTCGGGGCCGGTCTTGTCCAGCCATTCCTGGTTCACGTCGATGATGACGACCCTGGCCTTCTCCCGCGCGAACGTCAGCGCGGCGTGGCGTCCGATGCCTTTGCCGCCGCCGGTCACGACCACCACTTTTCCTTCCAGCATGTGGATCCTCCGTTGGCTACCGGAACGTCCGGAATCCCGTTCCCTTCCTGCCGGGTCCCCGTGGAGCGGCGCCGGCCCTCCGGGTCCCGAACCCCCGCGCGGGTCGGCCCCTGACGCCGCCGGGGCTCCCTGCCCGCGCTCCTCCAGCCCGCGGAAGACCTTCTCCGCGGTCACCGGGATATCGAAGAGGCGCACGCCCACGGCGTCGGCGACCGCGTTGGCGATGGCCGCCGGGGAGTTGTTGTTGGCGAACTCGCCGATGGCCTTGGCGCCGTGGGGCGCCAACCCGCCGCCGGACTCCACCAGCACCGTCTCCAGGCGGGGTACGTCGCGGATGGTGGGCAGCTTGTAGTCGCCCAGGCTGGCGTTCGCCACCCTGCCGTCCTCCAGCACCAGCTCTTCCATGAGGGCCTGGCCCACGCCCATGACGACGCCGCCGTCGATCTGGCCCTGGTGCGTGACGGGGTTGATGACGGCGCCTACGTCATGGGCCGTGACCATGCGCTCCACGCGCGTCGCTCCGGTCTCGGGGTCCACTTCCACCTCCGCCACCTGCGCGCACACGTAGGTCACGTCGTCCCGGTAGGGGAAGTCCTCCTCGACGGTCACGGTCCGGTGGTCCGGGTTCCGGGAGGCCACCTGCGCCAGGGAGAGGCTCTGCCCCAGGTCGGTCCGGAGCGAGAACCGGCCGTTGGCGTATACCACGTCCGAAGAGCCGCATTCCAGCATGCGGGCGGCGCAGTCGGTGAGCTTGGCCAGCAGCCCCTCGCAGGCCTTCTCCGCGGCTTGCCCCGCGGTATAGGTGACCCGGCTGGCCCGGGCGCCCGTGTCATAGGGAGCGGTATCGGTGTCGCCGGTGACCACCCGAACCCGTTCCAGCGCCAACTGCATGCGCTCGGCCGCCAGTTGGCGCAGGATCGTGTGGGCGCCGGTCCCCTGGTCCACGGTGGGGCTCAGCACCGCAAGCATGCCGTCGGCCTCGGCCGAGACCGTGATGCCGGTTTCGCCGCCGGAGATGTGGCGCCCGTAGATGGCCATGCCCCGCCCGCGGTTGGCCCCCGGCCCGGGACCGTACCAGTCTGCCGCGGCCAGGGCGCGGGTCAGCACCGGATGGATCTGCACGCCGGTGAGCCGTTTGCCGATGGCGTCCTCCTCGTTCTCCCGCAGGACGTTGCGCAGGCGGAACTCGCCCGGGTCCATGCCGAGCTCCCGCGCGATCAGGTCGGTGTGGGATTCCAGAGCGAAGAAGGTGGGGATGGATCCCGGGCTCCGGTAATAGCCTCCCGGGGTGGTGTTGGTATAGACCTGCAGGAACTCCAGGGCGGCGTGCTCCACCCGGTAGAGGCCCCCGGCGTAGTGCCAGGTGGCGAAGGAGGCGCTGGCCTTGAGGGCGCCGTAGGCCCCGCCGGCGTGCCACGCCTTCACGCGGCGCGCCACGATCCGGCCGTCCCTCTTGACCCCGGTGCGGACGGTCATCACCGTCGCCTCGTCCGGGTTGCAGGCCGTCAGCTCCTCCGCATAGGTCATGACGATCTTCACCGGCCGTCCCGACTCCCGGGCGAGGAGGAAGGCGATGGGCAGGTCCCTCGCGTCTCCCTTGCCGCCGAACTCGCCGCCGACGTTCACCGGGTGGACCCGGACGCGGCCTTCTTCGACGCCGACGGCGCCGGCCAGCATCCGGCGGGTGCGGAAGGGGTCCTTGGTGCTCGCCCAGACTCGGACGCGGCCGTCGGGGTCGAGGGCCACCAGTCCCGCGTGCGGCTCCAGGTAGCCCTGGTGCCGGCCGGGGACCCGAAACGTATGCTCCAGGGTCAGGTCGGCGTCGCGGAAGCCCTGCTCCACGTCGCCCTTGGTCCAGAGCAGCCGGGTGAGCCCGTTGCGGACGTCCGCGGCCAGCCGCTCGTGCGGCGCTCCCGGGTACGCGCCCACGTCGTCGTGCAGCAACGGCGCCCCGGGCCCGGTGGCCTCCACCGGGTCGAACACCGCCGGCAGGACCTCGTAGTCCACTTCGATGAGACCCAGGGCGGCCTCCGCGGCGTCGGGGGTCTCCGCGGCCACCGCGGCCACCCGGTCGCCCACGTACCGCACCCGGTCCCAGCACAGCACCGGCATGTCCCGGATCTGCTTGCCCATGAAACGGCGCGGCGCCTCCGGGCCGGTGACCACGGCCTTGACCCCGGGAGCGCTCCTGGCCCGGCTTGCGTCGATGCCGCGGATGCGCGCGTGGGCGTGGGGGCTTCGGAGGACCTTGCCCCACAGCAGCCCCTCGCACGGGACGTCCGCGGCGTAGCGCGTGCGCCCGGTGACCTTGTCGGGACCCTCGGCCCGCGGCGCCGGGACGCCGACCATGCGGGTTGCGCTCATGACGGTCTCCTCACGGAATGCGATGGAACCGGATTATCCACCATACCGACCGTCAGGACAACCGCGGGGCGAAGGCCGTTGGTTGCGCCGCGGTGGACTCCGTCCGGTCCAAGTCCACCGCCTGATCCACCTCGGGCAGGTCAGGCGGGGTCGGTCGGCGCGTCCGGGGGCCTGACGGCGCAGGATTGGGTCGTGTCACGATGGCGGACGGGCTGTTTCCAACGAGACGCAAGCAGGTTGCCATGAACGTTCGCCATGTTACGTTTGGCGAGATGCACGGAGCGGTTTGGGCATGGCTGGGAAGGGTGCCGGCGTCCTCGTTCGTGGCGGCGTTCATGCTGGCATGGAGGAGTTTCCCGAGGAACGGCCACCCGGGTGGTACGGAGGCGGGTCCGTGGTGTCCGCCATGGCGATGATGATGATGCGCGAGACGGGAGGATGGCGAGATCATGAATCCCCCTCCCCCAGGGGAGGGGGGAGCCGGTTTCGCCGTGGGTTGCGGCTGGTAGGCTGGAATGCTCTCCTGCTCATCCTGGGGGTGGCTCTGGTCGCAATGGCCGGGGAAGCCTGCCTCCGGCTGGCCAAGCCGTTCATGATGTCGAGCGACTCCCGGGAATTCGTCCCGAACGTAGGTTATCTCAGGCCCCCGAACACGGAGGTGCTCGGTACCAACTCACTCGACTTCTGGAACGTCTCCCGCACCAACAGCCTGGGTTTCCTCGACCGCGAACCCCTCAGCCCCGAGCGTGCGGCCGCAACCTGCCATATCTCGATGATCGGGGACTCCTTCGTGGTGGCGAAGGAAGTCCCCATCCATGAAAAGTTCCACGTTCGACTCGAAGAACTCGCCGCTCGCCGGTTGCCCCACCTGCATGTCACCACTTCGGCCTTTGGGAAGGGAGACACCGGTCAGGTCCAGCAACTGCCGTTCTACGACGAATATGCCCGCCTGCTGCATCCCAAACTGCTCGTGCTGGTCTTCGTTCGCAATGATTTCGTCGACAACACGCCGGTTCTGAGAGCATTGGATATAGCAGGAGGAAGGGTCTCGAAACTATCTTTGGAGCCCATGGTGCGAAGGCGCTCGGACGGAAAGTTGGAATTGTCCCTCCCCCAGGCCCCGCTTCCGTCGAGTCACCGGGTCCGGGCATCATGGGCCGCCCGCGCCATGGAGGAAGCGGCGGACCGTTCGTGGTTCGTCTTCTGGTTGAGCAGGAAGAAGGAAGCCCTGTTTCCTTCCGGCTCGAAACACGGGTTCGTCCAGGCCGTGGAGGCTCTGAGGCGACAGCCCGCCTATGCCGCGCTGCTCGAAGGATGGCGGCCTGCCAGTTGGACCGACATGCGTCGAGACTTCACCCGAAGGGACCTGCATCCCCTTTTCGAGGATGCCCTGCGATACACCCGCTTCGCGCTGGCGCAGTTCAAGCAGCGCGCCGACCGGGACGGGGCCAGGCTGGTGGTCCTGGCGTCACACACCTTGCGGCGCTACCGCTACGGACCCCGCATGTTCGAGCTGTTGCGTGAAATGGCCGCAACCCTCGATGTTCCCGTCATCGACCATGCCGACTTCATCCTCCGCCAGGGCGCCAACCCCGGAGAGGCGAATTGGCGCCAGGACTACCACTGGAACGCCGCCGGCCACCGCTGGGCCGCCGAGGCCCTGCTCGAATACATCGAGAAGCATCCGGCAATCTGCGACAGGCCGACCGGACCGTTGGGCGGCGCTACGATTCCGGCACCAGGGAGCGGCGGCCGAACCACCAGAAGACCAGGACCAGGGGGGTCAGGACGAGGGTCATGACCAGGGTCACCGCGGCCGCGGCGTTGATGGCGCCCGAAGACCAGTAGCTCCAGACGACGGCCGGGAGCGTCACGCTGTCGTGGCCGATGAGGAACACCGCCACGGTGAGCTCCCGATAGACCAGGATGGCGGACCAGATCCACACCGACATGAGCGTGGGCCGGAGCAGCGGCACGAGGATCCTCCAGGACGTCCGCACGGCCGACAGGCCCGCGGTATAGGCGGCCTCCTCCAGCTCCTTGTGGATCTGGAGCAGGGAGCCGTTGAGGGCGCGGGTGGCGAAGGCCAACCGGGACACCACATAGACGATGGCGATGAGCCACACCGAGCCGTAGAGCGGCGCCACCCCCTTGAGGACGAACAGGGCCAGCAGCAGCGCGGCGATGGCCAGTATGGCCTCGGGCAGGGCGTGGGGCAGGAAGGCGCCGAACTCCAGGGCGTAGCGGTAGCGGGTGCGTGAGCGCACGATGAGCCACGAGACCGCGAAGGCCAGCAACAGGGTCACCGACGGCGCCACCGCCACCAGCAGCGCGGTGTTCCGGATCCCCCGCCACACCAGGCTCCAGTCCACGCTGTGGAACGAGGCGAAGGAGGCGCGGCCGAGCATCTCCCAGGAAGGCGGCGCCAGGTAGGGCGTGAAGGCCACGTAGGCGATCAACAGCAGCGGCAGCAGTTTCGACGCCAGGACGTAGAGGGCGATGAAGCCCCAGGCCGCCGGGCCCCAGCGGCCCAGGTCCAGGAGCGCCGGGCGGTAGCCCTTGCCGGTCACCACCTCGTAGCGGTGCCCCTGGCGCAGCACCTGGCTGTACCACCACGTGAGCAGCACGGCCACCGCGATCATCAGCACGCCCAGGGCCGCGGTGACGCCGTGCTCGGGAAACTCGTCGTCCCCGGGGTTGGTCTTCAGATAGACGAAGGTGCTGAGCATGTACACCCGGTTGCCGAGCCCGATGATGGCCGGGATGTCGAAGGTGGCGATGCCGATGGTCACCATGTAGATGACCGCGGCGAGTATGGCCGGGAAGGCCAGCGGCAGGGTGACTCGCCGGAGCGTGGCGAAGAAGCCCATGCCGTGGATCCGCGCCGCCTCCTCCAGGGACGGGTTCATGGCCCGGAACATCTGGGCGGTGAGGATGAAGGCCAGGGCGGCCAGGCTGAGCCCCTGGACGAAGCCCATGCCCATCGGGGTGGCGATGTTGACGGGCCCCTGCTCCAGCCCCAGCAGGCCCGCCAGCCAGCGGTTGAAGAAGCCGATGCGCTGGTGCGCGAGGAAGGTCCAGCCCATGGCGGTGTAGATGCCGGGGATCAGCAGGCCCAGGGTCATGATGGTATAGACCAGGCCCTTGCCGCCCAGGGTGGTGCGCTCGGTGAGCCATGCGATGGGCAGGCCGATGGCCAGGGCCACCAGCGTGGTGGTCACGGTGAAGACCAGGGTGTGGAAGGTGACCCGGGCCACGAACGGGTCGGCCAGGATCTCGGCGTAGTTGCGAAGGGTGTAGGTGGCGTCGAGGGTCCCCAGGATGCCGGTCTGGAAGCTGATCCAGACCAGCACCGCCACCAGCGCGGAGATGACCGCCATCGGCGCGATGGCGAGCCCCAGCAACACCGGCGACACCCTGGGCCGGAGCGCGCGGAGACGGGGCAGGCTCGGTACGGCGTCCATGAGGGTTTGGGGCAGGGCCGGCGCCCGGCGCGCCCCTCACTCCGAAAAGGACCCCGAAAGGGCTTCCCGGAGTGGGGGACCGACCCGGGACCTCGCATCCGCGGCCCTGCTACTTCTGCTGCAGGATCTTCTCCAGCTCCTTGCGGGTGGCGCGGTAGTCCTTCTGCGACCCCAGCCATTGGGGGGAGTTGACCACCACCTTGGCGCCCCGGGCCCGGGCGTCCGCCAGCACCTTCCGCTCGTTGGACTCCGGGTACAGGTGGAAGTCGAAGCCGTTGACCTCCCACATCCACTTCTGGCCTTCCGGGGTGTGCAGGTAGGCGATGAACAGGGCGGCCGCGTTGGGCGCCGAGGAGTGCACGGGGACGCCGCCGTAGCGGGTGTGGGACACCACCGCCTCGGACATCACCGCGTAGCCCAGGGGATGGCCCTTGCGCTTGCCCTGGTTGACGTACTGGTCGCCGCAGCTCATCACCAGCATGGCGAACTCGCCGCTGGTGATGCGGTCCGTCTCGCCGCACCGGATGAGGCCGCCGATGTGCTTCGAGAGCTTCTTCGTGAACTCGACCATGGCCTCCTTGCCCAGCAGGTCGTCCATGGCGAACTCGCGCATGCCCGCGGCGTAGGGCGTGGAGGCGATCTTGCCTTTCCACTTGGGGGCCAGGACGTCGGCCAGGCTCCTGGGCGCGTCGCCGCCCTTCACGATGTCCGAGTTGTACATCACCCCCACCAGGGTCGAGGCCGAGGCGAGCCCGATGCCCTTGGGAGCCACGGGGTCGAAGCCCGGCGAATCCAGCATCGGCCGTCCCAGGTAGGCCATCCAGTTCATGGACCGCATCAACCCCACCTTGCCCGACTGGAGCATGCCGCCGGAATTGCCCCACACCACGTCGGTGCTGGCGGGTTGGCCGGCCTTCATCTCGCGGGTGAGGTTGCCGATGACGCGGGTCATGCTCGGACCCGGTGTGAACTTGGGTTGGATGTTGGTGCCGTACATCTTGTTCATGCCGGCCACGATCTGGGCCATTCCCTTGCCGCCGTCGAGGCTGCGCGACGACCACATGGCCCTCAGGGTGGTCTCCTTCCTGGCTCCGGCCACCAGCTCCTCCAGGGTCTTGGGCGCGTCCGCGGCCAGGGCCCCCAGGGGCGGGAAGAGCAGGAAGAGCGTCAGGCATGCCGCGGCCAGCGGCCGCGTCCCGTTTCCGCCGGTAAAGTTGCGCATGAGGGTTCCTCCTCCGTCGGTTGGGGCCTCGAAAGCCGGGTCTTCAGTGTTCCACCGGGCTCGCGGAGGCCGTGTTCCTGTCGTCGCCCGGAAACACCATGACGTTTCCGGGCGGCACGTGCAGATGGAGTCTCTCGCCGTCGGTGGCGGGTACCGTGCGGCTCTTGCCGGTGAGCCGTTCGTTGCCGGCCGTCACTTCGTACACGAACTGGTCGCCCAGGAACACGCTGGACACCAGCCGCGCCTCGAACGTGTTGGCGGTCCGCGGGTCCGAAGGCGCCGCCGGCGCCATGGACTCGGGCCGGAAGCCGATGAGCACGTCCCTGCCCGGAACCGCGCCGCCGGACACCTCGAACCGGCCGATGCCGGTCTCCACCACCCGGTGGTCCACGCGCCGGCCGGGGAGCCAGTTCACCGAGCCGAAGAACTCGGCCACTTCGGCGCACTCGGGGTTGCGGTAGAGGTCCATGGGCGCGCCGTACTGGAGCAGGTCGCCCAGGCTCAGGAGGGCGATCCTGTCCGCCATGGCCATGGCTTCCACCTGGTCGTGGGTCACGTAGAGCACGGTGGCGCCGAGTTGCTTGGCCAACTCGCGGATGCGCCCGCGCACGTCCTCCCGCAGGCGGGCGTCCAGGTTGCTCAGGGGTTCGTCCATGAGCAGCACCTTGGGGTTCACCGCGATGGCCCGGGCCAAGGCCACCCGCTGCTGCTGGCCGCCGCTCAGGAGGGTGGACGGACGGTCCGCCTGCTCGTCGAGTTGCACCATGCGCAGGGCCTCTCGCACCCGGTCGCGGACCTGTCGGCGCGGGATCTTCCGGGCCCCCTCCCGCAAGGGCAGCGCCACGTTGTCGAACACCGTCAGGTGGGGCCACACCGCATAGGACTGGAACACCATACCGAAGTTGCGGTCCTGAGGCGGCACCCACAGCGCTTCCCCGAACACGGTGCGGTCGTCCACGCGATCTCGCCGCCGTCCGGGGTCTCCAGCCCTGCCACGCACCGGAGCAGTGTGGTCTTGCCCGACCCGCTGGCGCCGACGATGACGAAGAACTCGCCTTCGGCCACTTCCAGGTCCAGCCGCTTGAGGGCGGCGACCCTGCCGTCGGCGACCAAGAACTCCTTGCGCAGCTCCCGGATCGAGATCATGCGGACTCCACGGGCGGCGAACTCCGGGACGGTCCGGAGGACGTCCGCGCTACCTCCCTACTCCCGCAGGGGGGCGGTGTCAAACCGGTGGACTCCCCTCGGACCTTCTGGTAAACAGGGAAATCCCCGCCTGCCCGGGGTTCGCCCGTGGGCGAACGGGGGGCGGGTTTTCGGAAGGGCGCCCCTGGACGGCGGCCGGAGAGGTTATGTTTCAGGATCTGAGAGGTTTCCTCGACGTGCTGGAGCGCGAGGACCAGTTGCTCCGGGTGCGCCGGGAGGTGGACACCCGTTTCGAGATCGCCGCGGGCATCCGGAAGAGCTCGGATACGGGGGGTCCGGCGCTGTTGTTCGACAACGTCAAGGGCCATCCCGGGTGGCGCGTGCTGGGGGCGCTGTTCGCCACCCGGCGGCTGGTGGCCCTGGGGCTGGGGGTCACCGAGGACAAGCTGCTGGAGCGCTACCTGACGCTGGAGGACAAACGCATCCCCTCGGAGGTGGCGGCCACGGGCCCGGTGAAGGAAGTCCGCTGGACCGGCGGCAAAGTGGATCTCGACCGGATCCCCATCGCGGTCCATTCCGAGAAGGACTGCGGGGCCTACGTCACCATCGGGGTCCAGATCGGGAAGGACCCGGACACGCGCGTCCCCAACGTCTCCATCCACCGCATGCTGCGCCTGGGCAAGGACCGCCTGTCCCTGTGGGCGCCGCCGGACCACCACCTGGGGCGCATGATCCTCAAGGCGGAGGACCGGGGGGAGGGTCTGGAGGTGGCCACCGCCATCGGCGTGGACCCCGCCATCGTCATCGGGTCCCAGGCGCGGGTGCCCTACGGCGTGGACGAGTTCGCGGTGTCCGGCGGCCTGCGGGGCGCGCCGGTGCAGTTGACCCGGTGCGAGACCATCGACGTGGAAGCGCCGGCCCACGCGGAAGTGGTGATCGAGGGCGTGACGATCCCGGGGGAGAGGGTCTCGGACGGTCCCTACGGGGAGTACCCGGGCACCTACAGCGAGAGCAAGCAGGCGCCGGTGCTCCGGGTCACCGCGGTCACCATGCGGCAGGACCCCATCTACCAGACCTGCCTCACCGGCATGCCGGTGACCGAGAACCACACCCTCATCGAATGCGCCAACGCCGCCCTGGTCTATCGCACGGTGGCGGCCATCACCCCGGAGGTCAAGGACGTGAGTGTCACCGCGGGCGGCACGTTCCGCCACCACGCGGTGGTGTCCCTGCGCAAGCGGCACGAGGCCGAGGCCCGGAACGTCATCCTGGCGCTGCTCGCCACGGGCGCGGGCTTCAAGCGCGTGGTGGTGGTGGACGAGGACATCGACGTGCACGACCCAGTGGACGTGGAATGGGCCATGAACACCCGGGTGCAGCCGGATCGGGACGTCGTCATCGTCCCCAACCTGGCGTGCTCCACGCTGGACCCTTCGGCGCCGGCGCCCCGCACCACCGCGGGGTGGGGCGTGGACGCCACCATGCCGCTCAAGGACAACGAGTATTACCGGAAGGTCCGGGTGCCCGGCGTGGACCGGGTGGACTACCTGTGATGCGCGGGCGGTGACCGGCCCGCGCCCGCGGAACGACCCCTGACGGTCCACGTCTCCCGGCGGCCATGAAGCACTTCGAGTACCTGGAACCCCGCACCGTAGCCGAAGCGTGCGAGCTCCTGAAGCAGTACGGCGGGGCTGCGCGCGTGTTCGCCGGCGGCAGCTCCCTCACGATCCTGCTCAAGCAGGGGTTCCTGCAGCCGGATGCGTTGATCAACATCAAGAAGATCGACGAGCTACGGCGCATCGAGGAGTCCGACGGCGCTCTGGTCATCGGCGCCCTCGTGACCCATCGCGACATCGAGACCTCCGACCTCCTGGCGGCGCGCCTGCCGGTGCTGTGCGAGCTGGAGCGCGACGTGGCCAACATCCGGGTGCGCAACATGGCCACGGTGGGCGGCAACATCGCTTCCGGCGAGCCCCTGACCGACCTGCCGTGCGTCTTCCTGGCGCTGGACGCCTCGGTGCGCGTGGCGAACACCTCGGGCGGGCGCACCCTGCCCCTGGAAGAGGTCTTCGTGGATTACTACGAGACCCGGCTGCAGGAGGACGAGGTGTTGACGCACGTGGTGCTGCCGGGGCTGCCGCCCCGCAGCGCCGTCGAGTACGTCCGGTTCTCCAGCAGCTCGGTGGTGGACAAGCCCTGCATCGGCGTGGCCGTGCGGCTGTCGGTGGACCCCGACGGAGGGGCTTGCCGCGGCGTCCGCATCGGGCTGGGCTGCGTGGCGCCCACGCCCATGCGCGCGCGCAAGGCCGAAGCCGCGCTGGAGGGCCGGAGGCTGGACCGCGAGAACCTCCGGGAGGCGGCCCGGAGCGCCGCGGAAGAATGCAGTCCGTTGAGCGACTTGCGCGGCTCGGAGCGCTACAAGCGCGAGATGGTGGCGGCGCTGGTCCGGCGCATCGCCCCCAAGGCCTACGAAAGGGCCGGAGGGCAGGGGCGCTGAGGGCGCAGGGCCTCGGGCCTTCGGAGGGCCTGGGGGCGGGAACGACGGGGAGGGTCTTGCAGCATGAAGAGAGCCATCCGCATGGAGGTCAACGGCGCGCCCCGCGAGCTGGAGGTGGAGCCCTGGCGCACGCTGCTCGACGTGGTCCGTGAAGAGCTGGACCTCACCGGCGCCAAGCTGGGCTGCGACATCCAGGTGTGCGGCGCGTGCACGCTGCTGGTGGACGGCAAGCCGGTGAGCGCCTGCTCGGTGCTGGCGGTGGACGCCGACGGCCGGCGGGTCACCACGGTGGAGGGCCTTGCCGACGGCGACCGCCTGCACCCGCTGCAGGAGTCGTTCCTGAAGCACGGGGCGCTGCAGTGCGGCTATTGCACTTCGGGGTTCCTGCTCACAGCCAAGGCCATGCTGGACGAGAACCCCAGGCCCGACGACCCGCAGATCAGGAGCTACATGGGCGGCAGCTTCTGCCGGTGCGGCTGCTACCAGGAGATCATGGAGGCCATTCGGAGCGTGGCCCAGGCCTAGGAACGGGTCCGAGGGGGCGGGGGCCGGCGGCGCCGGGCTTGGGCCAATCGGGGGGACCTGTTCCGGAGGAGCGTGTCATGGCGATCGTCGAGAGGCCCCGGAGCGCGCGGGACGGCCACCGTCTGGATTACCGGGCCAAGCTCACGGGGCGCGCCGCGTACCTGGCGGATATGAAGATGCCGGGGGTGTGCGAGGCCGCGGTCCTGCGCAGCCCCGCGGCCCACGCCTGGATCCGCTACGTGGACGCCTCGGAAGCGCTGAAGGTCCCCGGGGTGGTGGCCGCATATACCCGCGACGACGTGGTGGGGGGGACCGGCATCGAGCCCTACTACGGGCCGGTGTTCAAGGACCAGACCATCGTGGCGGTGGACAAGGTCCGCCACGTGGGGGACCCGGTGGCCGCGGTGGCGGCGGAGACCCGTGAGGCCGCGGAAGAGGCGGCGAGCCGGATCGTGGTGGAGTACGAGGACCTGCCCCCGGTCATGGACGTGCGCGATTCGGTGCAGGAAGACGCCATGCTGGTGCACGAGACCGTGCGCATTCCGGAGCACGGCTTCGCCGACCTTGCGGAGCTCGAGCCCATCGAAGGCACCAACGTGTGCACGCACTTCAAGCTGCGCAAGGGGGACATCGAGCAGGGTTTCGCCGAGTGCGCCCGCGTCTTCGAGGACACCTTCGTCCTGCCCACCACCCAGCACGTGGCGCTGGAGCCCCACGGCTGCGTCGCGGCGTTCCAGCCCGACGGGCGCCTCCACCTCTGGTCCACCACCCAGAACCCGTTCGTGGTGCGCACCCAGCTCTCCAACATATTCAAGCTGCCGGTGTCGAAGATCCGCATCGTCGTGCCGTACCTCGGAGGCGGCTACGGCAGCAAGGTCTATCCCAAGGTCGAGCCCCTGACGGTAGCCCTCGCCCGCAAGGCCAAGCGTCCCGTGCGCCTCCTGCTGAGCCGGGAGGAAGTGTTCTACACCGTCACCAAGCACGCCGCGGTGATCCGCATGAAGACCGGGGTCAAGGCCGACGGCGCGTTCCATGCGCGGGAGGCGGAGGTGCTGCTCGACACCGGCGCGTTCGCGGAGATCGGACCCCGGGTGGCCAAGAAGTCGGCCTACACCGCGGCCGGGCCCTACAAGTTCCGCCACGTGAAGATCGACGCCAAGTCCGTCTATACCAACAAGCCGCCGGCGGGCGCGTTCCGCGGCTTCGGCGTGTCCCAGTCGGCTTGGGCCAGCGAGTCCCAGACGGACATCATCGCCCGGGCCCTCGACCGGGACCCCTTCGAGCTGCGCATGCAGAACATCTACGACGAGGGCGACGAGTTCGTCACCGGCGAGAAGCTCTGGAGCATCGGGGTCAAGGAGTGCCTGGAAAAGGTGGCCGAGGAAATGGCGTGGGGGAAGCCCGCGGCCGCGCCCGGGGACCCCGCCAAGGCGCGCGGCAAGGGGCTCGCGTGCCTCATCAAGGCCACCATCACGCCGTCCATCTCCTGCGCCGCGGTCAAGCTCAACGAGGACGGGAGCGTGAACGTGTTCACGAGCACGGTGGAGATGGGCCAGGGCTCGGACACGGCCATGGCCGCCATCGTCGCCGACACCCTGGGCATCGGCCTGGACCAGGTGTCGGTGCTGGGCGTGGACACGGACGTGGCGCCCTACGACCTCACCACTTCGTCGAGCCGTTCCACGTTCCACATGGGCAAGGCGTTGCAGCTCGCCTCCCTGGACCTGTGCGAGCAGCTCCGCAGGTTCGTGGCCGAGGAGTACGGCGTGCCGCTGGAGGAGACGCGCGCCGAGGGCGGCAAGGTGCTGTTCCGGGAGAACGCCCTGGACTTCCGGGAGGTCCTGTTCAGCCATTTCGGCATGCAGGGGGGCACGCTGGTGGGCCGCGGCGAGGTGAAGACGAGCCTGCGGGACCCGGAGACGGGGGACAAGACCACGTCCTCGTTCTGGTTCGTGGGCGCCGGCGGCAGCGAGGTGGAGGTCGAGCGGGACACCGGCCGGCTGCGGGTCCTGAAGCACGCCACCGCGGTGGACGTGGGCCGGGTGATCACGCCCCTGGGCTGCCGGCAGCAGCTCGTGGGCGGCGCGGTCACGGGGCTCGGCCAGGCGCTGTTCGAGCAGATGGTGTTCGACGACGGCGTGCTGGTGAACCCCAACCTGGTGGACTACGTGTTGCCGGCCCTGGGGGACATGCCCGACGTGGTCACCCCCATCGCGGTGGAGGCGCCGCACAAGAACGGGCCGTTCGGCGCCAAGGGAATCGGCGAGACCTCGCTCATTCCGGTGGCGCCGTCCATCGCCAACGCGGTGGACGCCGCGGTGGGCGTGCGGGTCAAGGACTTGCCCGTGACCCCGGAGAAGATCTTCCTGGGGATGCTCGACAAGTCGTAGCAAGGATGCGCAGCAAGGATGTTTCGATGCCGTCTTCCGGGCCTGCCGGGAGCCGGCCTGGGCAGCGGACCTGCTGACGACTCTCAGCGGGGCAAGGAGGGAGAACCATGAAGCTCGAAGGCCGTGTGGCGATCATCACCGGAGCGGGACGGAACATCGGCGAGGAGGCGGCCAGGCTCTTCGCATCGGAAGGCGCCAAGGTCTGCGTCGTGGACATGGATCCGGGACGCGGCGAGAAGGTCGTGAACGACCTGAAGGGCGGGGGGCGCGAGGCCATCTACGCCAAGTGCGACGTCTCCAACGCACAGGAGGTGCAGGCCATGGTCCGGGCCACGGTGGAGGCCTTCGGCGGCATCGACATCCTGGTCAACAACGCCGCCATCACGGACCACGAGACCATATTCAGCATCTCGGAGGAGGAGTGGGACAAGGTCATCGACGTGACCCTCAAGGGACCGTTCCTGGTGGGCCGCTACGTGGCCGAGCAGATGGTCGAGCAGGGCCGGGGCGGGGTCATCGTCAACGTGGCCTCCACCTCGGGCCTCTCCGGCCGCACCGACGCCATCGCCTACATGGCGGCCAAGGGCGGGGTGGTGAACCTGTCCCGGGGCATGGCGGTGCAGCTCTCCCGGTACAACATCCGGGTCAACTGCCTGACCCCCAACCGCTCGGGCTCCCCCGTGGGACAGGACGAAGGCGCCGAGGGGCGCGAGTTCAAGAACCTGGCGGGGCGGCTGGGGACCGCGCAGGACCAGGCCCGGGCCATGCTGTTCCTGGCCAGCGACGATTCGGGCTTCGTGTGGGGCGCCAACCTCATCTGCGACGGGGGCGTCACCGCGGCTTCGAACTTTCCCAAGGACCGGATGCCGGCCAACTGAACGGATCACCCGGTCGGGTCCCGGCGCTCGGCGGGCCGCGAGCGGCGGTCGGCGCAGGGGCGGGCTTCGAACCCGCCCGCGCGGGCGCGGGTCCTTGGCGGCGAATGCCCTTGACATCCGTTCGCGGGTTCGATTAGTGTCCGGTCTTCATACGTCTTCCACCTCCGGGTCGGCGCGGGCGCCGGACCGGGACCATGTTGGGGCCGTGGCGCGCGGCGTCAGGGCAAAGGCAACTCACAATGAGAAAGGGGAGAGCATGAAGGCATTATCGAGGACGTTGGCGGTCTTCCTGACGACGGGCTTGCTGTGGGCCGCGGGAGCGGCGGTCCCGAACGACGCGCAAGCGAAGATCATCCTCAAGGTGGCGACCCAGTCCGCGCGCCCCGGAACGCCGCGGGCGGACTATATCGTGCACTTCAAGGAGGGGGTGGCCAAGAGGACCAACGGCGAGATCGAGGTCCAGATCTTCTGGGCCAACTCGCTGGTGCACGCCAAGGAGGCCCTGGAGGCCGTGCAGTTGGGTACGTCCGACATGGCCGACCTGGCCCTCGGGTATTTCTCCGACAAGATCAAGCTGCTCCAGGTGGCGGGGCTGCCCTTCTCCGTGAGCGATCCGGTGGAGGCGCGGAACGGCGGACTGCGGGTGCTCAGGGAGGTCCCGGAGGCGCTGGCGGAGATCACCAAGTTCGGCCACGTGGTGGTGGGCATGACCTCCACCGCGGACTACCAGCTCGTGGCCCACGACCCCATCCGGAACTTGGCGGACCTCCAGGGCAAGAAGGTGGGCACCTTCGGCCGCATCGCGCCCAAGGCCATCCAGGCGTCGGGAGCGATCCCGGTGAGCACCACCGGCGGCGAGATGTACGAGGCGCTCCAGCGCAAGACCATCGACGCGCGCATCCTCTCCTTCGAGGCCGCCCAGCGGTTCAAGACCTACGAAGTGGCCAAGTACATGAGCACCATCCGGTTGGGGGCCATCGCGGGCATCAACACGTTCACCATCAACAAGAGGAAGTGGGACTCCCTGTCCAAGGAGCACCAGAATATCCTCCTGGAGGAAGGCGAGCGGGTGGGCAAGTGGGAAGCCCAGGCCATGAAGGACGACGACCTCAAGTTCCAGGAGTACCTGAAGGGCAAGGGCGTGGAGATCGTCGAGTTCTCGGACTCCGACCGGGAGAAGTGGAAGAACACCCCGGGCGTCAAGAAGATCGCCTCGGATTGGGTGGCGAGCGTGGAGAAGGCGGGTCTGCCCGGCAAGAAGGCCCTTTCGGTCTTCCTGGACCGGTAGCTTGGCCGATGAGCGGGGCAGGACCCTTCCGGGCAAGCGCGCAAGGGACGGGGGCGGCCGGCCGCCCCTGCCTCTTGCGAACCGCGCGGGATAGTCCGTCTTGAACCAGTCCAACCACAGCCTCGAATCCGGGGTGCGCACGGAAGCGGCTCCGCCGCCGGTGGACCGCTCCCCGGTCACCTGGGTGCTGACTCGTCTGAACGAAGTGAGCGGCTACGTCCTCTTCTTCATGATGCTGCTCATCACCACCGACGTGGCCGGGCGCTACCTGTTCTCGAGCCCCATCCCCGGGACCCTCGAGTTCACCGAGTTCCTCATCGTCTTCGTGGTCTTCTTCAGCATGGCCTACGTCCAGCTCACCAAGCGGCACATTTGCGTGGAGTTGTTGACGCAGCGGCTGCCGCGAAGGGCGGCGGACGGACTGGCGGTGGTGGTCCTCCTGATCGCCGCGTTGTTCTTCGCGCTCATGTGCTGGCAGGCGTGGTTCTCGGGGCTTTCCGCCCTGGAGTACCGCGAGGCGTCCGACGGCCTGGTGCAGATACCGGTCTATCCCCCGAAGCTGGCCATTCCCTTCGGCGCCGCGCTCATCGCCCTCCAGATGGTGAGGGACGCCTGGAAGCGCTTTCGGAGTCTCCTGACCCCCGGGTAGGCGTACATGGATCCGACTTTCCTTGCGCTCCTCAGCGTCGCGTTCCTGATCGTCCTGCTCCTGTGCGGGCTCCACGTGGCCGTGTCCCTGGGCCTGGTGGGGGTCGTGGGCTTCGCCATGCTCACCGACTGGGGCGCGGGCCTGGGCCTGCTGCGGACCACGCCCTACAAGGTGGTGGCCAACTTCACGTTCTTCGCCATCCCGGTCTTCATACTGATGGGCCAGTTCGCCAACTACGGGGGTCTCAGCGCGGACATCTACTCGGTGGTGCACAAGTGGCTGGGGCGGGTCAGGGGCGGGCTTGCCATGGCCACCACCGCGAGCTGCGCCAGCTTTGCCGCGGCCTGCGGCTCCAGCGTGGCCACCGCGGCCACGTTCACCCAGGTGGCGTTGCCGGAAATGGTGAAGTACGGCTACGACAAGCGGCTCGCCACCGGCGCCATCGCCGCTTCCGGGACCCTGGGCGCGCTGATCCCTCCCAGCGGCCTCATGATCATCTACGGCATCATCACCGAGCAATCCATCGGCAAGCTGCTGATCGCCGGCTTCATCCCCGGGATACTCTCGGCGTTCATCTACATGGGCATGATCTCCTGCTGGGTCAGGCTCCGGCCCGAGATGGCGCCGATCATCGAGGAAAGGCCGCCGTGGAGGGAGAAGTTCCTCTCCCTCTACCGGGTATGGGGCATCGCCACCCTCTCGGTCATCGTCATGGGCGCCATCTACCTGGGGGTCGCCACGCCCACGGAGGCCGGGGCCTTCGGTGCCTTCGGCGCGTTCGTCATCATGATCCTCAAGGGGAACTTCTCGGGCCGGAAGCTGCGGGACACGGTGCTGGACACCGCCACCTCCACCACCATGCTCTTCACCATCATCATCGGCGCCTACATCTTCAGCCGGTTCCTGGCCGTCACCAACGTGGGGCCCCAGTTGGCGGACTACCTGGTCGGCTCGGGCATGCCCCGGCACCTGATCCTGGCCGGGTTCCTGCTGCTCTACGTGTTCCTGGGCATGTTCATGGACCCGGCCGCCATGATGGCCATCACCCTGCCCATCGTCTTCCCCATCGTCGTGGAGATGGGTTTCAGCGGCATCTGGTTCGGCGTGCTGGTGATCAAGACCTCGGAGATCGGCCTCATCACCCCGCCGGTGGGAATGAACGTCTATACGGTGAACGCCGCGGCCCACGGCATGGTGCGCCTGGAGGAGATCTTCAAGGGCATCCTGCCGTTCTTCCTCATGGACGTCCTCACCCTGGTCCTCCTGGTGGCCTTCCCCCAGATCTCCCTCTGGTTGCCGGACCGCATGTTGGGGTAGGAGGCCGGTCGGAACAGGCGGACACGGGGACCAGGCTCCGGACCGTCGCGGCGCCCCTGTCCCCGTTCGTCCCGAGCGTAGCGAAGTCGAAGGACGAGCTCTTTCATGGGCGCGCTGCGAACGCGGCGTGTTCCGGGGTTCCGAGGCCGGCTTGCAGGGTCGCCAGCACGCCGGCGACGTCGCCGGCCAGCAGGGGCTCCACCGCCAGGCGGAGGCCGGGGAAGTGGGGGCTGTGGAGCACGCCGTGGGCGTCCGGGGCCAGGGGCCGGTACTCGTCGTCGGTGAGCACGAACCAGTCCACCGCCCGGTCGTGGACCCGCCAGACCACGTATTCGAGCACCCCGTTGCGCCGATAGACCCGGAGCTTGTCGTGCAGGTCGTAGGCGGCGCTGCTGGCCGCCACCTCGACGACCAGCTCCGGCGGCCCCTCCACGTAGTCGTCTTCGCTCAGGCGCGACTGGCCGCCCGCTTCGGACTCCATGCGCAACAGGACGTCGGGCTGGGGCTCGTTGTCCCGGTCCAGCCGCACGGTGGCGTCGGCGAGCATCGAAACGCCCGGCGTGGAGGCGTCGTAGATTCCGAGCCAAGTCGTCATGACCCCGACCGGTCCGGCGTGTCCCCTGGCGCGCACGGGTGACGGCATATAAACCATTCCCTCGATCAACTCGGCCTTGCGGATGTCCGGCCTGGCCGTGTAGCGCCGTTCGAACTCGCACCGGGTGAGCCGGTCGCCGTTCTCCAACAGCGCGAAGCCATCGAGCGACGGCGCGGCCGCCTCGGGGTCGGACGGTCCGGTTGTTGCCTGACGCGCGGTCATGGGGAAACTCTACAGGGAAACGGCTTTCGAGGGCAAGCCGCGCGCCGTCCGGCGGACGTCCTTCCGACGCGCCCCGGCAGTCTTGCCTTTTGCAGGCGCTTCAGGATTTCGTGTGGGTAAAGCAGGAGGGAAAGGGGAGCGTTTTTTCTCTGGATTCCCGCTTTCGCGGGAATGACGGGGGTGTGCGTCTGCGGGAATGACGAGGCGGGCGTCGCGGAGATGCCGGCGTGGGCGTCTTCGAGTGATCCGGTCCGCGTTCAGCGGACCGTCCGGTTGTTCTCGATGATGTCGAGCACCTGGTCTTCGAGTTCGGCCAGTTCCGCACGGGTGGCGTTGGTGGGGGTCTCCATGTCCGCGAGGACCTTTCCGGGCTTGCCGAGGATGACCAGCCGCGAGCCGATCTCCAGCGCCTCGTGGATGTTGTGGGTGATGAGCAGGCAGGTCTTGCGGCTTTCGGTGACGAGATCCAGGAAGATCTCCCGCAACCGTCGGGCGGTGGACTGGTCCAGGTGTCCGAACGCCTCGTCGGCAAAGAAGATCTCCGGCGACAGGCAGAAGGCCCGGGCCATGCCCACCCGTTGGCGCATGCCCCCCGACAGTTCGTGGGGGTAGGCGTCCTCGAAGCCCTGGAGCTCCAGCTTGTGCAGCCAGTGCCGGGCCACTTCGTTCTGCTCCCTGTCCCCGTAGCCGAGGATCTCCAGGCCGACCCGGGCGTTCTCCAGGGCGGTGCGCCAGGGCAGCAGGCGGTCGGTCTGGAAGATGACCCCCAGCTTCGACCGGAAGAAGTCGAACTCCCGGTAGGGGTCGTGCCCCAGCAGCGTCACCGATCCGGAAGTGGGCGGGTCGAGCCCCAGGAGCAGGTTGAAGGTGGTGGACTTGCCGCACCCGGTCTTGCCCACGATGGCCACGATGTCCCCGCTGCCCACGTCCAGGTCCAGGCCGTCCACCGCGGTGAAGCGGTCGCCGTCCACGGAGGTGAAGACCATGCGCACGTCCTGCATCCGGATGACGGGGTCCGCGGCGCTCACGTGGCCATCCCTCCCTGTTTCGCCGGACGCCAGCGCAACAGCTTGTGCTCCAGCATGAGGATCACCAACTGCGTGATCAGCAGGAAGGTGACCAGCACCAGGGTCCAGGCGATGGCCTTGGGCATCTCGAAGAGCTCCTGGGCGAGCAGGAGCTTGTTGCCCACGCCGCGGGTGGTCCCCACCAGTTCGGCCACGATGACCACGCGCGCGGCCAGCCCCAGGTTCACCTTCCAGGCGGTGAGCACCGCGGGGACCATCCCCGGCAGCACCAGCTTGGTGAGGAGCTGGTTCCTGGTGGGCCGCATGGCCCGCAGCATGTCCAGGTATTCCTTGGAGATGCTCTTGATGCCGTCGTGGATGATGAGGGCGTAGTTGGGCAGGCAGCCGGCCAGCAGGATGAAGGCGATGCGGGTCTCCACGTGGCTGAACCAGATGATGGCGAAGACCACCCACGAGAGGGCGGGTATGCCCATGATGAAGTGGAGCACCGGCAGCGTGTATTTCTCCACCTTCTGCGTGAGGCCCATGAAGACGCCCAGGACGGCGCCGCTGACGAAGGCCAGGACCAGCCCCAGGAAGATCCTCCCCACGGTGGTGAAGGCGTCCCCCAGCAGGGAGAAGCTCGTCACGATCTCGACGAACGCGGCGATGATGACGGTGACGCCGGGGACCAGGTACGGAGGCAGGAAGAAGGCCAGGGTCTGCCACCCCGCCAGGATCACCAGGAAGGAGATGATCGGCTCCTTCCTGGCGGAGAGGACCGCCCCCGCGCGGGAACGCCACGCGCGGGCCGGCGGCGGCCCCCCGGTCCGGGCGGCTTCGGTCTCCATGCTATCGGACACGGCCCTTGTAGATGATGCCGTCGTCCGGCATCTCCTTCATGTAGCCGCTCTCGATGCCGGCCCGGAACAGCGCCTCGATGTTCTCCTCGATCTCCGCCGCGGGAACCACGTCCAGGGGATAGCGGGCCGCCTTGAGGGCCATCAGGAACGCCTGCCTGGGTACGCCGGCCGCCTTCTCGATGATGGTGGCGGCCTCTTCATGGTGGGTCGGCAGCCACGTGGAGAGCTCGGCGAAGGCCGCGTAGATCTTCGGGATCAGGTCCTCGTTGGCGTTGATCCAGTCCTCGTGCGCCGCGACTCCCAGGAAGCCCCGCTGGGGCGCTCCGTGTATGGCCTCCCACTGGTGGAAGTACTCGATCATCTTGAACCGTCCGGGGTTGTCCACCAGCAGCTTGGAATAGTTGGGCTCCCAGAAGTGCACGGCGTCGGCCCGCTTGGCCATCAGGTAGGTGGCCAAGCCGGGCACGTTGGTGGACTGCACCGCGACCTTGTCCAGGTCCACGCCGGCCTTGTGGGCGAAGTAGCGGAACATGGCGTAGTTGGTGGTGACCGTGAACGCCGCCAGGGTCTTCCCCTCCAGGTCGTTCAGGCTGTTCACGTCAGGGCTGGAGGTCAGCAACGCCCCGTGGCCGTTCAGCACGTTGAAGAGATAGACCGACTTGACTCCCTTGAGCCTGCGGTTGGCTTCCGACAGCAGCGCCGAGGCGATGGTGACCTTGTCCCTGCCGGTGGCGAAGTCCGTGTTGGCCGCTCGGCCGGGCTTGAACACCCAGTCGATCTCGATGCCGTGCTTCTTGTCGAACCCGTTGGCCGCGATCAGCGAAGCCGTGGTATGGCCGAACGACGGCTTGTCGAAGGATGATATCTGCACCCGGGTCAGTCCCTGCGCCAGCACCGGCGTCGCTCCCGCCCAGGTCACCGCCGCGATCAGGAAGCCCACTTTGAGTCGCATCATGGCTCGTCCTCCTTGCTCGTGTTCTCGAAGGGTCCGAGGCTCCACCGTCGGGACACCGGAACCCAGGATTTTTTGAATACATATAAACCATTGAAATCCTTAAGGTTTCTCTTACATCGGAGCGCCCACCTTTGTCAAGCGGAAAATCCACCCCGGGGCGCCGTCTCCGGGGTCACCCCGGGGGTCCGTCTTCGAAGTCAGGGTCCGGGGCGTCTGTCGATGGCGTCCGTCAGGGGTCAGGCCCTGGAAGCCGTAGGAAGCCCGTGGGGACGCGGAAGAGACTGGCCAGTGAAGGAAGGGAGAGAGAAGACGCCGCCCACGGCTTTCCTGGGCGTCCGTGGGCGGCCTTTCGCGGGTGTCATCGGCAGTAATAGCGCTTCCGACCGTCGGTTGAGCAGTGGGAAAGCTCCGGCGCCGGTGTCCGGGAAGAGTCCGAGTATGACACCCCCCATGCTCCCGACCCCACCGTTCCACGCTCCACCAATCCACTATCCACCGCTCTACTCGGGGAATCCGCTCTAATCGGGTAATCCCGTCCGGCGAGCGTCCAGAAGTATCCACCGGCCGTGGAACCGCTAGTAAGGCCGGTCATATTAGGCTCGGTTACACGATCGCTGAACTCATAACCATATTCATCGCCTTTGACTCTCATGGTGTCGAACTGCCACAGCTCATTTTCGTCGCGCTCTATGTTGGTGGAATACAGCCTCAGGCCTTCCCACGTGTAGTTGAACTCACCCGGGATATTGATCGTTACGTCAATATCACCGCCGTCATAGTACATAGAGGCCGTTCCCGTGTACAGAAAGTCCGTTCCCTTGTAGTTTAGAAATGCTTTGCCCTCATAAGTGCCTATGAACGACAGGGGCTCAGTACGAAACTCATAAGCAAAAGGTGACCTGGTGAACCGAAAAAGCGGGCTGTCCGGGTCCAACCAAACCAGCGAGCTGCCGGGACCTTCCCACAAGTCCAGACCCCCCTCCGAGGGAAGCGACAGGGTTCCCTCCGGGGTTGGGAGGTCTCCTACGACCGGAATAGGTGTTGACGTTCCCGGTGCTGGCGTTCCCGGCGGGTCAGTAACGGTTCCCGTTGGGCCAGTAACGGAGATAGTAACCCTGCCGCCCGTAACGGTGGCAATCCCGCTGTCGGAGACCTCGATAGTGCAGTCTGCCCCTGTGCACGTAGCGACGACCCGAACTCCCCCACTGTTGTAAATCGTCCGGCTCCGGCCAACAGGGATCGTACCGGATTCCAGACTATGACCCTCCGGGAGTCCCGCCAGGACAGTCGGTGTTGACGTCATGGAAGCGGTCTTGCCACTGCCTCCGCACCCTGCCAGCATCAACGCGCCTGCTACTGCCAACGCCAAGATCGTCCACTTCATTGAAACACCCCCCTTTCATGGCGGCGGCGTGCAGCAAAGGAGATAACGGGGATACTGCATGCCCCGGTAGTGGAGGACCGCACGCCGCCCACTACGACATCAAGGCTCCAACCCGACCCTACGACCTTCCGCCGGTCCTGTCAACCTTCCTCCGAAGCCAAGTAGAGCGGCCATCCTGGGCGGCGCCGCGGCCAGCCCGTCAAGCCAACCGTCTTTTTTGCATCCGTGTCGATGGAGATCCGGATCCGGCGCGGCGCCCCTCCGTTTCGACCGCGGCTCCCCGGCGGGCCGGGACCGGGGCGAGCCTTGAACTGCCCTCCCGGTTGCGATACATCCCAAGGGGTCGAGTCCATGGGAGGGTTCGGCGCACCAAGCGGAGGTGAAACATGTACCTGATCGATGCGGACGGACACGTGGAGGAAAGCGAAGCCACGTTCAGCGACGAATACATGGACCCGGCGTTCCGGTTGCAGCGGCCGCAAGTGGTGGCGGTGGAACGGATGGTCTATTGGATGATCGAGGAGCAACTGTATCCGCGCCGGGTGGGACGCGGGGCCCACAACCTCGGCACCCCGGCCAGCTACCGGGGGGAGAAGACGCCGCACGCCCGGAAGAAGTCCGACACCATCGGCAGCATGGAGGTCCGCGGGGTCACCGAGCGCATCGAGGCCATGGACAGGGAGGGCATCTCGCTCCAGGTCCTCTACCCGACCCTGTTCCTCGCCTATCCGCTGGCGGCGAACCCGGCCCTGGTGACCGCCATGAGCTCCGCCTACAACCGTTTCCTCGGCGACCAGGTGGGCGCGCACGAGCGGCTCAAGTGGGCCGCGGTGGTGAACCTCGACGACGCGGCCGGGGCGGTCGAGCAGGTCCGCGAAGCCCACGGCCTCGGGGCCGTGGCGGTCATGGTGCTGGGCACCATCGGGGACCGGATGCTCGACGACCCGGCGTTCCTGCCGTTCTACGAGGCGTTGGTGGAAAGGGACATGACGCTAGCCATCCACGTGGGTTGGGCGTGTCCGGCCCTGAGCGGCCTCTTCACCCACATCTATCCGTCGTCCGTGAACGCCTTCCTCATGCCGGTGCTGCTGGGCTTCTCGGCCATGATCCACAGCGGCCTCCTGGACCGGTTCCCCACCATGCGGGTGGGGTTCCTGGAAGCCGGCTGCCAGTGGGTCCACTTCATGATGGACCGCATGGACCACCGCTTCGTCCACTCGGGGAACTTCCTTGCGGACATCCTCGTGGACACGGTCCCCAAGGCCAAGCTGGCGCCCATGGAGTACATGCGGCAGGGGAACCTCTACCTGAGCGCGGAGGTGGAAGACGCGCTGTTGCCCCAGGTGGTGGAGCTGGTGGGGGAGGGGCAGGTGGTGTACGGCTCCGACATGCCCCACGGCGACCGCGAGGTGCTCTCCAGCGACTACCTGAAGCAGCGCGAGGACTTGAGCGAGACCGTCAAGACCAAGATCCTGCAGGACAACGGCGCCCGGCTCTACAACCTGGACGTGGGCGACGCCCTGCGGAAGGTTTCCTAGGGAACGTCGGATCGATCCCGGATCGAGGCGCCCCGCATGTCCTTCGACTTCGCTTCGCTACGCTCGGGACGAACGGGGGCGATCGTTCAGGGTTTCCCGGGAACCGTCGGGCCGGCCGAGGACGATCTCCCGGGAGCGGACGGTCACGAGGCGGTCGAGCCGGCGCAGCATGACCTGCGCCGCTTCGGCCGAGATGGCCTGCCCGAAGATGTGGTAACGTTCTCCGTCCACCCGCTGGTCGTTGGCCCAGAGGGCGAACTCGCGGGGGGTAGGGTGATGGCCGAGCTCTCTGGCGCAACGCCGCACCACGAAGCCGAGCATGACCTTGCGGCCCCTGTCCACGCTGGACGACATACCGGGGATTCATAGGCAATCCCGGCAACGGTTTCAACCCGGAGCGCTTCGGCGGCCCCCGCCCGCGGCGGTCGGCCGGTGGGCGCGGTTTCCGGTTCCCGCTTCCGACAGCCATGCGGGAGCGGGTTCGACCCGCGGCCCGAGGAGGTTCCCCTTTGGCGACTCGAAGACGTTCGAAACTGACCATGGAGCGCATCCGGGAGGCGGCCGAGCGGCTTCGCAACTGGGGCCGGTGGGGCAAGGACGACGAGGTGGGGACGCTCAACTACACCACGCCCGAGGACATCGTGGCGGCCGCCCGGCTGGTGCAAAGGGGACGGGTGTTCTCCCTGGCCCTGGACTTCGACGCCGCGGGGCCGCAGACCGGCAAGAGCAACTACCCGGCCATGGGGCGCTTCAACCCCATACACCTGATGCTCCGCACCGGCACCGACGCGTGGTCGGGGGTGCTCGACCACCGGGGCATCCGGGGCGCGGACGACGTGATCATCATGCCGCTCCAGAGCGGCACCCAGTGGGACGGGTTGGCGCACATCTTCTACGAAGACCGCATGTACAACGGCTACGACTGCCGACTGGTCACTTCGGGAGGCGCCGCCCGGAACGGCATCGAGAAGACCCGGGACAAGATGGTGGGTAGGGGGGTGCTGCTGGACGTGGCCGCGGCCAAGGGCAGCGAATGGCTGGAGGACGGCTACGCCATCACCAACGCGGACCTGGACCGCGCCATGAAGGCCCACGGGGTGGAAGTGCGGCGGGGCGATTACCTGCTGGTGCGCACGGGGCAGATGAAGGCCAAGCTGGCGGCCGGATCCTGGGACGGTTATCCGGGCGGGGACGCTCCGGGCCTCGGTTTCGAGACCCTCGACTGGCTCCACGAGAAGGAAGTGGCCGCAGTGGCCACGGACACCTGGGGCGTGGAGGTCCGGCCCAACCGGACCCGGGAGGCCAACCAGCCGTGGCACTGGGTCAGCATCCCCAACATGGGCCTCACGGTGGGAGAGATCTTCCACCTGGAAGAGTTGGCCGAGGACTGCGCCGAGGACGGGCGCTACGAGTTCCTGTTCGTGGCCCCCGCGCTCCCGGTCACTGGCGCGGTGGGCTCCCCCACGAACCCGCTGGCCATCAAGTGAAATCGAGGCAGTGAACGCGAGGCGGCGGGACGGGCCGCCGGACTGGAGGAAGGGAAGATGCCGCCGCAACTCGGCTCCGTATGGCTTCAGGAACTTACCTGGGAGGACGTCGCCGCCTACCTCGCCGACTCCGACCTGATCATCTGCCCGGTGGGCAGCACCGAAGAGCACGGACCCGCGGGTCCCCTGGGGCTGGACTGCCTCATCGCCATCGCCCTGGCCGAGGACGTGGCCCGGGCCACCGGGGCGTTGTGCGCCCCGCCCCTGTGGTTCGGCGACTCGCCGCACCACCTGGGGTTCCCGGGCACCATATCGCTCCGCACCGAGACCCTGATGGCGGTGATCCAGGACATGAGCCGGAGCCTGGCCAAGCACGGGTTCCGGAAGATCCTCATCATCAACGGGCACAAGGGCGCGAACCTGCCCGGCCTGCTGGCGGCCACCAAGAACCTGCGCGAGTTCGAGATGCCCGAGGTCTTCTTCGCGGTCATCGACCCGGTGAAGATCGCCAAGAAGATCGCCAACGAGATCAAGGAAGCGAAAGAGCACCACAGCGGCGAGCTGGAGATCTCGGAATGCTGGTACAAGTACCCCGGCCTGGTGAAGCAGGAGAAGCTCACCACGTCGCAGGTGGACTTCGAGGAGAACTTCTCCCCGTGGTCCCACGGCGACCTCTTCTCGGCGCCGCACGAGGTCATCGACATCCCCTGGACCAGCGCGGAGCAACGCCGGATCGTGCCCACGGGATCCTTCAGCCCCTCCATCAAGGCGTCGCCCGAAAAGGGCAAGGCATACCACGACTACATGGTGGACCAGATCGTGCGGTTCATCGGCTGGCTGCGGGAATACGAGGGTCCCGTGGCCCGGGTCTGAGACCGGTGGACGTGGAAGCGGAACGGAGTCCGGCGGCGGACGCCGCGCTGCCCGGGCAGGCGCGCCGCATACGCGCCCGGGGCCGGGACATCTACCTCGTGGGGACCGCGCACGTCTCCCCGGAGAGCGTCGAGGACGTGCGCAGGACCATCGAGCTGGTGGAGCCGGACACCGTGTGCGTCGAGCTCTGCCGCGCCCGGTACGAGGCCTTCACCCGGCCCGACGTCTGGCGGAGGATGAACGTCTTCAGGGTGGTCCGGGAGGGCAAGGCGGTCTTCCTGCTGAGCCAGTTGCTCATGTCGTCGTTCTACAAGCGCATGGGCGACCGGCTCGGGGTCCGGCCCGGGGCCGAGATGCTGGAGGCGGTCCGCCTCGCCCGGGAGCGGGACGCGGGGCTGGTGCTGGCCGACCGGGACGTCCAGGTGACCCTGAAGCGGACCTGGATGGGGCTGGGCTTCTGGAGCCGGCTCAAGATGTTCTGGCTGCTCCTCTCCAGCGTGCTGGAGGAGCCGGAGATCCACAAGGAGGAGGTGGACGACCTCAAGCGGCAGGACCAGTTGGAGAGCGTCCTGACCGCCTTCTCCCACGCGTTCCCGTCCGTGAAGCAGAGCCTCATCGACGAGCGGGACGTATATCTGGCGCAGAAGATCCGGGAGGCGGAGGGAGCCAGGGTCGTGGCGGTGGTGGGGGCGGGGCACGTGCCGGGAATCGCGCGCGAGATCCACCGGGACCACGCGCTGGCCCCCCTGGAGGAGGTCCCCGAGCGCTCGTTCTGGTCCCGGAGCGTCAAGTGGCTGGCGCCGGCCGTCGTCATGGCGATCATCGGGTACGGCTTCTACCGTTCCGGCGCCGCCCACTCCCTGGAGTCCGTCTCCATCTGGGTGCTGGTCAACGGCGTGCTCGCGGCCGCGGGGGCGGCCCTGGCCCTGGGTCACCCGGTCACGGTCCTCGCCGCTTTCCTGGCCGCGCCCGTCACCAGCCTCAACCCCACCATCGCCGCGGGATGGGTCTCGGGGCTGGTCCAGGCATGGGTCAAGAAGCCCACGGTGGCGGACCTGGAGGCCATGTCCGAGGTGGTGACCCGCTTCCCCGGCGGACTGTGGCGCAACCCGGTCTCGCGCATCCTGCTGGTGGTGGTGTTCTCGAACCTGGGGAGCACCCTGGGGACTTTCGTGGGCGGCGGCTGGATCGCGGCGCGATCCTTCTAGCCGCGTGCGGCGCGCGGCGTCGGTTCGAGCAGCGGGAGGTTCGACCACCGCTCCCGCAACAGGAGGAGACCATGACGGCTCCGGCCCGGGTCAAGATCGGCTTCGTCACCCCCATATCAAGTTCGAGCCCCCACTTCGAGCCCTTCCGGGCCCTCGTTCCCCCGGAGGTGGAGATGGAGTTCGACGGGCTGGGGATCGTCCGCGGCTCCCTGGAGAGCCTCCGGGGCGTCGGCGACCGGGTGGTGGAGACGTCCGCCCGGCTCGCCCGGGAGCGCGGGTGGCAGGGCGTCATCGTGAGCGGCGCTCCGGTGGAGGTGTTCAACCCGGGACTGCTGGCGCAGCTAAAGGAGGCGGTGGACGCGCCCGTGACCACGGCCCTGGAATCCTGCGTCGAGGCCATCAAGGCCCTCTCCGCCACCCGGGTGCTGCTGATGACCCCGTTCGTGGAGTCCCTGAACGGGCTGATCCGCGATTACCTCGCCGCCTGCGGCGTCCACGCGGTCTCGCCCGCGGACACGTTCGACGACTATCGTGACGCGGTGGGGGTCCCACCCGAGGACGTCCGCGCGCTGACCGCAAAGGCGTTCGAGGCGAACCCGGAGGTGGAGGCCATCTACTTCCAGGGGGCGGTGCTGGATCCTCTGGCGGTGCTGGACCGCCTCGAGAGCGACCTGGCGAGGCCGGTGGTGGCCAGCAACCCCGCGATGCTCTGGTTCATGCTGTCGAAAGTGGGCTTTCGGTGCAGCATCCCCGGTTACGGAAAGCTGCTGCGGGACTGGCCCGCCTACGCCCAGAACCTTGCGTAGCCCCAACCGAGGGCTCCGAGACCCACCACCGCGCCGAAGATCCACTGCCAGTAGGGCTCCAGCACCAGCTTTCCTTCGACCTTCTCCTTCAGGTCGTCGCGTTCGTCCGCCAGTGCGCTCACCCGCTGCATGAGTTCCCCGTAGTCTCCCCCCACGCCGGCCAGGGCCTGGTCCCTTTCGGTCCGGGTCCGTTCCAGGGACCCGGTGGCCTGGGCCAGTTGCTGCTGCAAGTCCCGGAGCGCGCTTCGATGCGCGGCCTGCAATTCGGCCAATTGCTTCGTGACGCCTTCCCTGTCCGCGGCCAAGTCAGCCAAGGCCCGTTCCTTCTCCGTCTCGACCTTCCCCAGGGATTCCGTGGCCCGTTCCAGTTGCTGCCGCAAGTCCCGGAGCGCGTTTCGATGCGCGGCCTGCAATTCGGCCAACTGCTTCGTGAGCTCTCCGCCGTCCGCGGTGAGCGCGGCGAGTACCTGGTCCCTTTCGGCCCGGGTCTGTTCCAGGGATGCGGCGGTCCGTTCCAGTTGCCGTTGCAAGTCCCGGAGCGCGTCTCGGTGCGCGGCCTGCAGTTCGGCCAACTGTTTCGTGAGCTTTCCGCCGTCCGCGGTGAGCGCGGCGAGGGCCTGATCCCTTTCGGCCCGGGCCTTTTCCAGGGAACTGTTGGCCTGCGCCACTCGTTGCCGCAGTTGTTCGACGGCCTCTCGATGGTCGGCCGTGAGGGGGGCGAGTTTCTGCTCGGCTTCCCGTTCCCTGGCGGCCAGGTCGGCCACGGCCTTGTCCTTTTCGGTGCGGGTCCGTTCCAGGGAGGCGGTGACCTTCGCCAGTTGTCCTTGCAACCGTGACAGCGCGGCCTTCCGAGCCTCGGCCTCGGCTTCCAGGGACTCCCTGGCGGCGTTCAACCGGTGGGTCTCGGCGTTCATTTGCCCGATGGTCCGCTCCTGCTCGGCCACTTGGGCGGTGAGGTCGTCCTTTTCGGTGCGAGTCCGTTCCAGGGAGACGGTGACCTTCGCCAGTTGCGCTTGCAACCGTGACAGCGCGGTCTTCCGGGTCGCGGCCTCTGTCTCCAGGGACTCCCTGGCGGTGTTCATTTGCCCGATGGTCCGCTCCTGCTCGGCCGCCCGGGCGGTGAGGCCTTGCACCTGCAAGTCCAGTACGTCCCGCCTGCGCGCGAGCGCGGCCAGGTTCTCCTCCAACTCCGTCCTGGCCGCGGTCAGGACCGCGTTCTGCTGCAACAGGGAGTCCCTGGCGCCGGTGACTTCCCGGACCTTGTGGTCCATGTCCCGTATGGCCGCGGTCCTTCGAGCGAGCTCCGCGGTGAGCCCGTCCACGGTTTCGCGGGTGCGGTCCCTTTCCGCGCTCAGGGCGGCCAGCCTTTCCCGGTGCCGTTCGACCCGCTCGCGTCCTTCGCGGACCGTGTCGTCCAACTGCTGCCTGACCTGGGCCAGGGACCCGGTGAGGTCGTCGATCCGTCCTTGGGCGTCCGCGATCTCCCGTTCCCTTCGTTCGAGGGTCCCCTCGGACCGGGCCACTTCGTTGGCAAGCCGTTCGACCCTCGACTGGAGGGCGGTGACCTCCTCGCCCCGCCGCCGGAGGTCCTGGGCGAGGTCGGCGTTTGCCGCTACCGCCCGGTCCCTCTCGCCGGCCAGTTGCTCGTATTCCTCCAGGGAGACGCATGAGGCCAGGGACAGCGATAGCGCCGCCAGTAGGCAGGGGGCTTTGACGTAGTGCATCATTCCTTTCACCCCGTCGGGTCCGGTTCCGGCTTTCCTCCCGCGGAGTCCGCCTCGGTTCCCGTTCGTCGAAGAATGCGCCGGGTACGCCGGCGCTGCGTCAGGTTACCTATCAGACTCGCCAGGCAATAAGCAACGCCGAAGCAACGATGGGCAGGGGGGCCGCTAGACCACCTGCCGGGCGCGCAGCCCGGCGATGGCTTCCGCGCCGTATCCCAGGGCCGCCAGGACCTCGTCGGTGTTCTCGCCCAGCATGGGCGGGGGCGCGGGGGTCTCGGGCGGGGTTCGGCTCATGTGGACGCCGCTTCCCACCAGCTTGACCTTGCCCATCTTCGGGTGCGTCACCTCGATGGGGAAGCCGTACTGCCGCACCTGCGGGTCGTCGAACACGTCCTCCAGGTTGTTCAAGGGGGTGGAGGGGACGTCGTGCTCTTCCAGCTTGCGCAGCCACGCGTCGCGGGAGTCGCGCCCGAATATGGCCTGGAGCTCCCGCTCCAGCAGGTCATGGTTTTCGGTGCGCTCCTCCTTGCCGGCGAAGCGGGGGTCCTCCGCCCACCCGGGCCGCTCCACCACTTCCAGCAGGCCGAGCCAGAACTTGGCGGGCGAGGACAGGTGGACCACGAAGGGCTTGCCGTCCCGGTCCACGAACGCGAAGACGCCGGCGGTGCGGGTGCGGTCGGCCCGGCTGGGCACCACGCCGGTCTCGAAGTACCGGGCGCAGTTCTCCGCGGTGAACGACACCGACGCCCGCAGCAGGGAGGTCTCGATGACCTGCCCTTCCCCGGTCATCATCCGATTCACCAGCGCGGCCAGGATCCCGTAGCAGGCATAGACCCCGGTGAGGTGGTCGGACAGGGAGATGCCCATGCCCTTGGGCTGGTCCGGGTCCGTGAGCAGGCTCAGCAGGCCGCTCATGCCCTGGCCGACGGTGTCGAACCCGGGCCGGTCCCGGTAGGGGCCTTCCTGGCCGAAGCCGGAGATGGAGCAGTAGATGATCCCGGGGTTCAGCGGGCGGACGTCGTCGTAGCCCAGCCCCCGGCGGGCCATGACCCCGGGCCGATGGTTCTCGACGAGCACGTCGGCCTGCGCGGCCAGCCGGCGGCAGACGTCCCGGCCCTCGTCGCTGCGGATGTCCAGCGTGACGCTCTTCTTGTTCCGGTTCAGGCTGCAAAAGGTGGCCGAGTACAGCCGCTCGCCCCAGCCCCGGAACGGGTCGCCCCGTTCCCGCTCCTCGACCTTGACCACTTCGGCGCCCAGGTCGGCCAGGAGCATGGACGCGAACGGGCCCGTGACGTAGCTGGCCAACTCCAGGACCCGTATGCCTTCGAGGGTTCCCGACATGGCTCCTCCTATGGAACGCCTGATCGATTCCGGCTCGAACCCCCTCTCCCTGTGGGAAAAGGCGTCCTTCGACTTCGCTTCGCTACGCTCAGGACGAACGGGGACGATCGCTCGGAGTTTCCCTATGCCTCGATGCGGATGTCCCAGAGGTCCTCTTCGCCGCCGAGCTCCGGGCAGTACACGTCCACCTGGAGAAGGGTGGCGCAGCCGGGGCAGACGTATTCGTGGTACCTGCCCAGGTAGTCCTCGCCGGACGCCGGACGCTGGCAGCCGATGGCGTCCAGCGGGACGACGCGCTTGAGGCAGCGTTTCTTGTAGTTCCCTTCGGGACCGCCGAAGAGGAAGCCGCAGCGCATGCAGCGGACCTGCTTGCGGCTTCCGTTGCGCACCACCTCCAGCACTTCGTGGATGCGCGCCACCGGGCGCCAGTCCGCAGGTTCGTGCTCCGGGGCCGGGTCCGCCGGCGCCGCGGGCTCGCTCTCCTCCAGGCGCGCCCTCCGTATGGCTTCCCGCTGCTCCCCGGTCCCGGCCTCGTCCACTTGGCGGCCCTTCCCGCGCAGCACGACCCCATAGACCCGCAGCGCCGCCTCTTCCGTGGCCACCCCCACCCGGACGTCGCGCGCCACCGCGGCCGGGTCCCGGTCCAGCGGGTCTCCGTAGCCCCCGCCGCTCTGGACGTAGTCGCTCAGGAGCGTGAACTCGGGCAGCGAGACCCGTCCCGGCGCGCCCTCCGGCAGCAGCACCTTGCCCCAGCCCTCCCCTTCGATGTCGTCGAGCCGTGCGGGGTAGTCCCCCGCGGCCAACCGTTCCCGGACATCGCCTTCGGTCAGGAAGATGGCCCGGATGCCGCCGGGGCCCGCGGGATGGCCGCCGAAGAGCCCGTAGGCGCCCTGGGGGATCCAGCCGTAGGGCTTGAAGTCCACCGAGAAGTCCTGCGAGCCATAGACCATGAAGATGCGGTAGGTGCCGACCCCGCCGCGGTACTTGCCGAACCCGGAACCGTCGGTGTTGTGGTTGCGGGAGAAATAGAGCAGCGGGTACTGCATCTCGGTGCGTTCGATGTCGCTGATGCCTCCCGAGGGGATGTTCATGTGGCCGCCGGTGTTGACGCCATCCCGCAACGGCGTGGCGCCCAGGCCGCTGCCGTGGATGTCGTAGATGCCCATGGCGGTGCGGACGCCTTCCCGGTTGTGGCCGGCCGGGATGTAGCCGGGGCCGCCCTCGTACCAGGTGGCGTACCAGGTGGCCGGCACGTCCTGGTAGCGGCCCGCGGCGAACAGCATCTTGCCCGCGGCCTCGCACACCGCGGCCACCAGGATGCCGCCCACCACCGGCGCCGCGGCGCACGCCGCGGGGAACCGGCAGTTCAGCACCGATCCCTCCGGCGCCACGATGTCCATGGGGGCGAACTTGCCGTCGCTCCAGGGCACGTCCCAGAACAGCGTGTTGGTGATGGCGACGCCGATGAGGGCCCGGGTGCTGGGGAAGGTGGAGTTCACGTCGCCCGCGGTCTGGGGGCTCGTGCCGGTGACGTCGAGGGTCAGGCGGTCCCCCTGCTTGGTGAGGGTGCAGAGGATCCGGAGGGGCATGGCCTTGCGGCTCCCGGTGTCCAGCGAGGTGAGGTAGGTGCGTCCGGTCCAGCGGCCGTCCGGCAGGGACTCGAGCTTGGCCCGGGCCGCGGCCTCGGTGTCGGCGACGACCTTCGCGCCCGCGGCCCGGACGAACGCCAGGCCGAACTTGTCCACCAGCGCCAGGTAGCGCCGGGAGCACACGTTGTTGCCGGCGATCATGGCCTTCAGGTCCAGCCCCACGTACTGGGGGTCGCGGCACTGCTCCGTGAGGGACTTGAACACGTCCTCGCGGAACTCCCCCCGCTCCACCACCTTGAGGCCCATGATGCGGATGCCTTCGTGGTAGATCTCGGTGGCGGCGCCCCGCAGCATGCCGCCGGTGTCCGCGGTATGGGTGCTGGTGGCCACCCAGGCGATGAGCCGGTGGTCGTGGAATATGGGCTTGATGACCATCATGTCATAGGTGTGGGCCCCGGCCACGTAGGGGTCGTTGAAGAAGAACTGGTCGCCGTCGAAGAAGCCCGGCGACTCCCCGAACAGGTCGATGATGTGCCGGATGGCGTCCGAGGTGGCGTGGGCGAAGCGCAGGTGTCCCGAGCAGGCCAGCACCATGGTCCCGCGGGCGTCGTAGAAGGAGCTCATGCATTCCCCGCCCTGGGCGACGATGGGGGAGGCGGTGACGCGCTGCAAGGTCATCCGGCCTTCCTCGCCGATGGCCCACAGGCGGTGGAGGAACATCTCGTAGCGGATGGGGTCCATGTCATGGGTCGTGTGTTGCTGGTTCATGGCTACCTCGACGGGGAATCGACCGGAGGTCCCGGCGTCCTTCCGGACTCGGTCGGCTGTGCGGGTCAGCGCCGGGCGGGGTCAGCCCGCGCGAGCCCGCGGACCGTTGCCGGCATGTCCGCGGGGCGCCTGGATCCCGCGGACCTCGGGCAGGGCTTCCCGGGCAAACCGCCGCATGGACTCCTCGATGTGTTCATGGGACACGCTGCCGATGTTCATCCAGGCCAGGACATGCTCGGCCCCGGTCTCCCGGGCCAGCTCGGCGACCCTGTCCACCACCCGGTCCGCGGCGCCGATGGCGGCGAACTCCTCCACCACCCGGTGGAAGGTCAGGCCGTCGGACGCCGCGTTCTTGCGCAGCCGTTCGGGCAACGGCCGTCCCTGGTCCGTGAGCCATCGGGCGTAGTTCCCACGGGTCTCCCGGATCACGTCGTAGTAGCCCATGACCCCGGCCTCGGACCTCGCCCGGGCTTCCGAGTCCGTGGCGCCCACGTGCATGGGCAGGAGCAGGCCGAGCTCGTGCCCGTCCGGGTCGTGGCCGTGGGCCGCCAAGCCCTCCCGGTAGGCCGCGGAGAACCGGCGCAGCTCGTCCCCGGTGCGCACGTGCACGGGGAGGAACAGGTTGAGGCCCATGCGCGCGGCGAAATGGACGCCGTCGAGGGAGCTGGCGGCCGTGTAGATGGGCGGGTGCGGCCGCTGGACGGGTTTGGGGTTGGCCACGATGCCGGGCACCCGGAAGAACTCTCCCCGGTAGTCCACCGCTTCCTCGGTCCAGGCGAGCCGGATCACCTCGATGCTCTCCTCCATGATGCGCCGCACGTCCGCGTGCTCCACGCCGAAGCACTCGTAGGCCCGGGTGTGGGGATGGCCGCCCCCGGCCGCGAAGCACATGCGGCCGTTGCTCAACAGGTCCAGGGTGGCGGCCTGCTCGGCCAGTTGCATGGGGTGGTGGATGGGAAGGGTGTTCACCGCCACCCCGAGCCGCAGCCTCCGGGTCCTCTGGGTGGCCGCCCCCAGGACCACGTAGGGCGCCGACAACAGGGAGAAGCTGGGGGTGAAGTGGATCTCGGCCACCCAATAGCCGTCGTAGCCCAGGGCGTCGGCCAGCTCGGCCTGCTCCAGGAACTGTTCCAGCAAGGCCGCGGGAACGCCTTTCGACGGACACTGTACCTCGGTGAAGAGGCTGACTTTCATGCACGCTTCTCCCTCGGGCCGCAGGCGCTGGACTGCGCGCCCCAAGGAGTTCTATACCGAAAAAGCCCCCCGGAAACAAAGCCGCCCGCGGCAGGGCGCAACATCGCGGCCGGGGTCCCGGCGAGCCCGTTCCCGCGAGAGGCGGCCGGAAGCAGGGCATGGCGTCGTCACGCCCTGTTCATCATGCAGGTCAGGTATGCGGAAGCCTTCTTGCTGCCTCTCTGCTTGTTCATCGACAGGGGGCACTTCGGTTTGAACCTCTTCTTGAGCCTCCGGTACTCTCTGCTTGCCGTTTTCGCGTCCATCAGGGAGGGTTCGACACGCTCATGGAGGATGGCCGTGCGGTACTCGAAATATAGTTCGAGAATGACGAGGACCGACCAGGACACGCTGGACATGTTCCAGGGCACGGAGTTCCGGCACGTTGCCCCGTTTCACACGCAGTTGCTCAAGTGGATCGGGAACAAGCAGCGCTTTGCCCATGAAATAGCGTCCTATTTTCCAGGGGATGTGAAGACCTATTTCGAACCGTTCCTGGGCAGCGGCGCCGTTCTCGCCGCCTTGCAGCCTCCGCAGGCCCTTGGGTCCGATGCTTTCGGCCCGCTCATGGAGATTTGGAAGACTCTCGCCCTGGACCCTGGAAAGGTCGAGTGCTGGTACAGGGAACGACACGAGGAGTACAGCCGCTTCGACGGCGTGGAAGGCTACGAGCGCATCAAGTCAAGGTACAACGCCAAGCCCAACGGAGCGGATCTGCTCTTCCTGTGCCGGAGCTGTTACGGCGGCGTCGTGCGGTTTCGCAAGTCTGACGGATACATGTCAACGCCCTGCGGGGCGCACAAGCCGGTAACGCCGGGGTCTTTCGCTCGGCGCGTCCAGATCTGGAAGCGTCGGACCGCCGGGGCCGCGTTCGAGCAACTGGACTTCAGCCACGCCATGCGACGAGCCGGACGGGGGGACCTGGTCTATTGCGACCCGCCCTATACGCACAGCCAGACCATACTTTACCGGGGGCAGGATTTCCAACTGGGCCGCCTCATGGACGAAATCGTGTCGTGCAAGGAACGGGGCGTCCGTGTGGCCCTGAGCATCGATGGGAGGAAGAAGTCGGGCCGGGTGAACTGCCGTCTGGACATTCCCGAAGGGCTGTTCGAGCGAGAGGTCTTCGTGAACTGTGGACGCAGCATGCTCCGCCGCTTTCAAATGGAAGGCGAGTCGTTGGAAGACGAGATCGTCCATGACCGGCTGCTCCTGACCTATTGAGCCGTGCCTTCAAGGGCCTCGGAGCCCGCTTGCCGGGCCTCGTTCCGTCGAAATTGATTTTGTCCGGCCTGCGGTATAGATTTCCCGGGGGCGTCAAACCATCCAAGAAAGGGAAGGAAGTCCATGAAACGGGTATTTCTGTTCCTGGTTACGAACATTGCCATCGTCGTGGTGCTGAGCGCCGTCCTGAGCCTGCTCGGCGTGGACCGGATGCTCTACCAGAACGGCATCAACTTCGGCGCGCTGCTGGTGTTCGCGTTCGTCTTCGGCATGGGCGGCTCGTTCCTGTCGCTGGCCATCTCCAAGTGGATGGCCAAGAGGTCGGTGGGGGCCCAGGTCATCGACCAGCCCCGGAACGACACCGAGAACTGGCTGGTGAACACGGTGCAGACGCACGCGCGGGCTGCGGGCATCGCCATGCCGGAGGTGGCCGTCTTCGATTCCCCCGAGCCCAACGCGTTCGCCACCGGACCCAGCCGGAACAACTCGCTGGTGGCGGTGAGCACCGGGCTGATGCGATCCATGAAGCCGGACCAGGTGTCCGCGGTGCTGGGCCACGAGGTCAGCCACGTGGCCAACGGCGACATGGTGACGCTGACGCTGATCCAGGGCGTCCTCAACACCTTCGTGATCTTCCTTTCCCACATCGTCGGCCATGTCGTGGACCGGGTGGTCCTTCGGAACGAGGACGGGGAGGGCCACGGCATCGGCTACTTCGTCACGGTCATCGTGACCGAGATCCTCCTGGGGATCCTGGCGAGCATCGTGGTCTGCTGGTTCTCGCGGCGGCGGGAGTTCCGGGCCGACGCCGGCGGCGCGCAACTGGCCGGGGTCGGCAGCATGGTCGGCGCGTTGCAGGCCCTCCAGCGGAGCGCGGAGCCCGCCCACATGCCGGAACAGGTGGCGGCCTTCGGCATCTCCGGCGCCCGCCCGGGCGGTCTGCGGAGGCTGCTCGCCAGCCACCCGCCGCTGGAGGACCGCATTGCCGCCCTCCGGGAGGGGGGCCGCATCGCGGGCCAAGGGTCATAGGGTCTTGACCGCGTCGGCCGCCGCCGGGACGGCTCGGCTCAACCGCACCTACCCGTGGGTGGTGCTGGGCATCTCGTTCACCACCGTGGCGGCCGCCTTCGGGTGCCGCGGGGCGTTCGCCCTCTTCTTCGTGGCGGTGGTCGAAGAGTTCCAGTGGAGCCGCGGTCTCACCGCAGGCGCCCTGACCCTGGGGGCGGTTGCGTGGACCGTGTCGGCGCCGGTCTGGGGGCGCATGCTGGACCGCTTCGGTCCCAGGCTGGTGTTCCCCGCGGGCGCGGGCCTCATGGCCGCGGGTTTCGTGGTCAGCGGCATGACCGAGACCGTGTGGCAGTACTACCTGGGCATGGGGCTCCTGGTGGGCCTCGGCTTCGCCGCGTTGCCCATGACATCCCAGGCCACGGTCATCAGCAACTGGTTCGTCCGCAAACGCGGCATGGCCATGGGCGTCGCGGCTTCGGGGGTCGGCGCCGGCATCTTCCTCGTGGTGCCGGCCGCGGAGCGGCTGATCGTGGGGTTGGGGTGGCGCAACGCCTACCTGGTGCTGGCCGGGGTGATGCTGGCCGCGGTGGTGCCCCTCAACCTGTTCTTCCAGCGCCGCCGGCCCCAGGACATGGGGCTGCGCCCGGACCTGGGCGCCACCGCGGTCGCCGGGCCGAAGGGCGCGGGCGCGGCCCGGACCGGCGGCTGGACCCTCGGCAGGGCGCTTCGCAGCTCCCGCTTCTGGATACTGGCCCTGGGATTCCTGCTGGGAGCGGTGCCCGTGCACATGGTGCTCGTGCACCAAGTGGCCGCCATGGTGGACGCGGGGTTCTCCCGGGAACTGGGGGCCGCGGTGTTGAGCCTCACGGGGCTCTTCACCGCCTTCAGCATGGTCGGCATGGGGATGCTCTCGGACCGCACCGGCCGGGAGTGGGCCTACACCATCGGCAGCGTGGCCCTGACGGGCGGCATCCTGCTCATCCTCTTCCTCGACAACGTTTCGGAGGTCTTCCTGGTGGGCCTGTACCCGCCGCTGTTCGCCGTGGGTTTCTCGTCGCGCCAGTCCCTCTACCCGACCATCGCCGCGGACATCTTCCACGGCCCCCATTTCGGTTCGATCATCGGCGCCGCGGCCATCTTCATCGGCGCGGGCTCGGGGGTGGGTCCCTGGCTGGCGGGCTACCTCCACGACCTTTCGGGCAATTACGCCAGCGCGTGCTGGACCGCCATCGCCCTGGGCCTGCTGTCGTTGGCCTGCATCTGGGCCGCGGCGCCGAGGAAGGGAGTGGATCCCTGAAGCGGGGCGACGCCATGCCGAGCACATGGGTCATCGACGCGCACCACCACTGGATGCCCGAGGAACACTACCGGAACCCCGGTCCGCTCGTCAGGGCGGGCGAGACCGTGGTCCGGAAGAAGGACCGGTTCGCCATACGCAAGGGAGGGGTGCAGCTCTTCGGTCCGCCCGCCATGACCGCGGACATGGCGGCACAGGTGGCGGAAATGGACCGGGTGGGGGTGCACCAGGCGGTGCTCCACGTGGGTTGCTGGCTGGACTGGATCGACGTTCCCGCGGCGCGCTTCCTGAACGACCGGATGGCCGAATTGGTCGAACGGTTCCCCGGACGCATCATCCCCCTGGCCCACGTGCCGGCGCTGGAGGCGGGAGGCCGGCAGGAGCTGAAGCGCGCCGTAACGAAACTCGGTTTCCGGGGCGTGGGGATCAACACCCACGTGCGCGGCGCGCTGCTGGACGACAGGCGCTACCGCCCCTTCTACCGGCTGGTCTCCGACCTGGACATACCGATCTTCGTGCATCCCTCCTCGGAGTTGCCGCTGGCCCGCCCTCACGGCATGGAGGCCTTCAACCTCACCCGGAATCTGGGCCGCGCCATGGACAACACCGTCAACATCGTGCGGCTCATGCTGAGCGGCACACTGGAGCGGTTCCCGAAGCTGCGCTTCGTCTTCACCCATCTGGGAGGGGCTTGGTTCGCGCTCCGCAACCGGCTCAACCCGTCGTTCTGGGACAAGCGGGAGCAGGGGTACTTCGACCGGTTCCGGGACCGCATCTTCATCGACACGGCGCCGCCCTTCTGGCGTCCCGCGGAGATCCGCTTCGCCATGGACATGGTGGGCGAGGACCAGGTGCTCATGGGCAGCGACTTCCCCACCATCGACGGGCTCGGGGACGCGGTCTCCCTCGTTAGGTCGGTCAAGGCCGGCGCCGCAGCCAGGCGAAAGCTGCTGGGCGGCAACGCCGCCCGGTTGTTCCCGGAGAACCGCGTCCGGGAGCCGTCCCCGGCCATGGGGCGGCGCCCCGGGGGACCGCGGTGAAGGTCCTCATGTGCCCGCCGCTCCACCATGCGCCCGCGCCCGGGGAAGACGCGGCCGCGGTCATGGCCGAGTGGCGCGGGCTCTACCGCTTGCTGCGGGACGAGCTGGACGTGCAGGTGGACCTCCTGGAGCCCCGGCCCGGCCTGCCGAAGCTCGTGCTGACCGCGAGCGGCGGCTTCGTATGGGGCGACTCGTTCATCGCGAGCCGCCCCGGAGACCCTTCGAGACGCCCCGAGAGCGAGGCCGCGGCCAATTTCTTCCTGGTGCGGGGCTACCGCGTGCCGGCCCTGCCGGAAGGCTGCCGTTTCGACGGTCAACGGGACTTGGCGGTGGTGGGCGGGACGGTGTTCGCCGGGAATCGCTCGGACGAAGACCTGGACGCCCACCGGGCCCTGTCCGGCATCCTCGGACGCGAGGTCCGCTCGCTCCGCCTGTCCGACCACTGGGAGCATCCACTCGACGCCTGCTTGTGCCCGCTGGGCCAAGACGGCGCCCTGTTCCATCCGGACGCCCTGGAGCCGGCTGCGCGCAGGCTGCTGGAGGAACGCGTGCCGCGGCTCCGTGCGGTGGACCCGGCCGACGTGCGCCGCCTCGGATGCAACGCCTTGGCGGTGGGCCGGCGCGTGGTCCTGCCCGAGGGTTGCGGGGCTACCGTCCGCGAGCTGGAGAGGGAGGGCTTCCGGGTCCACGCCCTGCCGCTGGCCGCCTATGCCCGACAGGGCGCCGGACCCGGCGCCCTGGTCCTGAAGATCGGCGACTAGGCCGGCTGGCGGCGGTCGCGCAGGGCGCGCCACATGCGCTCGGGGGTGATGGGAAGCTCGCGCACCCGGACGCCCACGGCGTCTTCGATGGCGTTGCCGATGGCGGGAGCCACGGGCATGAGGCCACCCTCGCCCAACCCCTTGGAGCCGTAGGGACCCGGGCCGTTGCCGTCCTCCACCATGATGGTCCGGAAGGTTTCCGGCATGCTCTCGAAAGACGGCAGGCGGTAGTCGATGAGGTTCGGGTTCAGCAGGTGGCCGTTCTCGTACTGCATCTCCTCCATGAGCGAGTGGCCGATGGCGAACATCACCGCGCCTTCGTCCTGGCCTTCGCACAGCAGCGGGTGCACGGCCTTGCCCACGTCCGCGGTGGACACGTACTTCAGGAGCTTGACCACTCCCGTATCCGGATCCACCTCCACCTCCGCGCCGCCCCAACTGGTCTCCCAGAAGGTCGTGGGGGAACCCAGGACCGCCTTCCGGCTGTGGACGTCCTGGTAGGTCCCCTTGGCCAGGAACTCGCCGCCCTTTGCGCCGAAGGTCCGGTTGAGCACCTGCTCGTAGCTCAGGCGCCTGCCCTTGTCCGCCCGCACGTGGCCGTCCTCGAACTTGACCTTGTCGGGCTTGCACCGGAACAGCCTGGCCGCGGCCTCGCGCAGTTGCCGTTTCAGGTCGGCCGCGGCGCGCTCCACGCACAGGCCCATGATGACCATGGAGCTGCTGGCGTTGGTGGCCGCGTCGTAGGGCGTGGAGTCGGTGTCGAGCTGGGCCACGGTGACCGCGTCCCAGGGCAGGGCCAACTCCTCGGCCACCACCTGGGCCAGGGCAGTGCGGCAACCCTGTCCCATCTCCACCGTGCCGGTGAACAGCACCGCGCTGCCGTCGGAGCTCATCTTGATGGCCGCGGACGCCACCTTGTAGGTGCCGCCGCCGTCCTTCATGCAGCAGCTCAGCCCCATGCCCCGGTTCCGCCCGCGGCTCTTCCCGCCCCATCCCAGGGCCTTGGCGGTGCGCCGCAGCCCGGCCTCCAGGTCGCAGTCCACCGGGGTGTCGCCCTTGGTGAAGACGTCGCCTTTCTTCAGCAGGTTGCGGACGCGGAACTCCACCGGGTCCATGCCGAGCTTGCGGGCGATCATGTCCATCTGCGACTCGTACGCCCACGTGACCTGTAGCGTGCCGAAGCCGCGGAACGCTCCCGCGGGCACGGCGTTGGTATAGACCGTGTAGGCGTCCACCTTGACGTGGGGGATGCGGTAGGGGCCCGGCGCCCGGTAGCCGGCTTTCTGGGACACCCGCGGTCCGTAGTCGGCGTACGCGCCCGTGCCCATGAAGACCTCGCATTCCCGGGCCACCAGCTTGCCGTCCCGGGTGACCCCGGTCTTGATGCGGAACCGGGCGGGGTGCCGGGTAATGGTCCGGAACGTCTCCTCCGACGTGTGGGTGAGCTTCACCGGCTTGCCGGTCTTCCAGGCCAGGGCCGCGGCCAGGGGTTCGTTCTTTACCGAGAGCTTGCCGCCGTAGGCCCCGCCCACGTGGGGCACGATGACCCGGACCCGGTTGATGGGGAGTGAGAAGAACTCCGCCATGTGGCGTTGCAGCGTGAACGGGTCCTGCGTGGAGGCCCAGAGCGTCAGGCAGCCGTCCTCCACATGGGCGATGGTGATGTGGGGCTCCAGCGGGTAGTGCTGGACCTGGGGGAAGGTGAAGGTGTCCTCAAAGACTTGGTGGGCCTTCTCGAAGCCCTTGTCCACGTTGCCCCGGGAGTAGCGGTAGGCGTAGCAGACGTTGGTGCCGCGGAACTCCTCGGGCACGCGGTAGGCGTGGCCGTGGAGTTCGTCCGCGTCCGCCACGTGCTCGTGGACCAGGGGCGCGTCCGGGGCCATGGCCTCGGCGATGTCCGTGACCGCGGGAAGCTCCCGGTACTCGGTCTCGATGAGTTCCAGCGCTGCCGCGGCGGTGGCCTCGTCGTCCGCGGCCACCGCGGCCACCGGGTCGCCGGCGTAGCGGACCTTGTCCAGGGCCACCACGGTCTGGTCCTTGTAGGCGGAGCCGAAGTAGGGGTTCATGCCGTCGAGGGTCTCGCGGGTGAGCACCGCGGCCACCCCCGGCAGCGCCGCGACCTCGGCGGCGTCGATGCGCACCAGGCGCGCGTGGGGGAACGGACTGCGCAGCACCTTGGCGTGGAGCATGCCCGGGATCTCCAGGTCCATGGCGTACACGGCCTTGCCGGTGGCCTTGCCGACGCCGTCCACGCGCCGAGGGGACTTGCCGATGACCTGGTGTCCGATGACTTGGCGTCTCTTGCTCACGTGGTTGCCTCCGTGCCGCGGACGGCCGCCGGAGCCGCAGGCCGGTCCCCCGGGACCCGACGGGCGCGGGGTCCGCTCACGGGTGCCCGTCCAGCGGGTAGCTCTCCCGCACCCATGCCTCGGCCTGTTCCCGTGTCCGGAGGACCCCGTCGAGCTGGGCCTCTTCCACCGCCCCCAGCATGGCCGAGAACGACGGCCCCGGCGCGTAACCGAGCCGGATGAGGTCGCGCCCGCGCAGCAGCGGCTCCGGACTCACGTGTTCCCGGCCCAGCTCGGCCAGCTTCTGGCGGCAGAAGTCGTAGTAGCGCAGATCTCCGCTGGATGAAAGCGCGTCGATGCGGCAGAGCTCCAGCAGCTCCTCGATGCCCTCTTCCCCGAGGAAGCGCTTCAGGGTGCTGAGGCGCATCTTCGGGGCCTGGGTGTAGTGCAGGTGGCAGCGCACCAGGTAGGCGACCCGGTCCGCCACCGCGCGGCTGCGCTTGAGACGGCGAAGGACCTTCACGGCCATGGCCGCCCCCTGCTCGGGATGCCCGTGGAACGTGACCCTGTCCCCCGCGGTCTGCCGGCACGCCGGCTTCGCCACGTCGTGCAGGAGGCAGCCGTAGGCGAGGGTCTCCGAGGGGCGGCGCAGGTGGCCCAGCAGCGTCAGCGTGTGGACGAAGACGTCCCCTTCGGGATGGTGGTCCGGCGTCTGGTCGACCCCCTTCATGGCGGCGATCTCCGGCAGGACCACCTCCAGCAGGCCGGTTTCGTCCAACAGTTCGAACCCCCTGCGGGCGCCTCCTTCCGTGAGCGTCCGGGTGATCTCCGCGCCGATCCGTTCCCAGGCCACGAGGGTGACGGCGGGGGCGTGGCTGCGGATGGCCGCCAGCGTCGCCTCGTCGATGGCGAAGCCCAGCCCGCAGGCCAAGCGGACGGCCCGGACCATCCGCAACCGGTCTTCCGCGAAACGCTCGTGCGGGTCGCCGACCGCCCGGACCACGCCCTTGCGCAGGTCTTCCCGGCCGTCCACCAGGTCGATGACGCGGTCGTCCACCGGGTCGTACATCATCGAGTTGATGGTGAAGTCCCGCCGCCGCACGTCCTCTTCCAGGGTGCCGTAGCGGACATGGACCGGATGGCGGCCGTCCAGGTAGGGGCCGTCGAAGCGGAACGTGGTGACCGCGAAGGGCTCGCCTTCCAGCACCACGAGGACCGAGCCGAACTTCGCCCCGACGGTGATGGTGTGGGGAAAGAGGCTCTGGATGGACTCGGGGGCGGCGTCGGTGGCGATGTCGTAGTCCGCGGGCTGCCGGCCCAGGAGCCGGTCGCGCACGCAACCGCCCGCGAGGTACGCCTGGCGCCCCGCCTCCCGGAGGTGCCGGATGATGGAGAGGGCCTTGTCCTGTTGTGACACCGAAGGGGTCCTGTGGCCGGAGGGGCGCCGCCGGCGCCCCTCAGTTCCCGAGGTCGGCCTGTTCGAGGTTCCCGACCGCCACGAGTATGAGCTTATCCGGTTGCAGGTGTTTCCGGGCGGCCCGGAGGACGTCCTCCGCGGTGACGCTCCGGATCCGGTCCGGGTAGCGCCTGGCGTAGTCCGGTCCGAGCCCGAGGTACTCCACCTGCCCCAGGTAGTCGGCGACGTCGTCGTTGGTCTCCCACTGCAACGCGAAGCGTCCGGTCAGGTACGCCTTCGCGTCCCGGAGCTCCTGCCCGGTGACGCCGTCGCGCCGCATCCTCTCGATCTCGGACCGGGCCGCCTCGGTGGCCTCCCGGGCGCTTTCGTTCCGGGTCTGCATGGCCAACTGGAAATACCCGGAGTTCTTGCCGGCGAAGAAATGGCTGTAGATGGAGTATGCGAGGCCGCGCCGGTTCCGGATGCTGTCCCCGAGCCGCGACGAGATGCTGTCGCCGCCCAGGACGTGGTTCATCACGCGGAGGGCGTAGTGGTCCCGGTCCCTTCGGAGGGGTCCTTCGTGCCCCATGACGAGGTTCGATTGGGTCAGGTTGCGGTCGATCCTGACCGCGGCCCGCCGGGGCGGAGGCAGGACCACCCCCGGGTCGGGCCGGCCGTCGCCCCTTTCCCAGCCCGCCAGGACGTCCGTGAGCTTTCGCGCCATCTCGTCGTGGGTGACGTCCCCGACGGCCACGAGGATGCTCCGGTCGGGCCGGTAGTAGCGCCCATGGAAGTCCAGGACCGCGTCCCGGTCCAGGCCCCCGACCGAGTCCTCCGTGCCCGTCACCGGGCGCCCGTAGAAGTGGTCCGGGAAGAGGGCGGCCCGGAAGGCGTCCCGGGCCACGGCCCGGGGCCGGTCTTTCCTGGCCCGGATGGAGGCCATGAGGGACTTCTTCACGCGCTCCACTTCCCCTGCGGGGAACGTGGCCGCGGTCAGCGCCTCGGCCATCAGGGCCAGCCCCGTGTCCAGGTCCTTCTTCAGGATGTTCAGGTTGACGGCGGCGAGCTCCCGGCCGCTGTCGGTCCAGAAGTGGGCGCCCATGCCCTCGACGAGGCCGCTTACCTGCATGGCGTCGCGCGTGGGAGTGCCCAGGGTCAGCAGTCTCGACGTGAGGTTGGCCAGGCCGTGCCGCGAGTCGGGGTCGTAGCGCGAGCCGGCCCGCGCCAGCAGGCGCACCGAGACGATGGGGAGCGCCGGCTGCTCGGAAGTGACCAGCACGAGTCCGTTGGGAAGGGTTGCGCGTTGGGCGTTCATGGCGGCGGCGGCAGGCCCCGCGAGCAGGCACAGCAGCAGCGGAAACCAGCGGGTCACAACTTCTCCCTCGGCTGGGGAACGAGTATGCCCACGGTCCGCCGGTCCCGGTCCAGGTGCTCCCGGGCCGCCCGGCGGACGTCTTCCGCGGTGACCCTCCGGATCCCTTCGATGTACCGGTTCATCCGGCGCCATCCTCCGGTCAGCTCGTAGAAGCCGAGGCGCATGGCCTGTCCGGAGTTGGACTGCTGGGCGAAGAGGAAGGCCGCGGCCACCTGGTTCCTGGCCTTGTCGAGTTCCGCCTGGGTGACGCCCGCCTCCCGGACCGCGGCGACCACCTCGTCGATGGCCGCTTCCAGCTCCGCGGCTTCCTTTCCGGGCATGGCCTGGGCGCTGATAGCGAAGGTGGTCGGATCGACCGAGAGCCGATGGTAGCCCGCGTGGGCCGAGCGGGCGATGCGCCGGTCATAGACCAGATCCCGGTAGAGCCGGGACGTGCGCCCCCTGGACAGGACCATCTCCAGCACGTCCAGGGCGTAGCTGTCTTCGTGGCCCACGTTGGGTACGTGGTACTCCATCCGCAGCAGCGGAAACTCGGCCTCCTTCTCGAGCAGCAGGCGCCGCTCGCCGCGCTGGGGCGGCTCCCGGAGGGTTACGGGAGGAGGCTCCGGGCCCCGGGGAACCTTGCCGAAGGTCTCGCGGATCCGGCCCAGGATCTCCTCGCTCTCGAAGTCCCCCGCGACCACCAGGAAGGCGTTGTTGGGCGAATAGTAGGTCCGGTAGAACCCTTCCAGGTCCTCGATGGTCATCCGGCGCACGTCGTCCGGCCAGCCGATGATGGGGCGGCGGTACGGGTGTACGATGTAGGCCACTGCGTTGGTGGCCTCGGCCAGCGACGCCCGGGGGGAATCGTCCACGCGCAGGCGCCGTTCCTCCTGCACCACGCGCTTCTCCGGCGTGAAGTGGGCGTCCTCGAAGCGGGCGTTGACCATGCGGTCGGCTTCCAGCTCGATGGCGACGCCGATGGTCTCCCGGCTCATGGTGGCGTGATAGACGGTGGCGTCGTTGGATGTGAACGCGTTGGAGCGGCCCCCGTGCTTCATGATGGTTCGGGTGTACTCTTCGGGCGCTGCCTTGTCCGTGCCCTTGAACATCATGTGCTCGAGGAAGTGGGCGATGCCGGTCTTGCCCTCCACCTCGTTGCGGGACCCCACCCGGTACCAGACCTGGAACGTGACCGACGGACTCCTGTGGTTCTCCAGCAACAGCACCTTGAGGCCGTTGTCCAGAATCTCTTCCCGCACCTCCGGCATGCCCTGGAGCGCCGACGCTCCCCCCACCCCAGGGAGCAGGGTGACCCACATCAACCCGGCGAGGCCGCGTGTCCAGTCCATGATCCTGAAAATAGCCGCCCGGGGGGTAAAGCGCAACCGGCGCCGGGGGTCTCAACCGCCGTTGTGTGCGCTCCACCGGCGCGGCATGAGGGAGCCGAGGCCGTGCCGCCGCATTCGTTCGATGAAGGTGGTGCGGTTCAGGTGGAGGAGGTTGGCGGCCGCGGTCCGGTTCCCGTGGGTGCGCTCCAGCGCCTGGACCATCATGTCGTGCTGGAAACGCTGGACGCAGGTGTCGATGTCGAGGCCGTCCCGCGGCAGGGTGAAGGGGTGGAGCAGGGTCTCGCGGCGGTGCGGCTTCATGCAGCCATCGAACTCGGGCAGGTCGTGGACGTGGATCTCACGGTGGTCGTTCAGGGTGATCAGGCGTTCGATCAGGTTCTCCACCTCCCTCACGTTGCCGGGCCAGTCATAGGCTTGCAGCCGCTCCATGGCGGTCCGGTGGATGGTGCGTCGATGGCCGCGGCCGAAGCGTTTCAGGAAGTGCGCCACCAGGATGGGGATGTCCTCCCGGCGGTCCCGCAGCGGCGGCAACTCCAGGGACAGGATGGCGAGACGGTAGTACAGGTCTTCGCGGAACTGTCCCGCGGGGATCGCCGCTCGGAGGTCCCGGTTGGTGGCGGCGACGAAACGCGCATGGGTGCGCGTGGCCACGTCGCTCCCCAACGGGTTGAACTCGCGTTCCTGCAGTACCCGCAGGAGCTTCGCCTGGAGCCTGGGGCTGATCTCGCCGATCTCGTCCAGGAAGATGGTCCCTTCCCTGGCGGTCCCGAAACGCCCGGAGCGGGATTGCTGCGCGCCGGTGAACGCTCCCTTGACGTGGCCGAAGAGCTCGTTCTCCAACAGGTCGTCCGGTATGGCGCCGCAGTTCACGGCGACGAAGGGTTGCTCCGCGCGTCTGCTCCGGTCGTGGATGGTCCGGGCGATCAACTCCTTTCCCGTGCCGCTCTCTCCGGTGATGAGCACGGTGGAGTCGCTTGCGGCGATCCGGAGCGTCATCTCGAATACCTGCCGCATGGGCTTGCTCCGCCCGATCATGGAGTCGAACGTTGCGTATCCTCTTCCGTCCAGCGGGTCGTCCTTTACATGTTCCATCGAGTCCCTCCTCCCGGCTTCCGTTTCCGGTATTGTCTGGATGGAGTGGAAGCAAGAGTAGGGCCATCGGTCCATGGCAATGAATTTGCTTGAAAAATTCCCGCAACGGTGGAGGCGCGCCGCGCGGAATCCGTTCCCCTGGACCGGCGTTGCCAAGGAAATGACGCGCCGGGCGGGTCCGGGGCTTGCTTTCGGCGGCCTGTTTCATTGATATTACTGACGGTTGGGAGCGTCAGGGAAATGACGTTCCACCGTCAAGGTTTTGGCATCGTCGGGCTCGGGGAACCCCGCGGCCGTCATCAGCCGGCGTCGAAACCGCGGCTGCGTATGCAGCTTGCAGCCAATGCCCAGGGAAAGGGCAGGCCAGGGACCGGAGCCGCTTCGATGAGTGATCCACGGACGGAACCCGCGGAGGACGCTGGTCTTCCGCCCGCCCCCCTCACCCTCGAGGGTTGGGCCGTACTGCACCAGATGTTCCGCATCCGGTGGGCGGAGTGGAACGCCCTCGACCCGGTGGAGCGGCGGGAGGCCGTCGAGGAAGCGGTATCCGTGCTGACGGACATGGAGCAGGGACCTGCGGGCAGGAGCGGGTTGGCGTCGCTGCTGGGCCACAAGGGCGACCTGATGCTCATCCATTTCCGGGAGTCCTTCGACCACCTGAACGACGCGGAGCTGGCCCTGGCCCGACTCAGGCTGGCGGCCTTCCTGGAGACCACCACCTCCTACCTCTCGGTGGTGGAGTTGGGGCTCTACGGCGCGTCCGCGCAGCTCTACCGTTCGCTGGAAGGGAAGGGGGTGGCGCCCGGTACGCCGGAGTGGAAGCAGCAGGTGGAGGCCTACCTGGTCCAGGCCCGGAAGGGCATGGAGGACCGGCTCCGGCCCGAGATCCCCGCCCGACGCTACGTCTGCTTCTACCCCATGGACAAGAGGCGCGGCGAGGCGAAGAACTGGTACCAGGCGCCCCTGTCCGAGCGCCGGCGGATGATGCAGGAGCACGGCTTCATCGGCCGGGGCTACGCCGGACGGGTCACCCAGATCATCTCGGGATCCATCGGCTTCGACGACTGGGAGTGGGGCGTGGACCTGTTCGCCGACGACCCGGTGGTGTTCAAGAAACTGGTCTATGAGATGCGCTTCGACGAGGCCAGCGCCCTCTACGGCCTGTTCGGCCCCTTCTACATGGGGCTCCGGTTCCGGGCCGGGGACTTGGGGACGTTGCTCGAAGGAAGGACGCCGGAGCTCCGGGGGGATGGCGGGAGCGGGTCCCGCCGGTCCGGCTGACCCGGAGGGCCGCGGTCCCTGCAGGCAGGGACGGAGACCCCGGGCGGGTTCAGAACTCGGTCCCGATCCCCCTGGCGCTGGCGAGGTCGAAGATCCGGCTGGCGATGGCGATGTCGGCCACCCCCTGTCCGGCGTTGTTCTTGAACAGGGTGACCTGTTCCCGGGAGGTGCGGCCGGGTATCCGTCCGGTGAGCAGCTCGCTCAGGTCGCCCACCTGGTCCCAGCGGAGGATGCCTTTCTCCACCGGTTCGTGGAAGTCTCCCTGCTCGTCCTGGATGGCCTGCTCCCGGGAGTTGGCGACGATGACGTGGCTGCGTTGGACGGTGGCGTCGTCGACCTCCCGGCGCCGTTGCCCGATGATGCCCGCCTTCACGAGCCCCACGTTGCCGCCGACGATGGAGGTCACGTGGACCCCCGGCTCCAGCCATGAGCCGTCGAACACCGGGACGTTGGAGTTGGTGGCGGTGAGCACCACGTCCGCGCCCCGGACCGCCTCGCGGGCGCTGTCCACCGGGACCAGCTCGCACCGCGCCTGGGGCTGCATCTCCCGGCAGAAGGCCGCCCGGGTTTCGGGGGTGCGGCAGAAGACCTTCACCCGCTCGAAGGGGCGGACGGCGGCGAAGGCCCGCAGGTGGTACTTGGCCTCCGCGCCCGCCCCGAGAAGCCCCAGCACCGCGGCGTCCTCCCGGGCGAGGTGGCGAGTGCCCACCGCGCTGGTGGCCGCGGTGCGCAACTGGGTGGCCCGGGTGGCGGGGAGGTCCGCGAGGCCGAAACGACCCGCCAGCACTCCCTTGAGGGACGCGTCCCGGGTATCGAACAGCACCACGCACGGACGGCCCATGTGGTCGTAGGTCTGGACGTCCGCGGACGCCGCCACGAACTCCGAGTGGACCAGGACGCCGATGCCGCCGAGGCTCGGGACGCCGCCGGGATGCACGCTCACCCGCGCTCCCTCCCGGGTCATGATCCTGCGCCGGGGGGCGTTCAGGTCCGCATTGCCGCCCAGCTCCCGGAACCCGGCCTCCACCGCGTCGATGGCCTGCTCCATGGTGATGATCCCGGCCGCGTCTTCCGCTCGAATCAGCAAGGCCACGTTTCCTTCCCGTCCTTTCAGCTTGGCGCCGCGGGGAGCGGCGGCGGTCAGTGGGTGGCGCCCGCCGCCAGCGGCGCGGTCCTGGGGATGGCGCGCTCGTCGATGGGCCAGTGCAGCAGCGCCGCCACTACCCCGAGGCCGACCCCGGTCCACCAGACCACGTCGTAGGATCCCGTGTAGTCGAAGAGCGCGCCGCCGAGCCAGATGCCCACGAAGCTGCCCACCTGGTGGTCCAGGAACACGATGCCGTAGAGCATGGCCATGTACCGGGTGCCGAAGACCTGGGCGATGATGCCGCTGGTGAGGGGGACGGTGCTGAGGAACAGCAGGCCCGTGAGGGCGGAAAAGACCGCCACGCTCAGCTCGGTCATGGGCAGGAGGAAGAAGCCGGCCATGACCACTGCGCGCATGAGGTAGATGAAGCTCAACAGGTTCTTCTTGCTGTACCGGTTGCCCAGTGCGCCGGCCGCCAGGCAGCCGGCCACGTTGAAGAGCCCGATGAGCATGAGCGCGGTGGCGCCGGTCCGGGGCGGCATGCCGGCGTCCACCAGCAGCGCCGGCAGGTGGGACGCGATGAACAGGGTCTGGAAGCCGCAGACGAAGAACCCGGCCGTCAGCAGCAGGTACCCCGAGTGGCGCCGGGCCTCCCCCAGGGCCTGCCACAGGGTCTGGCCGCGCTGGCCGGCGCCCGCGGCCGGCGCGTCTTCGGCCAGCGCCGCGGACAGCGGCGCCACGAGTCCGGCGATCAGGGCCAGCAGGACGAGGGCGTCCACCCAACCGTAGGACGAGATCAGGACCTGGCCCAACGGCACCACCAGGAACTGCCCGAGGGAGCCGCCGGCGCTGCCGATGCCCAGGTAGAGGCCGCGCCGGCTCGGCGGCGCGCTGCGGCCGATGACCGCGAGGACCAGTGAGAAGCTGGTGCCGCTCATGCCCACGCCGGTGAGGAAGGCGGTGCTGAAGGTCATGCTCCAGGGGTCCCGGGACACGGACATGAGGTAGAGGCCGAGCACGTAGGCCAGGGCGCTCAGGGCCACCACCTTGGCGGACCCGTAGCGGTCCGCCAGTCCCCCCAGGACCGGCTGGGCGAGCCCCCAGACGAGGCTTTGCAGCGCCACCGCGAAGGAGAACACGCCCCGGGGCCAGCCCAGGGCGTCGCTCACCGGGGTCAGGAACAAGCCGTAGGTCTGGCGGATGCCGAAGGCCAGCATCATCACCAGCGTGCCGCAGGTCAGGACGACGATGGGGGTGCGCCAGGATCGTTGCATGGATGGCATGAGTCATAGAGGCAGGACGGCTCGGAGTCAAGGAACCGGCCGCCGCCGGGGATGACAAGGGTCCCCGCATGGTGCATAAAGGTCCGGGAGGCCGCGGGGCGGACCCGCGGCGGACCGTTCCGGGACACGAACGGAGGGAGGGTCGGTCGATGGTATTCAGGATCGGCACCGCGGACGCCGGCGGCACGTTCGACACCCAGGGCAGGGCCGTTGCCCGGGTCTTCCACGAGTCCCGCCCCGCGGGAGAGCGCTGCGAGCTCATTCGGAGCGCCGCGAGCATCGACAACGCCAACCGGCTCGACCGCGGCGAGGTCGAGTTCGGCTTCATGGCTTCCAACTGGGTGCCCCGGGCGGTGCAGGGGGCCGCGCCCTTCCACCGCCCCATGGCGTTGCGCATGGCGTCGCCGGCCAACGCGGGCCCAGTCTTCTTCGTCGCCCTGGACGAATCGCCCGTGGAGGAAGTGGCCCATCTCGCCGGCAAGCGCGTGGCGGTGGGCCCCAGGGACAGCGGCATGGTCCGGCACGTCCACGCCATTTGCGACGCCCTGGGCATGGGGTTCACGGACTTCACCGCGGTCTATCTGGGCTTCCCCGAGGGGGCCGACGCCCTGGCCGCGGGCGAGGTGGACGTCCAGTTCCAGTGTCCGATCCCCAACGCGGTGATGACCGACCTGAGCCAGCGGGCCCGGGTCAAGGTGGTCCGGTACCGGGAGGAACAGCTCCGGCAGGTGCTGTCGAAGGCGCCTTTCTACCGCCGGTGCGTCATGCGCCGGGGGGCGTTCCGGGGGCTCCGGGAAGACGTTCCCCGGCTCGCGGTGCTCAACGTCCTGGTGACCCACGAGCGCGTGGACGAGGACCTCGTTCACACGCTGGTCTCGACGTTGCTGCGGAACACCGGGCCGCTGGCCCGGCTCAACCCCCTGTTCGAGGGCTTGGCTGACCTCTACGAGCCGCTTCGGGAGCAGGGGGCCGCGGCGTTGGAGTCGGTGGGAGCGCCGTTGCACGCCGGGGCGCTGAGGGCTTACCGGGACGCCGGCTACCTGTGAGCCGGCAGGAGGGGACGGGCAGGGGGGACGCCGAGGGGCGGGGACGCCGGCTAGCCGGCCGCGGCCGCCCCTTGCTGCCCCCGCCGCTCGAAGTAGTCCCTGGCGATGTCGGGAAACAGCGTGTAGGAGAGCAGGTCTTCCTCGCTGGCCGCAAGGTCGCCGATCTCCTGGCGGGCGGCTTCCATCCTGGGCTCCAGCAGGTCCGCGGGGCGGCAGCGGATGGGGTCCTTCTTGCCGAGGACCATGGCCTTCATCTCGTCGCTGACCTGTCCCGGGGGCGCGCCGTAGTGGCCCATGACGTAGTTGCGCACTTCCATGGTGACGACCCCGTAGCGCTTGCCGGTGAGGACGTTCAAGGTGGCCTGGGAACCCACGATCTGGCTGGTGGGCGTGACCAGCGGCGGATAGCCGAGGTCCTTGCGCACCGCCTGCACTTCCCGGAGCACTTCGTCCAGACGGCCTTCGGCGTTCTGCTGGCGCAACTGCGTCACCAGGTTCGAGAGCATGCCGCCGGGGATCTGCGACTCGACGATCTCGGCGTTGACCCGGTTGCTGACGGGGCTCTCGAAGTCGCTGTACTTGCTGCGCACCTCGGTGAAGTAGTTGGCGATGCCGTTGAGTCGGCGCAGGTCGAGGCCGGTGTCGCGGGGGGTGCCCTTGAGGGACACCACCAGGGCCTCCGTGGCCGGTTGCGAGGTGCCGTGGGACAGTGTGGAGATGGCCGTGTCCACGATGTCCACGCCTGCTTCCACGGCCATGATGTAGGACATGTGGGCCATGCCGGTGGTGCAGTGGGAGTGCAGGTGGACGGGAACGGTGAACCGCCTCTTCAACTCGCCGATGAGCTCCCGCGCCACGTAGGGCGACAACAGGCCGGCCATGTCCTTGACCGCCAGGACGTCGGTGCCGGCTTCCACGAGCTTTTCGGCGAAGTCGATGAAGTATTCCAGCGAGTGGACCGGACTGATGGTGTAGGAGATGGCGGCCTCCAGGGTCTTGCCGGTGCGTTTCACCGCGTCCATGGAGGTCTTCATGTTGCGGACGTCGTTCATGGCGTCGAAGACCCGGAACACGTCGATGCCGTTGTCCGCGGACTTCTCGACGAAGTACTCCACCGCGTCGTCCGGGTAGTTGCGGTATCCGACGATGTTCTGGCCCCGCAGCAACATCTGGAGCCGGGTGTTGGGCATGGCGTCCCGGATCAGCCTCAGGCGGTCCCAGGGGCACTCGTCCAGGTATCGGAGGCAGGCGTCGAAGGTGGCCCCTCCCCACATCTCCACCGACCAGAAGCCGATGGCGTCCAGCTCCTGGGCGATGGGGAGCATGTCCTCGGTGCGCATCCTCGTGGCGAGCAGCGACTGGTGCGCGTCCCTCAGTACGGTCTCGGTGACCCCGACTCTCTTGCCTTCCATCAGTTTCTCCCGGTTCGACGAACGGTGACGTGCAGCGATGCTGACAGGTGACGCGGCAGGATAAGGCATCCGCGGCCCGTTTGCAAGCAAAACGCCCTATATCCCCGTTCGTCCTGAGCGTAGCGAAGCGAAGTCGAAGGACGCGCTTTCCCGCAGGGAGAGGAAGTCCAAGCCGGAATTGTTCCGACCTTTCCATTGGGGGTCTTCCGGCAGGAAAACGCGGCGCTTCAAGCCCGGGCGCCCGCGGTCGGAGCAGCCGGGACCGTCCGCGGGACCGCGTGGGGGGCGCACGGCAGGTGGACGGAGACGCGGGTGCCCTTGCCCAACCGGCTCTCGATCTTCAGTTCGCCGCCGTGGGCCTGGGTGATGTGCTTGACGATGGCGAGACCCAGCCCGGTGCCGCCGAGTTCCCGGGAGCGCGCCTTGTCCACGCGGTAGAACCGCTCGGTGAGCCGGGGCAGGTCCTTTTCCGGGATGCCGCAGCCGGTGTCCGACACGGTCAACGCCGCCCTGGGTCCGCGGCCGCCGTTGGCGCCCGGCTCGAAACGCGCCTCCACCGCCACCTCGCCGTGCTCGGGGGTGTACTTGACGGCGTTGTCCACGAGGTTGATGAGCAGTTGCTGGAGGCGGTCCTCGTCTCCGAGGAGGTGCGGCGCGTCGGCGTCCACGTCGGCGCGTATGCGGATGTGCTTCCGGTTGGCCTGGGTGCGGAAGAGCTCCAGGACGCGTTCCGTCAGCGGCTTGGCGGCTACTTGCTGCATCCTCAGGCTCACGTTGCCCATCTCCAGGTCGGACAGGGCCAGCAGGTCGTCGATGAGGCGTCCCATGCGTTCCGAGTGGCGCTTGACGACCTGGAGGAACTGGCGCGCCTTCCTGGGGTCGTTGGGCGGGTCGTCCAGGAGCGTCTCGGCGTAACCCTGTATGGCGGTCAGGGGCGTGCGCATCTCATGGGAGACGTTGGCGACGAAGTCGGCGCGGATCTGCTCCAGCCGCTTCAACTCGGTGACCTCGTGGAACACCAGCACGTAGCCGAGCAGGCGCCCCCGGGAGTCCTTCAGACGGGCGGCGTTGACCGTGAAGCAGTCGTCGCCGAGGGTCACCTGGCGCTGGAGGGCGTCCCGGGCGGAGTCGCTTCCCACCATCTCCCGAATCAGGGCCTGCATCTCCGGATGGCGCAGGATCTCCACCGTGGACATGCCGAGGACGTTGGCGTCCGGCGGAAGGCGGAATATGCTCTGGGCCATCTGGTTCACCAGGATCACCCTGCCGTCGGTGTCCAGCACGACCACCCCTTCCATCATGCAGCTCAGGATGGAACGCAGTTTCTCCCTTTCCGCGGTGGCTTCCCGGAGGCGGCCCGTCAGGGCGCCGGCCAACCGGCCGAGGCCTTCCTCCAACGCCCCCAGCTCGTCCGCGCGACGCACCGGGAGCGCCGTCCCGGAGGGGTCTTCTTCGCGGCCGGCCCTCCGGCAGAAGGCCACCATGTCGGCCACGCGCTTCCGCGTCCGCCGGAGCCATGCCGCGGCTCCCAGCAGGCCCAGGGAGAAGACGGCCCAGGCCCCAACGAGCGCCAGCGGGTCCAGTGGCGCTTCGGAGGACGGGGAGCCCGGACGCCAGAGATGGACGAAAGCGAAGAAGAGCAGGGTGAGCAGCAGGTAGCCGGCGCACAACCCGCCGACGAGACTATTTCTCGAGGGACTTCTCATCCCACTTGTAGCCTACGCCCCTTATGGTGACGATGCAGTCGGGACTGCGGCGGCCGCGCTCCAGGGCCGCCCGGATCCTGCGGATGTGGACGTCCACCGTGCGGGGTATCACATGGACGTCGGAATGCCACACCCCGTCCAGGATCTGGTCGCGGCTCAACACCCGGTCGCGGTTCCGGACCAGGAAGCCCAGGACCTCGAACCCCTTGAGGGTGAGCGGGACCGGCTTTCCGGCCACGTGGACCTCATAGGTGGTGAAATCGATCCGGAGGGGTCCCTTCTCATAGACTTCCGCGGTGTCGGGCGGCGCCGAAGGCCCGGTTCGCCGGAGCACCGCCTTGACCCGGGCCACCATCTCCCTTGGGCTGAAGGGTTTGGTGAGGTAGTCGTCGGCTCCCAACTCCAGGCCCACCACCCGGTCGGCTTCCCCCGCCCTTGCGGTGACCATGAGGATCGGCGTCCGGGCCGTCTTCGGGTTCTGCCGGAGGATCCTGCAGAACTCCAGGCCCGATAGTCCCGGCAGCATCAGGTCCAGCACGATGAGCCGCGGCGGTTCCTTCCTTACCATCTCGAGGGCGTCTTCGCCGTTCTCGACTTCGAGGACCCGGAAGCGCTCCTGGCGCAGGTGGTAGGAGACGAGCTTGCGTATGTCCGCCTCGTCTTCCACGACGAGGATCTTGTCCGACATCAGGCTTCCCCACGGTTTCAAATGGACCGGGGCACTTCCTTGACGTGGCGGATGCTGGTGCCCTTGACCAGGAATATGACCATTTCCGCGATGTTCGTCGCATGGTCCGCGATTCGCTCCAGGTACTTGGAGACGAACGTGATCTTCATGGCCCGGTTGATGGTCCTGGGCTCGGTGATCATGTACGAGACCGTCTCGCGGAAGATCTGCTCGTTCAGGTCGTCGATCTCCTGGTCGTCCTGGCAGACCTTGAGGGCCAGGGTCGTGTCCTCGCGCACGAAGGCGTTCAGGCTCTCGGCGATCATCCGCCGGGAGATCTCGGCCATGCGCGGCAGGTCGATGTAGGGCTTGAGCGGCGCCTCGCGGATCAACTCCAGGGACCGCTCCGATATGTTCACCGAGATGTCCCCGATGCGTTCCAGGTCGGTGGTGATCTTGAGCGCGGTGGTCACGAACCGGAGGTCCTTGCCCGCGGGCTGGTGGAGGGCGATCAGGCGGACGCACAACTCGTCGATGTCCGCGTCCATGCGGTTGACCTCGGCGTCCCGTTCGATGACGGCTTCCGCAAGCGCGGCTTCCCGGTCCACCAGGGCCTTGATGGACCGGTCGATCTGGTCCTCCACCAGCCCGCCCATGCGGATGATCCGGTCGCGCAGCGACTTGAGCTCTTCCTCGTACTTCCGGTCGGTGTGTTCAGGGCGCATGGGCGGCCTCGCGGTCATGGCGGCGCCAGTGGCGGATTCCATATGGCCACATCATGGTGGCGACGGTGTTACGTCCGCATTGCAACCAGGTTAAACCCCGTCGAGGGCTCCGCCGGAGGCCGTGGACCGCGGCGCCCGAGGCCGTGGCCTTGCGCGGCCGCCCGTCAGGCTAGCCGGTCTCGACCTCGTAGGCTTCCGTGTGCCGCTCGGAATCGGCCTTGACGATGACCTTGCGGTCGATCTCGCGTTCCAGGGCCTCCAGGCTCTCCTTGGCCTCGTCGTACAGGAAGTTGGCGATACCCGGGTGGACGCGCAAGGTGATGCGTCCGCCGTTGTCCAGTTGCAGGCTCTCCCGCTTGATGCGGCGCAGGATCTCGTAGGCGATGGTGGGGTGGGACTTGATGCGGCCGCGTCCGCCGCAATAGTGACATGGGCTCAGAAGGACGTTGCCGAGGTTCTCCCGGGTGCGTTGCCGGGTCATCTCCACGAGCCCCAACCTGGAGATGGGCAGCACCCGGGTCTTGGCCCTGTCCTCCTTGATGGCGTCCTTCAGCGCGTCGTAGATCTCCTTCCGGTTGGCGGCCTGGGCCATGTCGATGAAGTCGATGATGATGAGGCCCCCCACGTTGCGCAGCCTCAGTTGGCGCACGATCTCCCGGGCCGCCTCCAGGTTGATCTTGAAGACCGTCTCTTCCTGGTCCTTCTTCCCCACGTACCGGCCGGTGTTCACGTCCACGGCCGTCAGCGCTTCGGTCTGCTCGATGTTGATGTACCCGCCGGATTTCAGCCAGATCTTGGGATCCAGCGCCCTGAGGACCTTGCGTTCGACCTCGTAGCGGTCCAGCAGCGGCTCGGGTTCGTCGTACAGCTTCACGCGCCCCTTGAGCCGCGGCATGAACTGCTTCACGAATTCGAGTACGCGCTGGTGCTCCCCGGCCTGATCGACCACGACTTCCCTGGTGTTGGCGTTGAAGAAGTCGCGGATGGTGCGCGGGACCAGGTCCAGGTCCCGGTGGATCAACTCCGGCGTGGACGCGGTTTCCAGGCGTTTGCGGATGCGGGACCAGAGGGTCGTCAGGAACCGGACGTCGCTCTGGACATCCCTCTTGTTGCGCCCCTCGCAGGCGGTCCGGATGATGAAGCCGCCGTCCTCCACGGCCAGTTCCTGGACGATTTCCTTCAGCCGCTTTCGTTCCTTCTCGTCCTCGATCTTGCGGGAGACGGCCACGTGCCGGGTGGCGGGCATGAACACCAGGAACCGGCCGGGCAGGGATACGTGGGTGGTGACGCGCGCGCCCTTCATCCCGAGGGGCTCCTTGGCCACCTGGGCCAGGATCTCCTGGTCGGGGCTGAGTTGCTGCTCGATGCGGGGCCGCCCCGGTTCGGGGCCGGGTTCCACCGCCGCTTCGTCGTCGCTCCCGTCCACCGCCGCCCCGGACGGGGCGCAGACGTCCGAGGCATGGAGGAAAGCGGCCTTCTCCAGCCCGATGTCCACGAACGCCGCCTGCATCCCGGGCAGCACGCGCACCACGCGCCCCTTGTAGAGGTTGCCGACGCAGACCTCTTCCCGGTTGCGTTCGATGAGGAACTCGGCCAAGCCGTTGTCCTCCATCACGGCGATGCGGGTTTCCTGGGGGGTCGTGTTGATGAGGATCCGTCTCATGCGTCACGCAGGCTCGTCGGCGGGGAAAGGAGCGGTCGAAGTCCGGTGCACGGACGGCAAGGAGTCGTCCACACAGTCGTAAACCGGTTCGGGATGCAGGAGCACACTATGCACTGATGATAGGCCAGTCCATGCCAAATGGCAAACCGGACTCCACCGGCTGCCGGAGCGGCCATGTTTGACAAGGTCCGCGCACGGCGATACATTCAGGAGGATTCAACCTGGGGCCTTCGTGGATACCGCCGCACATCAGGAAAAACGTGTTGCTCCGGGCCGTTCTCCGATGCACACGAAGGTGCTGATGTTGAATCGGTCGTACCTTCCGATCCACGTCACGTCGGTGCGTCGGGCTTTCACCCTGCTCTACCTGGGCATCGCCAAGGCCGTCAACGAAAGATACCAGACCTTCGATTTCAAGGGCTGGAGCGGCCTGTCGGCGTCGGTCCACGAGGAGACCGTGGGGCTGGTGGACCACGTGGTGCGGGTGCCGCGGGTCATCCTCCTGGTGCAGTACGACCGGATGCCCCGGCGGCAGGTCCGGTTCAGCCGCTACAACGTCTATGCCCGGGACCGGTCCACCTGCCAGTACTGCGGGCGCAGGCTCCCGCGCCACCAGCTCAACCTGGACCACGTAATCCCCCGCTCCCGCGGCGGCGCCTCCCGGTGGGACAACGTGGTCTGCTCCTGCGTTCCGTGCAACCGCCGGAAGGGCGGGCGGACGCCCCAGGAGGCCCGGATGACGCTGCTGCGCCAGCCCCTCAAGCCCCGCTGGACGCCGCTGGTCCAGGAGGGCGGAGGGAACGTCCGCTACCGCGAGTGGCTCCCGTTCCTGTCCGCGGTGGACGCCTCGTACTGGAACGCCACCCTGCTGGAGGAATAGACGGTTCCTCCGTATCCCACATGTTGTGGTGGACCACCGGCGCCGTCACTCCATGTTGTGAGTTTCCCTTGACACCGGTCCCTTGCCTGTGAAATAAAACGCGGTGGATACTCCGGGTCCGCACACCTTCGGAGTACGGGGTTCGTCACCATGCGTCTGAAGGCTCTGGAAATCTCCGGGTTCAAGTCTTTCGCGGACAGGACCGTCCTCGATTTCACCTCCGACGTCACGGCCATCGTGGGGCCCAACGGTTGCGGCAAGTCCAACGTCGTGGATGCGCTGCGGTGGGCCATGGGCGAGCAGAGCGCCCGGTACCTCCGGGGCCAGACCATGGAGGACGTGATCTTCAGCGGCAGCGAGCGGCTTGCGCCCATCGGCATGGCGGAAGTCACGGCGTTGCTGGACAACTCCGACCACAGCGCCCCGGCCGATTACGGCTCGTTCGACGAGGTGGCGGTGACGCGGCGGCTCTTCCGCTCGGGGGAGTCCGAATACTCCATCAACCGCGCGCCCTGCCGTTTGCGCGACATCGTGGAGCTCTTCCTGGGCACCGGCGTCGGCAACAAGTCGTACTCCATCATCGGGCAGGGCCGCGTCGAGGAGCTGGTGAACGCCAAGCCCGAAGACCGGCGCCGCATCATCGAGGAGGCGGCCGGCACCAGCCGGTTCAAGAGCCGCAGGCAGGCGGCGGAGCGGAAGATGGAGCGGACGCGGCAGAACCTGCTGCGTGTGAACGACATCGTCCGGGAGGTGGAGCGGCAACTCCACAGGATCGAGGTCCAGGCAAAGAGGGCCGAGCGGTACCGGAGCCTCAGGGAACGGTTGCAGGAGATGGAGGTGCGGTGGGCGGCTTGGCGCAAGCAGGGGTTGGAGCGGGAAATCGCCGAGCGCGGCGCCGAGGTCGCCGCGGTGGAGGACCGGATCACGTCGCTGACGGCCGCGGTGCGGGCCAGGGAGGCGGAAAGCGAGCGCGTCCGCGTCTCCCTGCTGGAGCTCGACGGCGAGATCGCGGCGTCCCAGGAGCGGCTCCACCAACTGGAGCTGGAGGTGAACCGGGAGGAGCAGCGCATCGAGTCCTTCCAGCGCGAGGAAGGCGAGCTGAGGGGTTTCGTCGAACGGGAAAGGGCCGACGTCCTCGACGCGGGCGCGCGTCTGGAGCGGGTGGCGAGCGAGATCGAGGAGTTGGGCAAGGCCAGCGAGGAGTTCGCCCGGTGTTCCCTGGACGAGGACGAGGCGGTGCGGCGCATGGAAGGGGAAGCCGCGGAGTTGCGGACCCGGATCCAGGCGTTCCAGGCCACGGTGGAGCGCGAGACGGACCTCATGGTGGATCGGGTCGCCGACCACTCCCGGGCCGTCAATGCGAAGCAGGCCCACGAGCAGCGCCTGGCGCGGCTGACCGAGGAGTCCGCGGAAAAGGAGGGCGAGGAGAGGTCCGTCGAACGGCGGATCGAGGGACTGGACGGCGAGCGGGCGCGGCAGTCCGGCGAGCTCCGGGAGTGCGAGACGCGGGCGTCCCGGACGGAGGAAGCCCTGCTTCGGGCCGACGCGGGCCTGGAAAGGAGCCGGGCCGCCCTGGCCGGGCGCGAAGAGGTCCTGGCTCGGCTCAAGGATGAACTGCAGGAGGCGCGTTCCGGCTTGGCCTCCCTCGATGCGCTGCAAAGGAACTTCGAGGGCTACCAGGAGGGCGTGCGCGCGGTCATGTTCAAGCACGAGAGCAACGGCGGCTCGGACGGGGTCTGCGGCGTGGTGGCGGACTTCATCGAAGCCCCCCGGGACCTGGAGAAGGCCTTGACCGCGGTGCTGGGGGAACGGCTCCAGTACGTGGTGGTCCAGGGACACCGGGAGGGAGTGGAGGCCGTCGAGTACCTCAAGCGGGAGTCCGCGGGACGGGGGGGGTTCATCCCGCGCCGGTTCGAGCGCCGCAACGGCGCCGCTCCGGTCACGCTGTCGGGCCCGGACGTCATCGCCCCCTTGCTCGGGCTCGTGGAGGTCAAGGACGGGTACCGGGACGTGGCCGAGTACCTGCTGGGCGACGTGGCGGTGGTCAGGGACCTGGAATCGGGACTGGGGCTCTGGCGCTCCAACGGGTTCCGCCACTCGCTGGTGACCCTGGACGGCGAGGTCATCGACCCCATGGGGGTGGTCACGGGAGGGAGCGCCGAAAGCCTGGACGGGAACCCGATCTCGCGCCGCCGCAGGATCAAGGAGTTGGAGGGGCAGGTCTCGGCGCACGAGGAGAGCGTCCGGGTCCAGGAGCGGCGGGTGGCGGACGCGAGGTCGGAGTTGCAGGGAGCGGAGGCGGAACGCCAGCGGTTGGTGGACGAGGCCGGGGAGTTGGCGGTGGCCAAGGTACAACTGGAGCACGAGCTGCTGCGCACGGACCAGGCCATTGCCCGCTCGCGCGAGGATCTGGCCACCGTCGGCCAGGAACTCCGGGACGTGTCCGGCGAGGCCGCCGCGCTGAACGAGTCCATCGAGGCGTGTGACGCCGCCATCGCCGAGTCCTCGCGGGAAAGGGCCGCGTCGGAGTCGCGGATGAGGGAGCTGCGGGCCTCCTGGCAGCAGTCCGAGGAAGCGTTGCGGACCGCGGAATCGCGGCTGAACGAGTCCCGGGTGCGGGCGGCCGCGGCTAGGGAAAAGGAGGAGAACTCCCGGGCGAACCTCCAGGACCGGGTCGGCCTGCGCGCCGAGCTGGCCTCGCGGCTCGGGCAACAGGAGAGCCGGATCGCGGAAACGACCCGCAAGATCGAGGAGACGGCGGCGTCCCGGGAGCGGTCCGAGGCGCGGACACGGCTGTTGCGCATCCGGCTCCATGAGGCGGAGGCCGACGCGGCCTCGCGGCAACAGGACCGCCGCGCCCTCGCGGACCGGATACGGGAGTTGGAAGAGGCCGTCCAACTGGTCCGTCCGGACATCGAGGCCGGGCAGGAGGACCGGGGAAGGCTCCAGTTGTTGCAGAAAGAGAAGTCCATGGAGCTGGGCCACCTGCACGACGACATCCGGGAGAAGTACGGCGTGGACTTGGCGGGGCTGACCTTCGAGGAGGGCGGCGGAGGCGCGTCCCCGGACGACCTGCCCGAAGAGGTGGCGGAGTTGCGCGCCCGGCTGCAACGGATGGGCGAGGTCAACTTGGCGGCCATCGGCGAGTTCGAGGAGCTCACGGAGCGGAGCGGATTCCTGGCCGCGCAGCGGGAGGACCTGGAACGGTCCATGGCCGACCTGCAGCAGACCATCACCAAGCTCAACCGGATCTGCCGGCTCCGGTTCAAGGAGAGCTTCGAGGAGATCGACGGGAAGTTCCAGGCGATCTTTCCCAGGCTGTTCAACGGGGGCAAGGCGTCCCTGAGGCTCACGGACGAGAACGACTACCTGGAGACCGGGGTCGATATCGTCGCGCAGCCCCCCGGCAAGAAGCTCCAGTCCATCAGCCTGCTCTCCGGCGGCGAGAAGGCGTTGACCGCGGTGAGCCTCCTCTTCGCCATCTTCCTGACCCGGCCCAGCCCGTTCTGCTTCCTCGACGAGGTGGACGCGCCCCTCGACGACGCGAACCTCGATCTGTTCATCCGGATGGTCAAGGAGATGACGCGGTTGGCGCAGTTCGTGATCATCACCCACAACAAGAGGACGATGCTCGCCGCGGATGTGCTCTACGGCATCACCATGGACGACCCCGGGGTGTCCAGGATCGTCTCCGTGGAGATGGTCTAACCCTCCTTCCCCTACCGCTGCGCCATCCGCCCTTCCCGGTCCGCGGCAAGGGGCGTCGAGCCCGCTTGTTGACGGAGGTCCGGCCTCTGTGGTCAATTCCCGTGGGTCTGGTCCGAGGTCATGCGTTCATGAACCGGAAAGAAGGATTCCTGGATCGCCTCAAGCGGGGCCTGTCCCGCACCAGGGCGGCATGGGCCGGCCGTCTGGCCGGCGCCTTGGCGGAGGACGGGGAGGCCCGCGGGGAGGCGTTGGAGGATCTCCTCCTCGGGGCGGACTTCGGCGTCCGGGCGACCCGGCGGCTGCTGGACTCGGTGCACGGCCCGGGCGGGGCCCGCGCCGGCGACGGGGCCGCATCGTTGCGGCGGGAGCTCGCTGCCCTGCTGCAGGAGCATCGGGGGATGGGGTCCCGCCGGTGCTCGGAGTCCCCCTGGGTGGTCATGGTGGTGGGCGTGAACGGCGTCGGCAAGACCACCACCGTGGGAAAGCTGGCCCACCGCCTGGAGCGGAGCGGGAAGAAGGTGCTGCTGGCCGCGGCCGATACGTTCCGGGCCGGGGCCATCGAGCAGTTGGAGATATGGGGAGAGCGGGCAGGGTCGGAGGTGGTGAAGCACGCTCCGGGGCAGGACCCCTCGGGGGTGGTGTTCGACGCGGTGCACGCGGCCCGAAAGCGGGAGGTGGACGTGCTCCTCATCGACACCGCGGGCAGGCTCCACAACAAGGTCAACTTGGTGGAGGAGCTCCGGAAGATGCGCCGCGTGCTGGGAAAGGCGCAGGCGGGGGCGCCGCACGAGACCTTGCTGGTGGTGGACGCGCACACCGGCCAGAACGCGGTGGCGCAGGCCAGGGTCTTCCAGGAGGCCGTCAGCGTGAGCGGCATCGTGCTGACCAAGCTCGACGGCACCGCCAAGGGCGGAGCGGTGGTGCGGATCCAGCAGGAGCTGGCGATCCCCATGGAGTACGTGGGAGTCGGGGAAGGGGTGGAGGACCTCCAGGAATTCGATCCCGACGCGTTCGTGCAGGCCCTGCTCGCCTAGCCGCGGGGGCGTTCGAGCGGCTTGACATCCGGCTTTGGCAAATCTTAAACTATCAATTGAGGATTTGCCCGGTATTTGGCGCATGGAGCCTGACAAACTCGAACAGATGGAGCTCCTGGTGGAGCGTCTCGTGGAGCAGCATCGGAGGATGAAGAAGGCGGTGGCCCGGGCGCGGGTGCGCGTCGAGGAACGGGACGCGCAGTTCAAGAGCCTGAACGACCGCATCCAGCGGTACGAGCGCGAACGGGCAGCGATGCGGGCGCGGCTGACCAGGATCATCGGCCGGTTCGAGCAACTGGACCTTTCCTGACGACCCATGCCAAAGGCGGTGCAAGTCAAGATCATGGGCCAGAAGTTCACTCTCCGGAGTGACGACGAGGAGGAGCACATCCGGAAAGTGGCGGACTACGTGGACGGGAAGATGCACGAGCTCAGCCAGTCCACCAACCCCGGGGGCAAGTACAACATGGCGATGCTCGTGGCCCTGAACATTGCGGACGAATACCACCGCCTCAAGGAGGACTACGACGCCGCGGCGAACCGGGTGGACCGGTTGCTCGAGAGGCTGGCGGCGACCCTGTCCGAAGACGACTGATGCGCGTCTTCCCGGACGGGTCCTTTCGGCCGTTTCGTTCCGCGCCGGCGCCCTCCCTCGGGGTCCGGTGGGGACCTCCTCCATGAGGGACGCGAAAGAGGTCCTGAGGCGCTCGGTCCTGGCGCAGAGGGAGGCCCTTTCGTCCGCCTCGGCCCGCGCCCGGGGAGAGAGGATCCAGCGCAGGGTCCTGGAATTGCCCGTTTACCGCGCGGCCCGCGCCGTTGCCCTCTACAGTCCGGTGGGCAACGAGGTGGGGACGTCGGAGATAAGCCGGGACGCCCTGGAAGCGCGGAAACGGCTCTGCTATCCGAAGGCCGCGGACGGGTTCCCGCGCGTCGTTCGGGTGCGGTCCGAAGCCGATATGGTTCCCGGCCGGTACGGCATCCTCGAACCAGCGGGAAGCGAGTCGTGCGAGGACCCGGGACTGGCGGTGTTCGTCCCGGGGGTGGCCTTCGACCGCAACGGGAACCGCCTGGGGCGCGGGGCCGGCTGGTATGACCGGTTGTTGGAGCGCCTGGGCGCCCGCGCGCCGAGGATCGCCCTGGCCTACGAGTTCCAGTTGGTGGAAGAAGTGCCCACGGAGCCGGGGGACCTGCCGGTCCACTACGTCGTGACGGAGGACCGGGTCGTTGCCTGTGGCGGAACGGAGCGGGTCGGAGAGCCTTGCGGATAGGCTTCCGTACCGGGTCGATGCTTCCGGGAGGTAGCTTGCTTTGGTTACATGGTCTTCTTTGGTTCTGGGCGTTGTTCTGGGTTGCCTGCTGACCGTCGTCGTGCTCCTGGTCCGAAGGAAGCAGCGCCAAGTCCAGAGGGAACTCGATCGGAACACCGCCGCGCGCATCCTGGACGAGGCGCGGAGGGAGGCCGACGCGATTCGGAAAGAGGCCGAGATACGGGCCAGGGACGAGGCGTTGCTCGCCCGCTCCGAGTTCGAGAACGACATGCGGGAGACCCGCAAGGACCTGCAGACCCTGGAGCGGAGGCTGCTGACCCGGGAGGAGGTCCTGGACAAACGTCTGGAGAGCATCGAGAAGCGCGAGGACGGCCTGACCCATCGGGAAGGAGCCATCGAGAAGAAACGGCAGTCGGTGGACGAGATGGAGTCGGAGGCCCGGCGTCTGGTGGACGAGGCGAAGCGCCAGCTCGAGACGGTGGCCGGGACCAGCCGCGAGGAGGCGAAGAAGAGCCTGATGGACGAGATGGTCGAGGAGGCGCGGTACGATTCCGCCAGACGCATCCGCGTCATGGAAGAGCAGGCCAAGGCGGAGGCGGACCGGGAAGCCAAGAAGGTGATCGCCCTGGCCATCGCCCGGTTGGCGGGGGACTTCGTCACCGAGCGGACGGTATCGGTGGTGTCCCTCCCCAACGACGAGATGAAGGGGCGGATCATCGGCCGCGAGGGTCGCAACATCCGGGCCCTGGAGGCGGCCACCGGCATCGACCTGATCGTGGACGATACCCCGGAGTCCGTGATCATCTCGGGCCACAACCCCATCCGCCGGGAGATCGCCCGCCTTTCCCTGGAGACGCTCATCTCCGACGGCCGCATACACCCGGGACGCATCGAGGACGTGGTCCGGCGGTCCGAGCGCGAGATCGACGAGGTCATCAAGGAAGCCGGACAGAAGGCGGTGTTCGACGTGGGCGTCCATGGCGTCCATCCCGAGCTCGTGAAGCTGCTGGGGAGGCTGAAGTTCCGGTACAGCTATGCCCAGAACGTCCTGCTGCACTCCATCGAGATGGCGTTCCTCTGCGGCGCCATGGCCGCGGAGCTGGGCCTGAACGAGAAGCAGGCCCGCAGGGCGGCGCTGCTCCACGACATCGGGAAGGCGGTGGACCACGAGGTGGAAGGGTCCCACGCCATCATCGGCGGCGAGTTGGCGAGGAAGTACGGCGAGTCGCCCAAGATCGTCAACGCCATCGCCGCCCACCACGAGGAGATCCGGGCGGAGACCATCCTGGCGCCGCTGGTGGACGCCGCGGACGCCCTTTCCGGGGCTCGTCCGGGGGCGCGCCGGGAGATGCTGGAGACCTACGTCCGGCGTCTCGAAGAGCTGGAGAGGATCAGCAACTCCTTTGAGGGAGTGGAGAAGTCCTACGCGGTGCAGGCGGGGCGGGAGCTCAGGATCATCGTCCAGGCGGCGCAGGTTTCCGACGACGAGGCCGCGTCCATGGCCCGGGCGGTGGCGAAGAAGGTGGAGAACGAGATGGCCTACCCGGGCCAGATCAAGGTGACGGTCATCCGGGAGACCCGGGCCGTCGAATACGCGCACTAGCGGAGTCCCTTCGCGGGAACGGCTTGCCGGCATGGACATGAGCCCCACAGAGCAGTTGAGACTCCTGAAGCGCGGAGCGGTGGAGATCCTCTCCGAGGACGAGCTCCTGAAGAAACTGGAGAGGGGGACGCCCTTGCGGGTCAAGGCGGGCTTCGACCCCACGGCGCCGGACCTGCACCTGGGCCACACCGTGCTGATCCAGAAGATGAAGCAGTTCCAGGACCTGGGGCACCAGGTGGTCTTCCTCATCGGCGATTTCACCGGCATGATCGGGGACCCTTCGGGCAAGTCGGAGACGCGCAGGCAGCTCGGTCGGGACGAAGTCCTGGAGAACGCCGCCACCTACAGGGAGCAGATCTTCAAGATCCTGGACCCGGAGGCGACCATCATCGACTTCAACAGCCGATGGATGGAGGAGCTGGGGGCGGACGGGTTGCTGGAGCTGAGCGGCAAATACACGGTGGCCCGGATGTTGGAGAGGGACGAC